>JAFYSU010000047.1 GCA_017559185.1 Oscillospiraceae bacterium
AAAAGCTATGAGTATAAACGACATTGTAACGGGAACGGCAGCAGTTTTTGTTGCTGTTACGGGATTGGTGCAGCTTGCGCCAATCCCCATTAACCCATGGAGTTACATAGCAAAAAGGTTTGGGGAAATTGCTAATCGTGAGGTGCTTGAAAAGGTGGACAAGCTGGAGGGTGATGTACATTACCTGCAAACGGCTTTTAATGAGCGTTCGGCAGTGGATTTTCGCACCCGTATTCTGCGTTTTGGGGACGAAATGCTTCATGGCATGAAGCACACCAAAGACCACTTTGACCAGATACTTGATGATGTGAACCGTTATGAACTGCATTGCAAGAAAAATCCCGATTTTCGCAATAATATGACACACATTACTGTTCAACAAATAAAGGAAGAATATGCACGATGCTTGCGGGACAATGACTTTTTGTAATGATATAAAGCATGAGACACGAAAACGAGTAATACTGAATAATTTGTGATAAGGGGGAGAATGCAATGAAAATAAACTGGAAAGTAAGACTTAAAAATCCTGTGTTTTGGGTACAGATTGCTGCTGCGTTGTTTGTTCCGATTTTGGCATACTTCGGGCTGAGCTGGGAGGATATGACCACATGGGGTGCGATAGCCGAGGTGCTTAAAAGGGCGGTGCAAAATCCTGTTGTGCTGCTTTCGGCAGGAGTAAGTGTATTTAATGCAGTTACCGACCCCACAACTTGCGGTATTTGTGACAGCAGCAGAGCAATGACCTATACAACACCAAGTAAGGACAGTGAAAAAGTATGAAGCACGGAATTGATGTAAGTTACGCACAGGGTGACATTGAATGGGCAAAAGTTGCAGCGGACAATAGGGTAGATTTTGCTATGATAAGGGCGACGGCAACTTATCCGCACAACAATAAGGGTGGAGTTGACCTTAAATGGGAACGGAACATTAAAGAAGCCGTTAAAACAGGCTTGCCGCTTGGTGTATACCATTACAGCTATGCACTTACACCCGAGGATGCAAAAAAGGAAGCGGAGCATTTTCTTCAGACAATAAAAGGATACAGCTTTGAATATCCCATTGTGTTTGATTTTGAAGACCCAAGTCAAAATGCTTTAAGCAGCAGGGAAGCGGCTGAAATATGCCTTACATGGCTTGAAACGGTACAGGCGGCAGGCTATTATGTAATGCTTTACAGCATGGCGGGGTGGTTTACACACAAGCTGACTGACAAACGGCTGAAAAATTATGACCGTTGGGTAGCGCATGTAAATGTTCCTGAACCTGCAGTACAGGGCGGTATGTGGCAGTACACATGGACGGGTAGGGTAAACGGCATTGACACACTGGTTGACCTTAACTATGCATACAAGGATTATCCAAGCATTATAAAAGCATCGGGGCTTAATGGGTTTAGCAAAACAGCGGGGAATATAACCGACACTACCGACTACAAGGCACTCTACCTTGAGGCTAAGGAAAAGCTGGAGAGGATTGGGGTAATAGTGAATGGTTAAGAAGTTGAGGGGGAACGACGCTTTATGCAGGGGAGTCTCTCCCTCAGTCAGCTTCGCTGACAGCTCCCTCATCAGAGGGAGCCTACTGACGAGGAAACAGAAAGGAAGTAAAAATTATGGGAAGACATACACATCCATCGGAACAAAGACATGTTAAAAAAAATAGCAGCACATCAGGTGTTGGTAAAAGAAATTCAACTGCAAGCAATGGAAGTACAGTTAAGCTGTACGAAAAATCAAGCAGCACAGCAACTCCACAAGATACAGCAAACACATACTCAAAAAGTACTGAAGCGGTGAATAACGATTATAGTCAGGTGCTAAGTGGGGGTGTAAGCTTAACTGAAAAAGACCCTAACAGCAAAACCTACCGTCCCGACCGTTGGAATGCCGATGGAACAATGACCGAAGCATACCAAAAAGCACTGGACGAAGATGAAAACAACCGCATGATATCTGAAGGGGGCTGGGGAAAGGGTTATTACAATAAGGAAACAGGGGAAACCTATCATGGCATTTCTTCTGAGGGTGAAAAAATTTACACAACAGGAACCAAAGGTGCATATTCCTTTGATGATGACCCGTATCAGGATTATCTTGACGCATTGGAAGAACAGTACGACGACCAAGCGGATATTTTTGAAAAGCAGGTTAACAATGCTGTGGATGAACTGGAAAGCCAAAAAGGTGACTTGTGGCAGCAGTACGAAGATGGTGCGTCTCAGGCTTATGTGCAGAATATGCTTTCCAAGAAAAATTTGAACCAACAGCTTGCGTCACAGGGGCTTAACGGAGGAATGACTGAATCTTCAAACATAAGACTTGATGCTCAGTACGGAAACACACTAACAGAGCTGCTTAAACTGTATAATCAATCGGTTAATCAGATTGACAGGGATATTGCATCGGTGCGCAACAACGGTGAAATTTCATTGGCACAGAATGCTGCACAGTACAAGCAGGTGCTTGCAAATGCAATGCTGCAGGAGTACCAAAGGCAAAAGGAATATGAACAGCGTGTTGCTCAAATGATGCTTCAGGCACAAATTAATGCAGCGGCATCCGAACAAGAGTTAAAGGATAAGCTGGCTTATCTGGCTGCACAGCAGCAAGCAAAAAGCAACGGTACAAAAACAGTTTCATCGGCTGAAAGAGAAAAAAACACCATTGATGCAGCGGCAAGAATGGCGGCACGAGGAGACATTACCATAGACACATTGAAAGAAAACCTGTACTTTTTTGTAAAAGCGTTGGGTGAAAGCGGGTTTAACAAGGTAATGAAAATTGCCCAAATGGCATATGAAAACGGTATAACTCCAACATGGCTTTCTGTTCACCAATCACAGCGTAAAAGATAGAAATGCAGCAAAAAAGCAGAGCCTTTAACGGCTCTGCTTTTTTGTATGAAAAAAACCGTCCTCATCCGAAGATGAAGACGGTTTAAAAAGTTAAAATTAAACAAATCTAGCTGGGTTAACTTTAACGCCAGGACCCATTGTAGAGGAAACTACGCAGGATTTAACATACTGGCCTTTAGCAGCAGCTGGTTTAGCTTTAACGATAGCACCCATGAGAGTGTCAAAGTTTTCCTGGAGTTTTTCAACGCCGAAGGAAGCTTTGCCGATTGGGCAGTGAATGATGTTGGTTTTGTCAAGACGGTACTCAATTTTACCAGCTTTAGCTTCCTGAACTGCTTTAGCAACATCAGGAGTAACAGTACCAGCTTTTGGGTTTGGCATCAGACCACGAGGACCGAGAACTTTACCCAGACGACCAACAAGACCCATCATGTCAGGGCTTGCGATAACAACATCGAAATCCATCCAGCCGCCCTGGATTTTCTGCATCAGGTCTTCAGCACCAACAAATTCAGCACCTGCAGCTTTTGCAGCTTCTTCTTTGTCAGCTTTGCAGAATACTGCAACGCGAACTTCTTTACCGGTACCGTTTGGCAGAACTACTGCACCACGAACCTGCTGGTCAGCGTGACGGGAGTCAACGCCAAGACGAACATGGATTTCAACAGTTTCATCAAATTTAGCTTTAGCGGTCTGAATGCACAGATCCAGAGCTTCGTTAGCTTCGTACAGTCTAGCGCGGTCAACAAGTTTAGCGCTGTCTGTATATTTCTTACCTTGTTTCATTACAATTTATACTCCTCTCTCAAATAAGTGGTAATGACGGAATTTTCCTCCCACCTGGAGAGCGTTAGTCAATTACCTCAACACCCATGCTGCGTGCAGTACCAGCAACCATGCTGATTGCGGATTCCAGGTTAGCAGCGTTAAGGTCTGGCATTTTGATTTCAGCGATTTTGGCCAACTGCTCTCTTGTAATTTTTGCAACCTTTGTCTTGTTTGGAACGCCGGAACCGGATTCAATTTTGCACTCTTTTTTGATGAGTACAGCAGCCGGTGGAGTTTTTGTGATAAAGGAGAAAGAGCGGTCAGCGTAAACAGTAATAACAACAGGAATAATCATACCGATGTCATTTTTTGTTCTTTCGTTGAACTCTTTTGTGAATGCCATAATATTTACACCGTGCTGACCAAGAGCTGGACCAACAGGTGGTGCCGGAGTAGCTTTGCCGGCAGGAATCTGCAGCTTAATAAAGCCGGTAACCTTCTGAGCCATAGTTTGCACCTCCAAAAATGTGTGGTTAATGGCGGAACGAGCCGTTTGCCGTTCCTCCCACTGGACAGCGGACCACTTTCGAAAAGCTCAGGTGAAAGGGCCTTGTCCTTTACGACGAAATTTTTTCGCCGCACGGCGATAAGTCGCCTTGATTGTTTTCTTACCTCAAAAAAGATTAATCTAATGCCTTGACCTGATCCAGTTCAAGTTCAACAGAAGTTTCTCTGCCGAACATGGAAACAGTCACCTTAACCGAGTACTTGTCGCGGTCGATAGCTTCAACAGTACCAATAAAGCCGTCCAAATGACCGCTGATTACCTGTACTGAATCACCGACGCTGTAGTTAACCTCGATTTGTTTTTTGGTTACACCCAAAGCAGCGACTTCTTCATCTGTCAGCGGAACAGGCTTGGAGCCCGGGCCAACAAAGCCGGTAACGCCGCGAATGTTGCGGACAACGTACCAAGAATCGTCAGTCATAACCATTTTCACAAGTACATAACTTGGGAAAATTTTGCGTTCAATTTCACGCTCTTTGTTGTCTTTTACTTCAACAACGGTTTCGGTAGGTATCATAACCTCCTGAATAAGGTCGTGAAGATTGCGGTTATCAACTGCTTTTTGAATGTTGGTTGCAACCTTGTTTTCGTAGCCGGAATAGGTGTGAACGACATACCATTTTGCAGCTTCAGACATGGTTTAAACTCCTTCCGTACCCGATTAAACACCCATGAGAATGTTTCTCATGGTATTGAGAACCAGGTCGAACACGCCAATAACGACGGAAGAAAGAATAACCATAGCCAAAACTATTCCGGTGTTGTTGATGACCTGACTTTTGCTTGGCCAAACAACTTTTTTGAGCTCACCGCGAAGGTCGCTCACGGAACGTTTAAGACCGGAAAGAAACCCAGGTTTCTTTTCTTCCTTGTTGTTTTTTTCTGCCATTAATGCTCCACCTTTCACAAATTACTTGGTTTCTTTGTGTGGTGTGTGCTTTCTGCAGAATCTGCAGTACTTGTTCATTTCAAGTCTGTCAGGGTCGTTCTTTTTGTTTTTCATTGTGTTGTAATTGCGCTGCTTGCATTCTGTACAAGCCAGAGTAATTTTTACCCTCATATCGGCACCTCCTGATTAAACGGAATTTTTTGCCTCCCTCGTAAAGGAAACGCTTACCTTTTAAGAACAGCTTTTCACAGCAAAAAACCAACACCTTGCAAGCTTTGCTGCAAAGCGCCGGGGGATTGTTGCGAAAGTGATGTCCTTTGTGAGGTTTGAATGCCTCACGCATTAAATGAGTTTTTCCTGCCCAATCTTCAAAAAAGAAGGGCAAAAAAAATAACCCTTTTAGAGGTGCTTAAATTTTACCACATATCCCCCCAATTCGTCAAGGGGGTAAAAATGCGTAAATTTCCTTTGTTAAAAGCGTTTTTTCAGCATATTTTTACTAAAAAGTTTGCAAAAGCAAGGGCAGACAGCAAAACAAGACTTCTTAAGGGATAAACTAAGCCTTAGCAAAGATTAAGAAGAGCTTTAATAAGCACAAGGAAAGAAAACAAAATGAATCAAATACAGTAATACAAGCGTTTATTAAGGAAAAGCAATATATATTTACGATTTATGAAAGGTTATAAAGGAAGTATAAGCATTACAAGAATAATATAAAGCAAATAGAAGCATTAGTTTGATATAAGTATACTTCTAAGTAATATAATTGATATTTCCTATATAATATGGTACAATAAATCAGTTTAAACTGTATTTGGGTTATCTGTAAGGGTATGTTGTCCGAAAATGAGGGACAACTGCACAAGGAGGATTTGAGGGTTATGTCAAAAATTACAGTTGCCGTGCTGTTTGGCGGCGTTTCAAGCGAACATGATGTTTCACTTTTAAGTGCAAGCTCAGTAATAAAAAATATACCTGCCGAAAAATACGATGTTGTAATGGTGGGAATAACAAAAGAAGGCAAGTGGCTTCGTTACACAGGCGACCCTGCCATGCTTCCGCAGAGCGGCTGGCTTAAAAACTGCGAAAATCTTACACCTGCTGTTATTTCGCCCGACAGAACAACCAAAGGATTGCTGGTTTTGGAAAAAGACGGTTGGAAAACCATTCCTGTAGATGTTGTGTTCCCTGTGCTGCACGGTAAAAACGGTGAAGACGGAACAATGCAGGGACTTTTGGAGCTTGCGGGAATACCTTATGTTGGCTGCGGTGTACTTTCGAGTGCAATGTGCATGGACAAAGCAGTTGCACACATGGTACTGGAGCATGCAGGAATTCCAATGGCAAAATGGGAGCTTGTGCGTACCCATGAAATGAATGAATTCGATGCAGTTGCACAGCGTCTTGAAAATGCGTTTCCTTACCCAATGTTTGTTAAACCTGCAAATGCGGGTTCTTCCGTTGGCGTAAGCAAAGCAAAAGACCGCAGCGGTCTGCGCAACGCATTGGAAATTGCTTTTAAAGAGGACAGTAAGGTTATAGTTGAAACCACAATTGTAGGTAAAGAAGTTGAAACTGCCGTTTTGGGCAACTTTGATGCAGCAGCAGCACAGGTTATTGGTGAGCTTACCCCTGCTGCCGAGTTTTATGACTACAACGCAAAATACATAGATGGCACAACCGAGCTGCACATTCCTGCAAGAATTTCCGAGGAAATGGCAGCAAAGCTTCGTGAGCTTGCCGTTAAGGCATACAAGGCACTTGACTGCAAAGGTCTTACCCGAGTGGATTTCTTTGCACTCGAAGACGGCAGTGTTATTTTGAATGAGCTTAACACTCTGCCGGGATTTACCTCCATCAGTATGTATCCAAAGCTTTGGGAAGCATCAGGTGTTCCTTACAGCGAACTGCTCGACAAGGTTATTGGCTATGCACTTGAAAGCAAGGCATAAGGATTTTTGAAAGGATAAAAAATGAAAAAAGAAGTAGTTATAACTATTACAGATGTGCAGGATATCGACGGCGATACCGAAACAATAGAACTTACAACCGCAGGAAAATTTTATAAAAAAGGCGATGTTTGGTATCTTGCATATGAAGAAACCGAAGCAACAGGTTACGAAGGCTGTACCACTACCCTTAAAATTGAACCGGTAGGAAAGGTCACTATTACCCGTTTCGGTAAAACTGCAAGAACTCAGTTGGTGGTAGAACCGGGTGTTCGTCACCAGTGCCTTTACGGTACAGGCTACGGTGACATAATGCTGGGTGTTATGGGAAGCGGTACACAACTTAAATTAACCGAAGACGGCGGGGAAGTATCCTTTGCATATTCGCTTGATGTAAACACAAGCCTTGCAAGCCACAACTCGGTTACCGTGCAGGTACACTAATTAAAGGAACATTACATCTCAAAAACGAGATTTAAGAAATATGACGCAAATAAATTAAGGATTTGTGAAAGGAAAGAGTTTAAAAATGAATTGTTCTAATCTTGTTCAAAACGCGGTTTCCGAGGTAAAAACTTTGGTTGAAAACGCATTTAACAAAGCTATGGAGCAGGGCAAACTTCCACAGGGCGAAATCCCTGCATTTGTTGTTGAAATCCCTGCCGACACAACACACGGTGACTTTGCAACCAACGCTGCAATGGTTTCGGCTCGTGCATTTCGTCAAGCACCTGCAAAAATTGCAGCTGCACTTATGGAATGCTTCGACATTGACAATGCAAAATGGATAGCTAAAGCCGAAACAGCAGGTCCGGGATTTATCAACTTTACACTCAAAGCTGATTGGTTCACACAGGCTGTACAGGGTATTCTGGCAGACGGTGAAAACTACGGCCGCAGCGACTACGGTAAAGGCGAAAAGGTTATGGTGGAATTTGTTTCCGCAAACCCAACAGGCCCAATGCACATGGGTAATGCCCGTGGCGGTGCTATTGGTGATGGCTTGGCTTCCGCACTGGAATGGAGCGGTCATACTGTTGAGCGTGAGTTTTACATCAACGATGCAGGCAATCAGATAGAAAAATTCGGCCTTTCCCTTGAAGCGCGTTATCTCCAAATTTTTGATGAAAATCATCCAATGATTGAAGAAGGCTATCAGGGTGAAGACATCAAAGAACATGCAAAAGCTTTTGCTGATATTCATGGTGACAGCTTTGTGGGTAAATCTCACGAAGAACGCAAACAGGCACTTATTGATTACGCACTGCCTTTGAACATTGCAGCTCTCAGACGCGACTTGGGCAAATATAAAATTGAATATGACACATGGTTCCACGAAAGTGTTCTGCATGAAGACGGTTCGGTAATGAAAACCGTGGAACTGCTTAAAGAACGCGGTCTGGCATATGAAAAAGACGGTGCTGTTTGGTATAAAAACACCGAAATGATGAAACGCCTTGCCGAAAAAAGCGGCAAACCGCTTACCGAAAAGGAAGAAGCCGAACTTAAAGACGATGTTCTCGTTCGTGCAAACGGTTTCCCAACCTACTTTGCAGCAGATATTGCATACCACTACAACAAATTTGCAGTACGCGGCTTTAACCGTGTAATAAATGTATGGGGTGCTGACCACCACGGCCATGTTGCTCGTATTAAAGGTGCTATGGATGCTGTTGGTCTGGATGGTGACAAGCTGGACATCGTTCTTATGCAGTTGGTTCGCCTGCTGCGTGACGGTCAGCCATGCAAAATGAGCAAACGCAGCGGTAAAGCAATTACTCTTACCGACCTGCTTGAAGAAATTCCGATTGATGCTGCTCGTTTCTTCTTTAATATGCGTGAACCAAATTCCACATTGGATTTTGACCTTGACCTTGCAGTTGAACAGACTCGCCAGAACCCTGTTTACTATGTTCAGTATGCACATGCAAGAATTTGCTCTATTGAAAAAAATCTTGCGGCAGAAGGTATTTCCCCACGCAGCTGCACAGCCGAAGAACTGGCACTGCTCACAGCAGCTGAAGAACGCGAACTCATTCGCCGTTTAGCTGCATTCCCTAACGAAATTATTCAGGCAGCAAAAAGCTATGACCCTGCTCGCCTTACCCGCTACACTACCGATGTAGCTACTCTTTTCCACAAATTTTACGATGCTTGCCGCATAAAAGGTGACAACGAAGCACTCATGCAGGCAAGACTTAATCTTGCACTTGCAGCAAGAACCACATTGAAAAATGCGCTCACACTGCTTAAAATCTCCGCACCTGTGTCCATGTAATCACAGCTGAGGCAGAGTGTTCTTAATAAGAACAAACAGACAGTTTAGACGCAGAAAGGCTTTTTTAAAATGACTGATCCTTTACCTTTACCGTTGCTCCTTGACGGAGCAACGGCAACCAACCTTATAGAAATGGGTATGCCAATAGATACCTGCCCCGAAGAATGGATGCTGGACAATCAAGACTGCGTTGTCCGCCTGCATGAAGAATTTATAAATGCAGGAAGCGAGCTTTTGTACACTCCAACCTATAACACCAATCGTGAAAAATTGGCAGAATACGGTTTGGAGGATAAGCTGGTAAGATTTAATAAAGAGCTTGCACAGCTTACAAAAGCGGTAGCGGGGTCAAAGCTTGCTGCTGGCTGCTTGTCGTCCATAAACCACGAAGCGCAGCCGTTTGGCGACATGACCTTTGCTGAAATAGTGGATGTTTACGCCGAACAGGCATTTGCCCTTAAAGAGGGCGGAGTAGACCTGCTTGTGTGCGATTCACTTACAAGTATGGCACAGTGCCGTGCAGCTATTTTGGGATGTAGGCAAACGGGACTTCCCGTAATGGTGACAGTATCCATTGATACCGATGGCGATACTATGGCAGGCAGTGATGCACTTGCTTGCCTGATAGCGGCTCAAAGCCTTGGGGCATGTGCTTTTGGGCTTTCCTGCTGCAATGGACCTGCGGGGATGAAGCCGTTTTTGGAAGAGATGATTCCGTATGCCCGTATTCCGCTTATAGCCAAGCCGAATGCAGGAATGGGAACAAATTATCTTGAGCCTGAGGAAATGGCAGCCCAAATAAAACCGCTTATGGATTTGGGAGTACAAATAATAGGCGGCTGCTGTCACAGTACATACAAGCATATTGAAGCTATGAAAAAGCTGATGGACAGTTACGATTTCTCACAGGTATCACCTGAGCGTGATAATGATACTATTTTAATGTGCTGTGATACCGAGGCATATTTCTTGGACGAGATGTTTGAAATGTCCGACGGAATACACTGCCGCAACGACATGAGCGACGAGCTGCTGGAGCTTGAACACAGCGGTGTTGATGTGGCGTGTATACTTATAGACAGCATTGATGATGCCGAAATGTTTGCAGAAAATGCACATATGCTGCGAATGCCTGTGGCGTTCCTTTCGGACGATGAACAGGCACTTGAAGCAGCACTCAGAATGTACAACGGCCGTGCGTTTATTGACTCACGCTCGGCTTTGGACGAACAAAGATTGTATCGGCTGGCGGAACGCTACGGTTCGGTTGTGCGATGACGAAATTTATAAAAACAACAGGAGGAAACTGCAATGCTTACACCGCTTAAAAGAGAGTTTATTGAATTTATGCTGGCTTCCGATGTTCTGCGTTTTGGACAATTTAAAACCAAAAGCGGACGACTTTCCCCATATTTTGTAAATACAGGGAACTACCGCACAGGGGCACAAAGTGCAAAGCTTGGCGAGTTTTATGCACAGTTTATAAAAGATACCTGCGGTGACAATTTTGATGCACTGTTTGGTCCTGCGTACAAAGGTATTCCGCTGGTAACCTCTGCAGCGGGTGCGCTCGCAAGAGTACACGACATTGACAAACCGTTTTTCTTTAACCGTAAAGAAGCTAAAGACCATGGTGAAGGCGGTAACCTTGTGGGTTATCAGCCAAAAGACGGTGACAAGGTAATTATTGTAGAAGATGTAATTACTGCAGGAACAGCTATTCGCGAAACAATTCCTGCACTTAAAGCTGCTGCGGATGTTAAGGTTACCGATATGTTTATTTCCGTAAACCGTTGTGAAATCGGTCAGGACCCAACCACAACAGCAGTGCTTGAAGTTAAAAAGGATTTCGGCATTGAAGTTCATGCGCTTGTTACCGTTGCGGATATTCGTGAATATCTTAAAGAACAGCCCGGCAACGAAGAGCATTTGGCTGCAATGGATGAATACATGAAAAAATACTGTATTCTTTAATTAAAGAAAAGGTACGGGGAACTTGGTGTCTTCGTACCTTTTTATATACATTATTTATCATGCGTAAAAATTAAAGGTATTCTTGCTGGATAAAAAAACGACAATACATCTTGAATTTTAGGTGAAATAATGGCACAATAAAAGGTAGTAAAATGCACACTTGAGTTGTGCTGAAATATCATAGTCAGATTAAATTAAATTATAGATTTTTTAGGAGGTAACAATGGCACATCAATTTGTTTTGGTGCTGGATTTCGGCGGCCAGTATAATCAGCTTATAGCTCGTCGAGTTCGTGAATGCGATGTATACTGTGAGGTACACCCTTACAAAACTCCTATCGAAAAAATTCGCGAAATGAATCCTATCGGCATTATTTTTACCGGTGGTCCAAACAGCGTATACGAAGAAAATTCTCCAAAGGTTGACCCTGCAATTTTTGATTTGGGTGTTCCTGTGCTTGGGTTGTGCTACGGCTGTCAGCTTATGGCACACACATTGGGCGGTGTTGTTTCAAGTGCTCCTGCAAGAGAATTCGGTAAAACCGAAACTCTGTTCAACAACTCCACACAGCTTTTCAAAGGTCTTCCTGCAAAAAGCATTACTTGGATGAGCCACAATGACTATGTTGAAAAACTGCCTGAAGGCTTTGTAAGCGTTGCTCATACACAGGATTGTCCTGTTGCTGCAATGGAAAACAAAGAACGCAGACTGTTCGGTATCCAGTTCCATCCGGAAGTTAACCACACTGTAAACGGTGTTAAAATGCTGCGCAACTTCCTTTACGAAGTTTGCGGTGCAACCGGTGACTGGACTATGGGTGACTACGCTAAAACTGCTATTGCAAGCATTCGTGAAAAAGTAGGTGACGGCAAAGTATTGCTCGCACTTTCCGGTGGGGTAGACAGCTCCGTTGCTGCTGCATTGGTTTCCAAAGCTGTAGGCGACCAGCTCACCTGCATTTATGTTGACCATGGTCTTATGCGTAAAAACGAAAGTGATGAAATTGAACGCGCATTTGCCGACGAACCTTTCAAATTCATCAAGGTTGATGCTGAAAAACGCTTCCTTGATAAATTGGCAGGCGTTACCGACCCTGAACGCAAACGCAAGATTGTTGGTGAAGAATTCATTCGTGTGTTTGAAGAAGAAGGCAAGAAAATCGGCTCTGTTGATTATCTTGTACAGGGTACAATCTATCCTGACGTTATTGAGTCCGGTGTAGGTGATGCTGCAGTTATCAAGAGCCACCACAATGTAGGCGGTCTGCCTGATTATGTTGACTTTAAAGAAATCATCGAACCACTGCGCCAGCTGTTTAAAGACGAAGTTCGTGCGCTTGGTCGTGAACTTGGTTTGCCTGAATACTTGGTAAGCCGTCAGCCATTCCCAGGTCCTGGTCTTTGCATTCGTGTTCTTGGCGAAGTTACAAAAGATAAACTCGACATTCTGCGTGATGCCGACTACATTTTCCGTGAAGAAATTGCTAAATACGGTTACGACAAAGATGTTCACCAGTACTTTGCTGTACTTACAAATATGCGTTCGGTAGGCGTTATGGGCGATGGTCGTACTTACGACTACACCTTGGCACTCCGTGGTGTTACCACAACCGACTTTATGACCGCTGACTGGGCAAGAATTCCATACGAAATCCTTGATAAAGTAAGCGTTCGTATTGTAAACGAAGTGGGTCACATCAACCGCATTGTTTACGATATTACATCTAAACCACCAGCAACAATAGAGTGGGAATAATTAAAAAAGCTCCAAAAACCGCATAACTAAAGGGTTTTTGATGCTCTGTTCCGCACGTGACAACACTTTTTTGCGGTGAAAAAAGCTTAAAATTACTTGAAAATGCTCTGCTTTAAGCAGGGCATTTTTTGTTTTCGGTACGGAATAAGGGACAGGTAAGATAATAAAATTATAAGTGTAAAAGGTATAAGAGTAATAACGGCAAAAGGTGCAGCATAGTTTTTGTTCGGTTTGCCCCTTGTAGTAATGTGTAGTATAATAAAAGCAACATTTGTAAAAAAACTATCTTAAATATATAAAAATGTATTTAAAAGGAGCAGTACAAAATGATTACGGGTGAACTTAAAAACAGAATAGACAGCTTGTGGGATATTTTTGCGGCAGGCGGTCTTGTAAATCCATTGGATGTTATCGAGCAAATTACATATTTAATGTTTATTCGTGACATGGACGATGCCGACAATCGCCGAGCAAAAGAAAGCGAAATGCTTGGACTTCCACATAAAAGCATATTTGCTGATGAAGTACAAATTGGGGAACGTACCGTTGCGGGAAACCAGTTGAAATGGTCTGTTTTTCATGATTTTCCTGCGGAAAAAATGTACTCCGTCATGCAGGAGCAGGTGTTTCCTTTTATAAAAAATCTTCATGGGGACAAAAACAGTGCATATTCCAAATATATGAGTGATGCTATATTCAAGCTGCCAACACCATTGCTGCTTAGTAAGGTGGTGGACTGCCTTGATGACATCTATGCTCAAATGGCACAAATACAGGAAAGCGACATTCGTGGGGATGTGTACGAATACCTGCTTTCAAAAATAAGCCAGTCGGGACTTAACGGACAGTTCCGCACACCACGCCATATTATTAAAATGATGGTAGAGCTTATGCAGCCAAAAGCGACCGATACCATTTGTGACCCTGCTTGCGGTACATCTGGTTTTCTTGTTGCGGCTGGTGAATACCTAAAAGAAAACCACAAGGAAGAAATCTTTTTTGAGAAACAAAACAAAGAGCACTACATGAACAGCATGTTCCACGGTTATGACATGGACCGTACCATGCTGCGTATTGGTGCGATGAACATGATGACCCACGGGGTGGACAACCCATGTATTGAATACCGCGACAGCCTTAGCGACCAAAACCCCGATAAGGAAAAATATTCCCTTATCCTTGCAAACCCACCGTTTAAAGGCAGCTTGGATGCCGACACCGTTTCCGCCGATTTGCTTAAAGTGTGCAAAACCAAAAAGACCGAACTGCTGTTCCTTGCACTGTTCCTGCGTATGCTTAAAGTTGGCGGCAGGGGTGCTGTTATTGTTCC
Source organism: Oscillospiraceae bacterium (assembly GCA_017559185.1). Lineage (GTDB taxonomy): Bacteria > Bacillota > Clostridia > Oscillospirales > Ruminococcaceae > RGIG7389. The sequence continues at coordinate 14,373 of JAFYSU010000047.1, forward strand.
CGATGGTGTACTGTTTGGTTCGTCCACTGCGCACAAAGCCATTCGCAAGGAATTGGTTGACGGCAACCGCCTTGAAGCAGTAATTTCCATGCCAAGCGGTGTGTTTAAACCGTATGCAGGTGTTTCCACAGGTATTTTGATTTTCACAAAAACAGGTCATGGCGGTACCGACAAGGTTTGGTTCTATGATATGCAGGCGGACGGCTTTACCCTTGACGACAAACGCACACCAACAACCGAAAACGACATTCCCGACATTATCGCCCGTTTCCACTCCATTCAGAGCCTTCCCCTTGAGGGGAAGGTGGACAGCGAAAGCTGTTCGGATGAGGTGTATAACGAACACGAAAACCCAAGAACAGCAAAATCCTTCTTTGTACCAAAGGAAGAAATTGTGGAAAACGGCTACGACCTTTCCATTAACAAGTACAAAAAAATCGAGTACAAGCCTGTTGAATACCCATCCACACAGGAGATTATGGCAGAGCTTAATGAATTGGAAATGGAAATCACCAAAGGTTTGGCAGAACTGGAGGAGATGTTATGAGAGTAAGGTTTACAGAAATCTTTGAAGATGTCACCAAAAGAGGGCGAAAATTACAGACAAGAGAATATAAAGATGATGGTAAATACGCCATTATAGACCAAGGGCAAAATAGTATTGCAGGATATACTGACGATGATGATGGAGTATTTACTGATATTCCAGCTATAGTTTTTGGTGACCATACAAGAGTTATAAAATATATTGACACACCTTGTTATTTAGGTGCAGATGGTGTCAAGTTGCTGAAAGCTAAAATTTCCAATCCAAACTATAAGTATCTGTATTATGCATTATTAAATGCGGATATTCCCGATACAGGTTATAATAGACATTATAAATGGCTTAAAGAGGTGAGTATAAACTTACCAGAAGAACAAAAGCAAAAAGATATTGTTAAGGCTTTAGATAAAGTATGTGGTTTGCTCGTTCAGAGAGAGCAACAACTTGCAAAGTTGGACGAGCTTGTCAAAGCACGATTTGTCGAACTCTTTGGTGACCCAATTCGGAACACACAGAACCGACCGACAACTGATTTTATCAATGTTGTTAAGATGCAAAGAGGGTTTGATTTGCCTGTACAAGAAAGACGGCAAGATGGAGATATACCTGTCTATGGCTCAAATGGTGCTCTTGACCGTCATAATGTCGCAAAAGTACAAGGTGGGGGCGTTATTACGGGACGTTCTGGTACAATTGGCAAGGTGTATTATACCGAAGGGGATTACTGGCCACTAAATACTTCGTTATTTTCTGTTGATACGCACGGAAATAATATTATTTATTTAGCGAACCTACTCCAAATGTATGACTTATCTCGCTTTACAGAGGGGACTGGAGTTCCAACTCTTAACCGCAATAAGTTTCATAATGAGCCTATCATTGATGTGCCGTTGACTGAACAGGAAGTATTTGCATCGTTTGTCAAACAGACCGACAAATCAAAATTGGCAATACAGCAAAGCCTTGAAAAACTTGAAACACTAAAAAAAGCCTTAATGCAGCAATATTTTGCTTAAAAAGGAGAATTTATGACTAAAGAAGAATTGATTGAATTATTGGAAACTTATTTGAGACGAATTCGCTTTGCAAATGATTGTCTTATTTCGGCTAAGAGTATTTGGTCTGCTGTGTTGAATCATAATGCAGTAATTAACCAATCATCTGGTTTTTTCACTATTTGTTTGCTGTCTTTGGAAAGAAGTATGTGTATGGAGTTGGCAAAATTGTATAGTGGGTCTGGGGAAGAACGAACGATTGAAAAACTAAATAATATAATAAAAGCAAATCAGCATCTTTTCCCGTCAGAGATTGATTGTACACCAACATATGTAGGAGATAGTGAAATAGAGATTAAAAGAGTAGTACATAAAGTAAATGTTTCAGATATGATAGAAACATTTACTAAGGGAAAAGTATTCCACGAGGAAACAATAAAAGCGTTGAAAGCAAGAAGAAACAAATATATTGCACATAATGATAGGGAGTATTTTCTTGATGAGGAAAAATTAAAAAAGGATTTTCCTGTTAAATTAAAAGATGTGGAAGATTTAATAACTTATACAGGAGATTACTGTAATAAAATTCTTTCAAGTTTAAATAGAACTGTAATTGCATATCATTCGCAAAATGCAGATGATTTGTCTTCATTGCTGTCGAAAGTTGTACTAAATACAAATGATTAAAAGGAAAGGTAATGTTGTTTTATGCAAACCAACTTCGACTTTCTAACAACCAACCCACAATTTAATACATTTTCGTCCGCTGCGGTTGCTGCCGAAAGGGTACTGCACATCGACGCTGCAACAAGTGTGCTTAACTGCCGCCGTGCCATGGAATTTGCCGTTAAATGGATGTATTCGGTTGACGGTTCGCTTTCCATGCCTTATCAGGAAAACCTTAAAAGCCTTATGGATAATGAAGATTTTCGTGATATTGTTGGTAACGACATTTGGCAGCGCATGAAGCTTATTCGTGTTCTTGGCAACAACTCCGCACACGAGCACAGGAAAATCAGCACCGAACAAGCGGCACTTTGTCTTGAAAACCTGTACATATTCCTTGACTTTGTTGCTTACTGCTACGGTGATAACTACACCGAAACCAAGTTTGACCCCGAACTGCTCAACAAACAGCCACCGGTTGTACAGGTTGTGGACAAGGAAACCGAAATTAAGCTTGAACAGCTTATTGCGGAAAATGCTGCCCTGCGTGCCGAGCTTACCGCACGCCGTACCGAACAGCAGCAAACCTATGTGCCAAAGCCGCTGGATATTTCCGAATACACAACACGCAAAATTTACATTGATGCAATGCTTATGGACGCAGGCTGGACCGAGGGCAAAGACTGGCTTAACGAGGTTGAGCTGCCCGGTATGCCAAACAAAAGCGAGGTTGGCTTTGCCGACTATGTGCTGTACGGTGACGACGGTCGCGCGCTTGCTGTTGTCGAAGCAAAACGCACCTGTGCCGATGTTGTTAAAGGTCGCCATCAGGCAGAGCTTTACGCTGACATCTTGGAGAAAAAATACGGTCGCCGTCCTGTAATATTCCTTACAAACGGCTTTGAAACCCGCATTATTGACGGTGCTTATCCCGAACGCAAGGTTGCAACTATCTACTCCAAGCGTGATTTGGAAAAGATGTTTAACCTGCGCACCATGCGGACAAGTCTTGCGCATGTAACAGTAGACAAGAAAATTGCAGGCAGATACTACCAAGAGGGTGCGGTTAAAGCTGTGTGTGATGCATTTCAGCGTAACCGCCGCAAGGCTTTGCTCATAATGGCAACAGGTTCGGGTAAAACAAGAACCGTAATTTCATTATGCAAAGTCTTGCTTGACCATGGCTGGGTTAAAAATATCCTTTTCCTTGCCGACCGTAACTCGCTGGTAACACAGGCAAAGCGCAGCTTTGTGAACCTGATGCCCAATTTATCGGTTACTAACCTGTGCGAAGAAAAGGACAACTATACCGCACACTGTGTATTTTCCACCTACCAAACAATGATGAACTGCATCGACTCCGTTAAAGATGAAAACGGCAAGCTTTTCACCTGCGGTCATTTTGATTTGCTCATCTGTGACGAAGCACACCGTTCCATCTACAACAAATACAAGGAAATATTCAACTACTTTGATGCTCCGTTGGTAGGTCTTACCGCTACACCAAAATCCGATATCGACAAAAATACCTACGAAATATTTGAGCTTGAAAACGGTGTTCCTACCTATGGCTATGAATTGGCACAAGCCGTTGCCGATGATTTCCTTGTAGATTTCATGAGTATTGAAACCAAGCTGAAATTTATGGAGCAGGGTATAAACTACGATGAACTTACCGACGAAGAAAAAGCAGACTATGAAAACAAATTCATAGATGAAAACGGGGAACTGCCCGATACTATTAATTCGTCAGCTTTGAATGAGTGGGTTTTCAATGAAGATACCATAAAGGAAGTTCTTCACATTTTAATGACACACGGCTTGCGTATAAATTACGGTGAAACCTTGGGTAAAACTATAATCTTTGCAAAAAACCACCGCCACGCAGAAGAGATTTTTCGTGTGTTTAACAAGGAATATCCGCATTTGGTTGGTCATGCCAAGGTTATTGATAACTACACAAGCTATGTACAAAGTGCGATTGATGAATTTTCCGACCCTAAAAAACTTCCGCAGATAGCAATTTCCGTTGATATGCTCGACACAGGTATAGATGTACCAGAGGTACTTAACCTTGTATTCTTCAAAAAGGTTATGAGTAAAGCAAAATTCTGGCAGATGATAGGTCGAGGCACTCGCTGTTGTGACGGTTTGATTGACGGTGCAAACAAGGATAAATTCTACATTTTTGATTTCTGTGGAAACTTTGAATTTTTCCGTATTCACAAAGATGGTAAGCCAACTCCAAATACCATTTCACTGCAAGGGGCAATTTTTGGCTTGAAAGCTCAAATTGCACATAAACTGCAGGATGCTGAGTACCAAACCGATGAACTCACAGCTTTTCGCAGTAAACTTGTTGAAGATGTGGTATGCAAAGTAAGGGAGCTTAATAAAGAAAACTTTGCAGTTCGTCAGCATTTGAAGTATGTAGAACTGTATTCTAACCATGAAAATTACACAGCTCTTACATATGAAGATACCTTGAATATGAAAGAAGAACTTGCACCACTCATCACACCAGATGAAGATGACTACAAAGCTGTTCGTTTCGATGCTTTGCTGTATGGTGTGGAATTGGCATATCTTATAGGTAAAAAGTATACCCGTGCAAGAACCGACCTTATCAAAAAGGTGAAAGGTATTGCAGGAGTAAGTACCATACCGGAAGTTAAAGCACAGTCAGAACTTATCGACAAAATTTTGCATACTGATTATTTGAACAATGCGGGTATAAACGAATTTGAGCATATTCGTAAATCCCTGCGTGATTTAATCAAGTATATTCCGGTGGATAACGCTACTTACAACACTAATTTTGATGATGAAATACTTTTAATTGACTGGAAAGAGTCCGAACTGGAAAACGATGATTTGCAAAATTACAAAGCAAAAGCAGAGTTTTATGTTCGTCAGCATCAAAATGATGCGGTTATTGCAAAATTGAAAAGTAATATTCCTCTTACACGCACCGATATACTTGCTCTGGAAAAGATTTTGTGGAGTGAAGTCGGCACAAGGGAAGATTATGAAGCAGAAATCGGTTCTAAACCTCTTGGTGAATTTGTACGCGAAATTGTAGGCTTGGATATGAATGCTGCTAAAACAGCATTTTCCGAATACTTGGATGAAACACGCCTGAACAGTCGTCAAATTTATTTTGTAAATCAAATAGTTGAGTATATTGTACACAATGGTTTGATGAAAGATTTGTCGGTACTGCAGGATTCCCCGTTTACCGATAAAGGAAGTGTTGTTGAACTCTTTACCGATTTAAGCCTTTGGGCAGGTATTCGTAAAACTATCGAGCAAGTAAATGCAAATGCCATAGCGTAGCAAGGAAGAAATTAAAAATAACTGGGTATAGTCAAAGGACCATATAAATACCAACGATTTTCTTTTGAATTTGCTGTCAATTCATATAAACAATTAATTTATAACAACAAAAAGTAATTTTTAGCAGGTATAAAAATCGTTTTGGTATAATATAAAAATTACTCCGATAGTGCGTTAATAGCTCTATCGGAGTTTTTGGTTTTTGTGTCCGCTACGGTGTCATCTGATGAATAAGCTCAACGATGTACTTGATGTTTTCCAAAATATCACTATTATTCTCGATGCGCTCCAACCGTTTAAGCTGTTATTCCTTTTTATACTCCTCAAGCAAAATATCTGCAATTGTGCGTACAGTTAAAATAATCAGCTCTTTAATGAAATCAAAAACACATACTCATTTCATACATTTCTTCATAAATAAACATTTCAATTTCCTCCATTGTATAACCGTTCTCAATTAGGATGTCGATATATTCCGGTGGATACCCTTGTTCGGATGCAAGTTGTTAGTGTTGTGGCTGTAATATCCCATATCGAGAGCTTTTTGTGTGATGGCTTTCCATGGCATATGCTCCTTGTGGAAATCCAATGTCATTGGATGAGTAACAATTTCAAAACCGTCATTTAAACTTCCATCACTTTTAATGTAAATGTGTTCAGCGTTAACATTTGCAATATCATACAGTTTCTCTGCATTAGCATCTATTTTACCACCTCTATCTATCATCAAGCTCGACCCCGAAAAATCTGTTTCCATTACCGTAAAATATGGGACTGGGTTTGTAGCTGTATTCATAAATATTGCCGGTTGATGCATAGCGGTCATAACATGAATAACAATATGGTTCATCTTCCTCATCATAGAGTATTTCACTATTTCGGAAAAGTCTGTCGCAATGACAGCAGTAGTTGTAATTGTTGTAGCGGCACCTTGAGCAAAGAATTATAGTTTCATCACCGTGGTTATCATCGTGCCATATTCTTGCTCCACAATTACTGCAAATAACAGTTTCATTTCGATAACAGCGATGGCATAACTGTGTATCATTGAATTCGACTAAATTTACAGCAGCGATTTCTTCACCACAGACTGAGCAAGGGAGAGTGGGTTCTGTTGGTACAGGAACATTTTCGTTACACATATTTATCCTCCATTCCGAATCGTATCAGGTTCTATTATGGAGATAATATATATTTGAAATTGGGGAGTTTGCGGGATAACTATAAATTTATATTTGTTGTCTTGATTACCTAATTATTATTAAGGTATGATTAATACAAATATTAATTAATGAGAGTAAAATTATAGTTTAAATTTTCTTTAACTGCTGTAATAATATGCTTGATAATACATAATGACATAATAACTGAGGCAGAGAGGGACTGAAATGAAAAAAAGTAATGAATGGTTTGACGCATTTCATAAAAATGATCCTGTTTTGGAAAGGTTAGCGGAAATAGCAGCTCAAGTTTCAGCGGTAAATAACGACATACTATCGCAATATAATGTTTATAATGAAGGTTTTAAAGCAGCCATTAGCGGGTTAGACAGTATAAAGAGGATGGAAGGCTTCTTGCCAAAAACATTAATATGCAACGATATAATGTCGCAGCTTAATATTCGCAACGAAAGTTTAACAGCAGCCATTAGCGGGTTAGACAGCATAAGGCAAATGGAAGCTATTTTACCTAAACCACCGATGTATAACGATATAATGTCGCAGTTTAATATTCGCAACGAAAGTTTAACAGCAGCTATTATCGGGTTAGACAGCATAAGGCAAATGGAGAGTAATTTACCTAAAGCATTAATGTGCAATGACATATTATCTCAAATCAAAATTCATAACTAAAGTATAACGGCAGCCATTAGCGGGGTAGATAGTATAAAGCGAATGGAAGGTATTTTACCCAAAACATTAATGTGCAATAATACAATGTCGCAGTTTAATATTCGCAATGAAAGTTTAACAGCAGCCATTAGTGGAATAAATAGCATAATGCAAATGGAAAATATACTACCTAAATCAGTGATTAACAATGATATATTATTGAAATCATGGGAACTTGATAAGTCTGCACTATCCGCTATAACTAAAAGTTTTGATGAGGTTGATAAACTATCTAAAGTTATAAAATTGTGTCAAAACCCTTTAGTGACAGAGCAGATAAAATGTGTTTCACAGCAATGGGAGCACTTAGATGACAACTTTTTAGAAGAATTAAAAGAGTTTGATTGGAATCAGGTTGAAGTGTGGCAGGATGTACTTGTTTATGATGGTGTTGAGTATGCACTCGAAGATATAGGAGAAGAGGTTAATTGTCAACTTGAAGAGATAATAAATGTCGATAAATCGCTGAAGAAAAAATTAGAAGAATGGAGTAAAAAGTATTGGTTAATAATAATGTTTGTAAATATATTGTTGGTAATTCCAGAGATACCCGATAAAATAGTTTTTTATTGCAATGTAGTTAATTATATTCAAGAGGTAAGTGAGATAGCTCCGAAGTTATGCTACACAAAAAGAGAATGTTCATTTATAAGAGAAGAACCAAACTCTCGTGCTAAAAAAGTTGTATTGTTGCCATATGATACTTCACTAGAAATTATTGATAAGATTCCTAGATGGGTTAAGGTTAGATATGTTGACGAGCAAGGTAACGAAATAGTGGGATGGATCTCTAAAATTAGTGTTGAAGAAGATAAGTTTATCCTGGAGGATATTTAATAACATTTTTACAATTAAAATCAATTAAAAAAACAATCGTAAAAATTTACGATTGTTTTTTTGCGCGTTTTTGCGTATAATATAAACAATACGATTGAAAAGGAGTAGGGTAGTATGCGTGAAACAAGGACGCTTGAGTTCAAAGAAACTATTACAAATACATTTTTAAAAACAGTAAGTGCCTTTTCGAATTACGATGGTGGAATAATACTTTTTGGCGTTGATGATAATGGAGATATCAAAGGCTTGTCAGATATAGAGCAGTCTTGCTTGGATATTGAAAATAAAATTAATGACAGCATTTCTCCGCAGCCTGTTTATACTCTTGAAATACAAAATAATGAGCAAACAATAAAACTTACAGTAAAAAGTGGTCTTCAAAAGCCATATTTATATAAATCAAAAGCATATAAGCGAAACGATACTGCAACGATAGAAGTAGATACTCTGGAGTTTTCAAGACTTGTTCTGGAAGGAAAAAATATTAGATTTGAAGAATTGCCATGTAAAGAGCAGGAATTGTCTTTTGAAGTTTTGCATCGCAAGTTAAAAGAAAGCATCCAAATTGAATCATTTAACCAAGATACATTAAAAACATTGCACTTATACGATAATGCAAATGGATATAGTAATGCGGCAGGCTTGTTGGCTGACAAAAATCATTTTCCCGGAATTGACATAGTTAAATTTGGTGAGAATATCAGCATTATTCAAAAGAGGTCAACATTTGAAAATATATCGGTGTTAACTGCGTATGAGAAAGCTATAGATGTATTTAGGGATTATTATCAATATGAAGTAATACAGGGTGCGGATAGAAAAAAAGTAGAAAAAATACCTGAAGCTGCATTCCGAGAAGCAATCGCAAATGCTTTGATTCATAGAGTATGGGATGTAGAATCTCAAATTCGAGTTTTGATGTTTGATGATAGGATTGAGGTTGTTTCTCCGGGAGGCTTACCATCTGGAATAACAGAACAAGAATATTTAGCCGGCAGAATTTCTGTTTTAAGAAATCGGAACATTGCAAATGTATTTTACAGATTAGGGTTCGTTGAAATATTTGGAACGGGGATTACGAGAATAAAACAACTCTACGAAGAAGGCTTAAAACAACCGGAATTTGAAGTGTCGGAAAATACAATAACGATTGTACTTCCTATTTTCGAAAATAACCTGAACCTAACCGAAGATGAAAGAATGATATATAAAATCCTAAGCAAGACAATGCTGAAATCAATCAGCGAAATTGCACCGCATGCACCTTTTGGCAAGTCAAAGACAACACAGTTATTAAAAGATATGGTGCAAAAGGGTGTCATAGTTGTTGAAGGCAGGGGTAGGGGTACTAAATATATAATAAAATAGTTACTAAATGGTACGGGATATTAATTTTTACAGTAATATCCCGTTGTAAAAGAT
>JAFYSU010000048.1 GCA_017559185.1 Oscillospiraceae bacterium
AAACAGAAGATGAAAGAAATGTCTCAGCGTTGGAATGAACTTAGCGATAAGGAAAAGAAAACCTACGACACACTTCATATTGCCTTGGAAATGATGCTTCGCGGACTTGACTTTTTACCAGTGGATTTGTACAAATCACATGCTGTGCGTTATGTACCCGAAGACGGAAAGCTAAGACTGCCTTTCGGTTCAATAAAGGGTGTTGGGGAGTCTGCTGCATTTGGTATATACGAAGCGGCACAGCAAGGCGGTTTTATTGCATCCGATGAACTTGTCAGCCGTGCAGGTGTATCCAAGACAGTAGTTGAAACATTAAAGCGAATGGGAGCATTGGGCGACCTTCCCGATACAAGTCAGATAACATTTTTCTGATAATAATTAAAAATGAAAAGACAGTTTTCGCATATTTACGAAAACTGTCTTTTCACAAAATAACATATGTTTTTAAAGATGAAGAAAACAGAAGAAAAACAAAGTAAATCTTAGAAAACGAAAGATATTTTAATATATTTACTCAAAATGCGGATTTTTAGACTAATATCATGGTAGTGTTTTAGTGTGATAAAGTATATAATGTGTACATTACCTGAAGGCGTATCAGCCTAATAAAATCAAGTGTTTATGGAGGAATAAATATGAAAAAGATTACATCACTTCTGCTTGCAGCAGTTTTGGCAGGACTTAGCTTAACAGCTTGCGGCGGCAAACAAGCTGAACAGGCAGAACCGGAAGCACCTGCAGCAGAAGTTGTTGAAACTACATACGGCACAAACAAGGAAGGCGTTTTTGTTCTTGGCTTGGATGATTCTTTCCCACCAATGGGCTTCCGCAATGAAGAAAATGAAATCGTAGGCTTTGACATCGACATTGCTCGCGCAGTTTGTGATAATTTGGGTCTGGAGCTTGTTTTGCAGCCAATTAACTGGGATACCAAAGAAATGGAACTTGAAACAGGCAACATCGATGTTATCTGGAATGCTTTGACAGTAACACCGGAACGCAAAGAATCCATGCTGCTTTCCAAAGCATACCTTAACAACAATCAGGTAGTATGTGTTGCTGCTGACTCCGACATTGCTGCAGTTGCAGACCTTGCAGGTAAACGAGTAGCTGTTCAGATGGGCTCTTCCGCTGATGAAGCCCTTATGAAAGACCCTGTAAGTGCTGAAATTGCCGAAAAGCTTGAATACGACAACAATGTTTCTGCACTGCTCGATTTGAAAATCGGCGGCTGTGATGCGGTTGTTCTTGACGAAGTAGTTGCAAACTACTACGCAGCAAAAGAACCTGAAGCATATAAAGTTCTTGAAGATTCCATGCAGCCTGAAGAATACGCTATCGCATTCAAAAAAGGCAACACCAAACTGCACGATGCTGTTATGGCTGAATACGACAAGCTGGCAGCAGACGGAACCCTTACAAAGATTTCCGAAGAATGGTTTGGCAAGGATGTAACCATTAAATAAAACTTACAATTACAGAAATTCTGCTCCGCAGGTATGCTGTTGCCTGCGGAGTATCTTCTGTCTGAATGTTTGTACATGGGCTTGTGTTTACAAGCTTTTGTACAAGAATTCAAGAGTTTTTGAATTCGTATAAATTTAATCGGAGGAATAATTTTCATGGATTTTACTTATATAATGCAGGTAACAAAAGCTTTAATGGAAGGGTTTGGTGCAACGCTTTGGTTGTTTGTACTGGTGCTTGTTTTATCCATTCCAATAGGATTTTTAATGACACTTATACTTCGCTGCAAAATAGCACCGCTTCGTTGGTTGGTTAATGTTTATGTGTATGTTCTCCGTGGTACTCCGTTGTTGCTGCAACTTATGGTGGTTTACTTTGGCATTAACCTTGCGTTTTCCGATTATTTCCACATAAAGCGTGAAACCGCAGCTGCATTGGCATTTGTTTTGAATTACAGTGCATATTTTGCCGAAATATTCCGTGGTGGTCTGCTTGCAATCGACAAAGGTCAATACGAAGCTTGTAAGGTACTTGGAATGAGCAAGCTGCAAACCAACATCCATGTAATAATTCCGCAGATGTTCCGTGTGGCTATGCCATCAGTTACCAATGAAGCAATCACACTGGTTAAAGATACCGCTTTGCTGTATGCGGTTTCCGTTCCCGAAATTCTGCACTATGCAAAAGCAACTGTTGTTCGCGACAGCGACATGACAGCGTTTGTTGTTGCAGGTGTAATATACCTGATAATGAACACTGTATTTACACTGCTGTTCACCAAAATCGAAAAGAAAATGGCTTACTGATAGGAGGAAAAAATAAATGGCGTTTATTCAGGTTGAAGAACTTAAAAAATCCTACGGAAGTCTTGAGGTATTGAAAAATGTTAATTTTACGGTGGAAAAGGGTGATGTAATTGCGATTATCGGTTCTTCGGGTTCCGGTAAAAGTACACTTCTTCGCTGTTTGATTGAGCTTGAAACAATAAACGGGGGAACCGTAAAAATAGGTGATGACTATCTGATTAAAGATGGGCAGTACCCAACACCTGCGGAATTGAAACGAGTAACTTCCAAAATGGGAATGGTTTTTCAAAACTTTAACCTTTTTCCGCACAAAACAGTGGGTGAAAATCTTATCCTGCCTACAATGCTTGTAAAAAAGACCGATAAGGACACAGCAATGCAGAACTGCCGTCTGCTTTTGAAAAAAGTTGGTCTTGAAGATAAAATTGATGTTTACCCAAAATACCTTTCGGGTGGCCAGCAGCAGCGCGTTGCAATAGCTCGTGCTTTGATGCAGAACCCCGAAATTCTGCTGTTTGATGAACCAACTTCCGCACTTGACCCACAGCTTACAGGTGAGGTTTTGGGGGTTATGCGCAACCTTGCTGCCGAACGCATGACAATGCTGGTTGTAACCCACGAAATGTCGTTTGCGCGTGATGTTGCAACAAAGGTACTGTTCATGCACGGCGGTGAAATTGTGGAAGCAGGCACACCCGAACAGATATTCAATAATCCGCAAAACGAAAAAACAAAGCAGTTTTTGGCTGCCGCAGTAAGATAAAAAACAAAAATCCCATCGTTAAGATGGGATTTTTTAATGCAATGAAAGTTATTTTTAAATTTCAGCCTTTGCAGCATTTACGATTTCTGCATACATTTCGCGAATTTTGTTTACATTTTTGTCCTTTGGACGGTCAAGTGTCATTACAAAGTACGAAATTGTGTAAAGCTGTTCAGCGGTAAGGTGTTTAGCATCAAAGTCAAAGCCCTGTGAAATAGGGGAGGACATCAAAATTCCGAACATCTTTTGCTGGCGTTCATCACTGCGGATGAAGTAGTCTGTAAGGTCAGAGGTTATTGCACGAAGGTAAAATGCGTCAGCAAGTGCAAAAGCTTCGTCTGCGCTGTGCTCGGCAGAAAGTTTTTTAAGCTCGCTGCGGAAAGCTGCTTCGTGATTTTTTATGCTGTCGGTAGTCATGCTGTAAGCCTTGTCGGTTAACAAATTAAACATCTATTAAAAGCCTCGCTTTATTATTTATTTGTGTCCTTACATCTTTTTGGACAACCAATGGTATTATATCAATTATTATGCATTGTTGCAAGGAATCGTTGAATATATGCACACAGTGTAGTAAAATAATCTGTAATAACAATAACCGAATAGGAGTGAAAACAATGGGAATGGTTGATGTTGTAAGAAGTCAGATGATGGCTGCAATGAAAGCAAAGGACAGCAAGCGCAAGGATGCACTTTCGCAGCTTTTGGCAGCACTTAAAGATGGTGTTATTAAAAAGCGTGCCGACCTTACTCCTGAGGAGGAATTTGCTATTGTTGCAAAGGAACTCAAACAGGTTAAGGAAACTTTGGAAACCGCACCAGCCGATAGAACCGACATTATTGAAGAATGTAAAGGCAAAATAGCAATTATTTCGGAATTCATGCCTGAGCAGATGGACGAAGCAAAAATTCGTGAAACCATCGAGTCTGTTTTGGATAAACTTGGAATTTCACAGCCAACAGCAAAAGAAAAAGGCATTATAATGAAAGAACTCATGCCTTTGGTAAAAGGCAAAGCAGACGGAAAGCTTGTAAACGAGCTTTTGGCAGGATATTTGAACTAAAAAAAGTGACTGCATTTTGCAGTCACTTTTTTTTACACCTTTATGCAAGAAGTGCTCTGTCATTATCAAAGGTTTTGCTGCTTATTTCCTTGAACTTTCTTAATACATCATCCATTGTAAGGTTAGCGCGTTCTTCGCCGGCAATATCAAGTATGATTTTGCCGTTGTCCATCATCAATGTACGATTGCCAAGCTCGATTGCCGATTGTATGTTATGGGTTATCATCATGGTTGTTATGTTGTTTTCGGCAACAATGCTTTTGGTGAGCTGCAAAACCTTGTCAGCAGTGGCGGGGTCAAGGGCAGCGGTGTGTTCGTCAAGCAGTAAAAGTTTTGGTGTTACAAGAGTACACATGAGCAGTGTTACAGCTTGGCGCTGACCGCCTGAAAGGAGTCCCATTTTTGTTTTCATTCTGTCCTCTAGTCCCAAACCAAGCTGGGCCAAGCGCGAACGGAAGTAGTCACTGTCCTGTTTGCTTATGCCAATGGAAAACTTGCGGTTTTTACCGCGCATATAGCAAAGCGCAAGGTTTTCTTCAATGGTCATTGATGGGGCGGTACCCTTTAATGGGTCTTGAAAAAGTCTGCCGATATCTTTTGCACGCTTGTGTTCATCGGCAAAGGTAATGTTTTGGTTATCCAGCAAAATTTGTCCGTTGTCGGGAAGAAACGAGCCCGCAATCAAATTAAACAAGGTAGATTTGCCTGCACCGTTTGAACCGATAACAGTAACAAAATCTCCGCTGTTAAGGTGCAGGTCAATGTTGTTTATTGCAATTCGTTCGTTTGCGGTGCCTGCATGAAAGGT
>JAFYSU010000049.1 GCA_017559185.1 Oscillospiraceae bacterium
GAGGTATAAAGCTATGGCAAAGGAAAAACAGAACGAGATACTGTTGGAATCCGGTACCAATGAGTTGGAGATTATGGAGTTCACAATCGCAGGTGAGCTTTTCGGCATAAATGTTGCAAAGGTAAGCGAAATTATGATGGCGCAGCCTGTAAAACCAATGCAGCGTTCCCACGCCGATGTTGAGGGTATATTCAAGCCTCGTGACGAAATTATTACCGTTATCGACCTTGCCAAATACCTTAACCTGCCTGCATCCACCAATCCTGATTACGACATTTTCATCGTTACCAACTTCAACAAACTCAACTTTGCATTCCATGTTCACACCGTTGTTGGTATCGACCGTATTTCTTGGACAAAAATGAAAAAACCTGACCGTATTATTTACGGCGGTGACGAAGGCGTTGCAACAGGTATTGCGGAATTTGAAAACCGCCTTATTACTATTCTTGACTTTGAAAAGATTGTTTCCGAAATCAGCCCAGAAACAGGTATTCAGGTTAGCGATGTTGATGCTTTGGGCGAACGCCAGCGCAACGAAAAACCAATCCTTATTGCGGAAGACTCCATGCTGCTTTCCAAAATGATTATTGAATCCCTGCACCGTTCGGGTTATGTTAACACCATTAAAACCAACAATGGTCAGGAAGCATGGGATTACCTCATGGAACTTAAAGCTTCCGGCGATTCCATTAAAGAGCATGTTGCTTGTCTTATCTCCGACATTGAAATGCCTCAAATGGACGGTCACCGTTTGACCAAGCTTGTAAAAGAAGACCCTGCACTTAAAAATATTCCAATTGTTTTGTTCTCCTCGCTTATCAATGAAGAAATGCGTATTAAAGGTGAACAGCTTGGTGCAAGTGCTCAGATTTCCAAGCCTGAAATCGGCAAGCTTATCACTATTGTTGACGGTCTTACCGAATAACAAAACTTCAATCTCCCCGAAATTTTATTCGGGGAGATTTTTTGTGCATTTTTTATATTCCCATATGGTAAAAATCTGTTATAATAATAACTAATGATTTTAGTTTGATAGCAGTGGAGGAACAAAACATGACCACCGATTATTTGGCTCAACACTTGCAGTGCAGCCGTACCGACAAGCAGGACTGTCTGCCAATGGTACAGCAGCTTTTGGAAATTGCATTTTTTTCCCGTGACCACGGGCTTGTTGCACTTGATAAATTTTTCAATGCCGAAAACTCCCGCTTTACCGACCCTTTTCTTCGCAAAGCGGTTTCCTGCCTTGTGGATATTGCCGATGCTAAAATGATTCGTCAGGTAATGTACAACTACATTCTTGCAGGAAACTACACAGGCTCGCAGTTTCTGCGTAATCTTATAATTGCCGATACAATTTTGGCACTGCACCAAAAGGTTGATATTGACCACATATTCTCGTTCCTTGTACCGTCATATTTCGGCTTGGAATTTGACTCCACCGTTATTGATATGTACCGCAACTACGCAAGAACACGCAATCACAACATTGAAGAATAACAAAACATATAAAAAGTCCGCATATCACCGATATGCGGACTTTTTGTTTTAATTATTTTTCTTCACTTGGAGCATGCAGTTCTTTCCAAATTCCGTTTACATATTCAACACAGTCAAAGTATTCCCTTGTAATAACATTCATTGGAATACCAAGTTTTTCGGCTTGGGTGGTAATGCCTTTCCAGTTTGCGTTTTCGTATTCCTTAACAAGTGCATACAAATCACCGCAAATGCCTTCGCCTGTTGTAAGTGCTGTTTTAATTTCTTCTGCCAATGGCAGTTCTGCCAATGCATAGTCAAGCGGTACTTCCATGAGTGAACCCAAGGTGGAGAACATACCCATGAGGTACGCTTCGGAACGGGAGATTGGCAGGTCTTTTATGTAAGGTGCAAGACCCGAACAAAAACGAGCACGCAGGAAAGATACACGGATAAGCTCTTCCGGATAGCTGTTTCCGCCATCTTTAAAGCTAAGCAGGTAAACCCATTCTTTAAGCTGACCAAGACCCAAAACTATAAGTGCTTGTTTTACCGATTTTGCCTGATTTCTCAAAGCAAAATAAGCCGAGTTTACAAGCTTAATAAGCGAAAATGCCAGTGTAACATCGCGGGAAATAATTTCGGAAATTTCGTCCAAATCCGGTTCGTCCTTTGTAATGGCAACCATGAGTTGGAAGAAGTTGCTTTGCATATGGTCCATACGGTGAACACGGGATGTAAATTGCTCCGCTACGCTTGCCCCTTGAATGTAGGTACAGCCAAGTTCTTTTGCTTTATCAAACGATTCGGGAGTATTTACATTGTACGCAATAACCTTAATTTTAAAGCTCTTGCCCAAATTTGTAATGTTTTCCAACGATGGGTCGCTTGGGTCGGAAAAATCGACTTTAATGTAATCGACTATATCCAACACTCCAAAAAAGCGTGCAGCAAATTCAAAGCCTGCAATAGCTACCTGATAACCCTGTTTTTTGTAACGATAGATTATTTTTTGTGCCAATGGATGCACCAAAACACTGTCGTCTATCTGAATAATAAGCTTTTCAGGGTCAAACATTTTTGGAATGTTTTTCATCAACAGGTTTGGAGTAAAGGTCATTACGGTAAGGTTATTGTCCAAAAAGTTTTTGGTGGTCAGTTCATAGAAAAAATCTTCAATAACCTGTGCAACCGCTGCATCTTTTTGCGATTCACTTTCCCTGTCGTCACGCCAAAGCACTTCGTAGGCAAAAACATTCTTTTTGTCATCCAATATAGGTTGTCGAACCAGATAATTTTCCATATGCCCTAATCCTTTCAATGTTATTTTTTCCAGTAGATATCAATTTCATCGCCATCCTGCAGCTGTGCAAGGTAAGAAGCATCCTGCCCGTTGAGCTTCAGCACAATGTCGCCCTCAGGTTTGGTCGGGTCGATATCAACATAATTTAACATATCTACAAACAAATGCGGTGATTTATCTGCCTTTGGCGGTAAAAGCACCCTTTCACCGTTAAGTGTCACCTTTATCATTTTTGATACCTTTGGAATTTCCGCAGCTGCTTCCTGCGGTGTTGGCTGTGACTGCACAGGAGTGGTGTGTTCCGCAGCTTCGGTCACAGCTTGCGGCTGCTGTACAACAGGCTGCACTTCAGCAATTGGCTGTGGTTCTTCGGCTGGCTGCTGCTCCTGCTGTGGTTCTGCCACAGGTTCTGCTTCAAGCTGCGGCTGTTCCTGCACAGGCTGAGCTTGCGGCTGTGGTTTGGTTTCGGTCATAGCTGCCGAAATTTCATCCCCCGGCTGAAGCTCATAATTTCCACCCTGCGGCAAACCGTTAACCATAAACACGCTTTGCATTTCTGCCAAGCCTGTTTCCTCCAACAGGTCCTCCAGTGTGTTGATTTCGTTCACCAAAAGCACATCGGAGTCTTCAAGCAGGCGGTCGGGCGCAGCAGGCTCGCCATTTACAAGAACTACTGTTCCCACCTGTACGGTTTGTCCTTCAAGAAGAATGTCAAAACCGTTGTAATCCTCAACCGCTTCACGCACCGTAATAACGGCATCACCGCCCGAAACGGCAGGTACGATTTCAATAACATCGTTTTCATTAAGCGTTGTTGTAATGCTTGCAGGCAAGCCATTTACAGTAATTACCGCCGCTGTTGGACGCGAACCACGGGCAACTTTTTTTCTGCCGTCAATTTCGTACGCAATACTCTTGCCCGAACGACCAAGCAGCTTGCCTTTGTCGTATCCGTTTGCAAGCAGAAGCTCCATTACGGTTACTGTCTTGTTAGTCATCATCTGCACAGCTTCACCGTTAAGCGTTACTGTGAACGAGCCCTGTTCGGCACCCGCTACAGCTGTAAGCGCAATACCCAACGGAGTAGCATACTCAGGTCCGCTTACATCAATATCACCAACAACCAAACGCTTCATATAGTTGTTGCCGCCAACCGCTACACGGTTTTCATCCATGGAAAGCTCTTTTGCCACCAAAGCACACAAGCCCGGCAGCTTGCTTCCGCCGCCAACCATGAACACCGCTGCAGGCGGTTTGCCGTTTACTTCCAAAATGTTCGCACATATTTCCGAACACAAATTCTTAACCGCCGGCTGTATTTTTTCACGCAGTGCATCTTGTCTTACCGAATACGCAAAACCAAGAATATCATTGTACTGTATCTGGTCATTTTTTTCGGAAAGTGCCAGTTTCATCTGCTCGGCTGTTTCAAAATCCACAAGGAATTCTTTAACTATTGCTTCGGTTATTTCGTCGCCCGCTGTTGTTGCCATGGTGTATGCAACAACGCTTCCGCCTTCGGACACCGCAATGTCCGAAGTACCTGCGCCAATATCCACCAAAGCCAAGTTAAGCATTCTTAACTCCTGCGGAATTATTGCATTCATTGCCGCAATAGGCTCAAGTGTAAGACTTCCTACGGTAAGTCCTATTTTACGCATTGCCGAATAAAGGCTTTCCACTACCTCACCCGGAAGGAATGTGGCAATTATGTCCACTTTTATGCGATGCCCGCGGTGATTGAGCAGTGTGGAAATAGCATAATCATCAAGGTAATATTTTATTACCGAATGTCCTATGTAATAAAGCGGAATATCGTTTTCACTTTGCTCTTTTAAAAGTTCTTCCTCCGCCTGCTGAATGGCAAGTGATTCAAGGTCCTTTATCTGCTTATGGGTAATAGGCTCCTTGTTTTCCAGTATCATTTCATGGGAGGCTTTTTTGGTTCTGAGCGCACGCCCCGCAGCTGCCACATGAACAGTCCGCAGCGTGATTTTTGTTCTTTCTTCAAGCTCACGGCGGATTTTGTCCGCAGTTGCAGCTACTTGGTCAATATCCTCAATTTGACCGTCACGCATTGCTCGGCGAGGGTACTCCAGCTGGTACATCTCCTGAATACGGAACACCTTATCCTCACCAACACCTATTATGCCGGTAATGCTGTGTGTTCCAATATCCAAGGCGAAAATCGGTTCTTCACCAAAGCGCTTTACTTCTAACGCCATCTTTCGTCCCTCTCTTTCAACTATTTGTATAATTACTATCTGTTTTTACGCATTTCACGGATTGATTCTGCCTGTTTGTGGAAAACAAAGCTGTTTAAAATGTCTGTATCGCTATCAGGCATTTCTTCAAGCTTGCAGCCGTAAATACATTCACCATCTTCATTAAAGTCCATTCGCACAACATGGAATGTAAGGGTACAGCGTTTGTTTTCAAGTTCCAATTCAACATTGTAGCTTCTTTCAGGGTCAATAACATAATCGGTTTTAAAGCCCAACCCGCTTATGCTTATGTCAACCACTTCAATTTCTACCGGATTTAAGTTTACAAGTCCGGGCTTTTTTACAACATCCATCATGGTTTTAAAGTTGGTGTGAGCTCTGAAAAACTTGCGCTGCTCGCTTTCAACAAGCTGGACCACATCTTTTAAACACATGAACTCGGGGGATGATGTATGCACTACCCCGCCAATAACCTTAAAGCCTTTTCTGAAGTTGTGAATACTTACCTTTACTTTTTCGCCAAACTTTACAACAGGCATTTCACCGTATTTTGTACCTATGGTAACCTCGCCCGGTTTTATTTCCTTAAGACTTCCCGATGCCAACAGCTTGTTGTCATTGTTTTTTATCTCACACACGGACGATAAATAATCTCTATCCAACTCATACATCATATCCATACAAACTCTACACTTCCAACAACACTAAAAAAATCACTCTAAATTCAATTGCTCAGCAGCTTCACGCTGCTTTCTTATCTGCTCACGCTGATTTTCAAATATAAACGCACACAGTGCATCACTGTCCGCAGTTTTCATCTTGTCAAATTTGCAGCCGTAGTGGTAAACACCATCAACACTGTCCACAAAACGCACTATTTCGAATACAACCTCACATTCACGGCGTGCAAGCGGAAGCTTTAAGGTGTATTTTCTGTCAGGGTCAACAGCATATTCTGTTTTGAATCCCAAGCCACTAAGGCTTATGTCCACTATCTCAATTTCAACAGGAGCCAAGCGAGGTGCACCTTTTTCCTCGACCACTTCCATGTTTCGCATAATGCTTACCGGAACACGATAAAATGTGCGTCTTTCTCCCGGTGCAACATATTCCATATCTGCAAGCTTAATAAAATGATCGCCGGAAATATAAATCTTCGCCTGTATAATACACAATCCAAGCTTATAATTATAAATTTGCACCTTCAATGGTGTACCGTATCCCAAAAAAGGAACTCGTACCGACGGCGAAACTATCTCGATATGGTTATCTTCATCAAGTCCGTTGAAGATGCCCACCATGAGCAATTCGTTGTCGATGGTTTTCACCTCACACATCGAAGAAACATATTTTTTTAAATTGTTCACTTGGGTTGTCCCTCCTCGCATTTTAAATTTTATATTTTATTATTTAATTTTTCTTCCTGCATTGTGTTTGTTCTGCATCACTTTACCCACTGCTTTTGTGAGTTCTGTGTATACATCCAGTTTAAGCTGTATATCTTTTGACGTAGTGTATTCGCCAAACACTCTGCCGCGTTCTCCAGTTATATAAAACGGCTTCAAATGATTAAGCGCCATTGCTTTAATATCATCCATGCATTGTTCGCAGCGGCAAAGGTCATTGTAGTCGCCTTTTCTCAGAATTTCACCCAAACAGGTATCAACCAATGTTTCCATATAATTGTAAACCATAATCTCTACTCCGTCCATACTTATATTGATTTTGTTTTAACAAATTCACATCCAAAACTAACTTGCAGTTTAATATTCCCTACTGCGGAGCTTTATTTTTCTTTTCCACCGAAACAGACCTAATCGCCGGATGACTTCGCGACAAACGCTTTGCTCGCTCATTAAGAGTTTGCGGACGCTTCGTCTCCGGTGCCTGAATTTCCTTGGAAACCTGGAGAATTTGGCAATAAATAGCTGCAATAACCTGATATAACTCCGGCGGAATGGTATTTCCAACTTCAAGCATACACAAAAGCGACGCTGCGCTGTCGTCACGAAAAACAGGTATACCCTTTTGTTCGGCTATGTCTATTATTTTTTCAGCTACACTTCCGTAACCCGAAGCAATAACAACAGGAGCCTCGTCCTGTTCAGAGTTATACTTCAGTGCAACAGCTTTCTGCTTAGACTTTGACATTAACACCCGTCCTTTTGTACGGTAAAGACTTGAAAACTTCCATTAACGAGCGCGGACGCTCGAGCTTGTCAACACGAATGTTGCTCATGTAGTAAGGTGAATCGGCCACACATTTTGCAAAACGCGATGCCGCTTCCGAAAAAACTTTTATATGAGCAGGCGGACAAAGCAATGAAAGTTCAAGGTTTTTCCCAAATGTGTAAATTTCCGCCTCAAACTGACCTATTCCCTGAACATCAAACACCAAAAGCATATGAATACAATCCTTCACAGGCTCTTCGTGGCGAAGGTCTTCGCCGCCGTTCGGATTTATCCATATTTCAGCAAACGATTTAAGAAAATCGAATTCCACAGGCACAACAAAGTGCAGCAACGGGGTAAAATGACACGGTGAAGAAAGCAAACTGTAAATAATTTTTTCTATCTTCTCCGAAGTTGCCGCAGACAACTGCGTATCACTTGCCTGTTTTCCGATAATCTCGGTAAGAATATCCATTATTTTTGAGCTTTCCAATATGGATTCTTTCCCCGCTGACGCACGGAACTGCCGTACATGTGCGGCAAATTCATCCCTTTGCGAACGCTCCAGCATAAGCAGCAGATTAGTGGATGCTTCTCTGAAAAAATCGGGGTTGTTGTTTATTCTTGAAAGGTTATAAAGCATCATTGCATTAACCTTTTCAAGCTTTGGTGTGTACAGCAAACTGCCCTCGACTTCTTTCATTACATCCAATATTTCATTTTTAAGCTGCTGAAACTGCTCGGAAGCTGTGTCAGCATTACGGAAAGCCGCCGAAAGATTCATTAATTTTTCCGACAAGGTTTTGCTTGGTGCCAAGCTTTCTGAAAGGAATTTAAGACTGTTTGAAACAGCTGCCATAGCATCCTTTTTTCCCACAATATTGCTTATTGATTTAAGCAGCGCCGCAACACCCAGCCGCATTTCCTGCGAAGGATTTTCCGCAAGAATTGACCTTAGCATATCAAACAGCTCACCACGAAAAACAGTGGCGTTTCCTTCCTGCCTCATCATTTCAGCGGCAATATTTTCCGGCTGAATTAAAAGCATTTGGAACATCTGCTCGATTTCTTGTGTTACGGTAGTGTTTTTTGCCGGCAAAAGCTGTACCATTTCCTGCAAAACAAAAATATTTTTAAGGAAATTCACCGTTGCTGCCGGGTCTTTTAACAGGGTAGTCAGTACATTGGAGGAGTTTTCCTTCTCAATAAGGGTATTATTCTGTTTAAGAATATCATCCTGTGTCATTGGGCATACAACAGTTTGCACATCCTTCATTTCAAAAGGACGCGCAGGGTCTTGATGCTGCCTGTCGACAGGATTAAGCTGACTGTTCTTATTGACAAGGGGCGTGGTTATTTTTAATATCTCCGCCATAATTTTACCACCTTAACAAACTAATTCCAAGTAAAAAAGTATAATTGCTAAAAATATATATCGGAATTTTTTTAAAAAAATAAATGGCAAGCATTAAGTTTTTAAAAAAACTGTCGATATAGTTAATGGAGCGTTCATATAGGGCAACGGTTCTATAAAAAATAAACTATAAAATGTAGGTGATAAGCACATGAGTACAATCGACCCGAGTATGGCCAATATGCTGGAAGTTTTTATCAGTGAGAGCATTCCGCTTTTCGAAGCGCTCGATGAAATTCTTCTGGAATCCGAAAAAGCAAAAAATATCAGCGAACGCCACATCAATGAAATTTTCCGAATCATGCACACCATTAAAGGTTCTGCAGGAATGATGGGCCTGGAAGAAATGTCCACCGTTGCTCACGCGGTTGAAGATGTCTTCTTTATTATTCGTCAGGATTCTTCTAAATTGGATCTTGTTATCAACGCTATTTTTGACCTCATTTTTAAATCAACCGACTTTCTTAAAGCCGAGCTTGACATTATTCAGGGCATAGATGCCGAGCGTCAGGAACATCAGCCTATTATTGATGAGCTTCATGAGCTTGTAAATGCTATGAATAACGGAACTACCGCTCAAGCTTCTGCTCCTAAAGCTTCCGGTGCTGCCGATGCAGCTGCACCTTCCGATGCAGCTTCTAATTCCGGCTCCGATAATGGCGGAACCGACGGAAAATTCCACAGACTCCGCATCTTCTTTGAAGAAGGCTGTCAGATGGAAAACATCCGTGCATTTGCTTTGATTTCACAGGTAAAAGACCTTTGTGACGAACTTGAGTCCGTTCCTGCAAATCCTGAATCCGACTCCAACACATCTGCCGAAATTGTTAAAAACGGCTTGTTGCTCAAATTCGTTACCGATGATGTTCAAAGCGTTGTATCTGTTGTTGAAACAGCCGTTAATGTTCAATCCTATGAACTGCTCGATGAACACAATGATGTACATACCGAAGAAACTGAAAAAGAAGAAGCTCCAAGCAATGCAGCTGTAAAAGTGGAAGCTGCTCCTGCTGCTGTTGAAACTGCCGCTGATGAAACCAAGAAACCTGCACAGACAGATATGCCAAAAATTGCAAAACAAAACCTCATCAGCGTTAACCAAGTAAAACTTGACCAGCTTATGGACCTTGTTGGTGAAATTGTTACCGCAGAGTCCATGGTTTCCAGCAACCCTGACCTTAAAGGTCTTGTTCTGGACAACTTCTACAAATCCACTCGTGAGCTTCGCAAACTTACCGACGAACTTCAGGATGTTGTTATGTCCATCCGAATGGTTCCACTGTCCGGTACTTTCCAAAAAATGAACCGTATTGTTCGCGACATGGGCAAAAAGCTTGGCAAATCCGTTGAGCTCGTAACAGTAGGCGGTGACACCGAGGTTGACAAAACCATCAACGACTCTCTGTCCGACCCACTCATGCACATGGTTCGTAACTCTGTTGACCACGCTATTGAATCCCCTGAAGAACGCATTGCAAAAGGTAAGCCTGAAATGGGTACTGTTACCTTGTCTGCACAGAACATCGGCGGTGAAATTGTTATTACAATTGCCGACGACGGCAGCGGTATGAATACCGAAAAACTCATGGCAAAAGCTAAGAAAAACGGTTTGCTCACCAAACCTGAAGCAGACTACACCGAAAAAGAAATTCTTAACTTTATCATGATGGCAGGTTTCTCTACCAACACTGTTGTTACCGAATATTCGGGTCGTGGCGTTGGTATGGATGTTGTTCGCAAAAACATTGAAAAAGTAGGCGGTACAATTTCCATTGACAGTAAATGGGGTGTTGGTACAACATTTACCATTAAAATTCCGCTTACCCTTGCAATTGTGGACGGTATGGAGCTTGCTGTTGGCGACACAATCTTCACAATGCCTATAACCTCCATTAAGCAATCCTTTAAAATTTCCGATCCAAAACAGATTATTTACAATACCGACGGTACCGAAATGATTATGCTGCGCGGCGAATGTTTCCCTGTTATTCGTCTGCACCAGATTTTTGACATCGAAGCAAAACATACCGACCTTATGGAAGGTATTGTTCTCCAGATTGAGTACGGCGATAAGATGGGCTGCATCTTTGCTGATGAGCTTATTGGCGAACAGCAGGTAGTTGTTAAGCCATTCCCACAGTTCCTTAATAAATATAATATTAAAAACTGCGGTCTTTCCGGCTGTACAATTCTGGGCGACGGCTCCATCAGCTTGATTTTGGATGCCAACACACTGTTAAATTATTTTGAAAGGTAGTTTGCATTATGGACGAAATTATCCTCGAAAAAAATAATGCTGCGGACGATTTAAACGGTCGTTTCCTGACTTTCTATATCGACGATACAGTTTACGGTATTGACCTGCTCCATGTTATCGAGATAATCCAGGTTCCGCCTATAACCCACATTCCTCATGTACCTAATTACATTAAAGGTATAATAAACCTTCGTGGTAAAATAGCGCCTATTATCAGTGTAAGACTTAAGTTCAACCAGCAGGAAATTCCGTATGATGAAAAAACCTGTATAATCGTTGTAGTTATTAATGATATGCATGTTGGTCTGATTGTTGACAGTATTTCCGAAGTTGCCAACATTGATTCGGATGAGCTTGCTGCTCCACCACAGTTTGGCAGCGACCTTTCCAATCAGTATCTTGGAAGCATTGCCAATGTTGACGGACGCGTTATCCTTAACATTGACTGCAACAAATTCTTTGAAAGCGATCTCGGTATTATCAGTTCTTATTAAAAGGAGGACCTGCAAATGGCTCCTGAAGGAACCCGCATGGGCGGTATGATTCGCATTTCAGACCAGGAATTTTTAACACTTGTAAATTTCGTAAAGAAAAACTACGGTGTTAATTTGGAAAAAAAGCGTGTCCTTATTGAAGGGCGCATGACAAATATGCTGCGGGAGCGTGGTTTTACCAGCTTCCAGCAGTATATGGATTTCCTGTTTCAAGATAAAAGCGGTAAAGAATGTACCACCATGCTCAATAAACTCACAACAAACTATTCATATTTCATGCGTGAACCGGAGCATTATACCTTTTTGAAAAATGTTGCCCTGCCCGAAATGGTTCGCCGCCACACCGACCACGACCTGCGCATTTGGAGTGCAGGCTGTTCGGCTGGTCAGGAAGCCTACACAACAGCAATGGTAATTGATGAATTTTTTGGTCCTCAAAAAGGTAAATGGGACACAACCATTCTTGCGACCGACATTTCCATGAATGTTCTGGAGCAGGCACAAAACGGTATTTACCCTGCCGACAACCTTAAAGACCTTCCGGCAGGCTGGCAGGAAAAATACTTTGTTCCTGCAGGTCCCGGAATGTACCAAGTTTGCGACCGTATACGCAAACAGGTAGTATTCCGTCCACTCAACCTTATGGAACCTTTCACCATGAAAAAACCAATGGACCTTATTTTCTGCAGAAATGTAATGATTTACTTTGATGCCGAAACCAAGGACCGTTTGGTAAACAAATTCTATCAGGTAACAGCTGACGGCGGTTACCTGTTTATAGGACATTCCGAAAGCGTGAACCGTGAAGCTACACGCTACCGTTATGTCAAACCGGCGATATACCAAAGAGGAGGTAGAGCTTAATTGGCACTCTCCAAAATAAAAGTGCTTATAGTAGATGATTCTCTTATGTTCCGAAAGACCCTTGAAAACGGTCTTCCTAACGATTTGAACATTGAAGTTGTAGGAACTGCCGCCAACGCTATTGAAGCGATGGATAAAATAAAAGAGTTGTCTCCGGATGTTGTTACTTTAGATGTAGAAATGCCACACATGAACGGCATTGACTTCCTTAAAAAGCTTATTCCGGAACGACCAATTCCGGTAGTAGTTGTAAGTGCACTCCCAATAAATGCATTGGATGCGCTGCAGGCAGGTGCAGTAGATTTTGTTCGTAAGCCTGTTATTAAAGGGCCATTTGATATGAACAATTTCATAAGCGATTTGACAGTTAAAATTAAAATTGCTTCCCGTGCTCGTGTTCGCAAACCTGTTGTTCCTTCTACACAGCAAAAAGCAGCAACTGCATCTGCTCCTGTTTCGTCGCTTGTTTCAAGCAGCCGCACCGACAACATGGTTATTGCAATTGGTGCATCAACAGGCGGAACCGAAGCTATAATTCAAGTTGTTAAAGACCTTCCTCCTACAACTCCCGGCATTATAATTGTTCAGCACATGCCGCCTGTATTCACTAATATGTATGCTCAGCGTTTGGACAGAATTTGTAAAATGAGCGTAAAGGAAGCACAGGACAAAGACCGTGTTGAACGCGGTAAAATTATCGTTGCTGCAGGTGAATTTCATCTGCGTTTGGCACGAGATGCACGCGGTTATTACATCCGCAGCGAGCAAGGCCCTAAAGTAAGCGGTCACTGCCCATCGGTAGATGTAATGTTTGATTCCGTAACAGCTGTAGCCGGCAAAAATTCTGTTGGTGTTATACTTACAGGTATGGGTGCCGACGGTGCACAAGGAATTACCAAGCTGCGTCAAACCGGAGCATACACAATAGGTCAGGATAAAGACAGCTGTGTTGTTTACGGTATGCCAATGGAGGCTTACAAACGCGGCGGTGTTGTAAAACAGCTTCCTTTGGAAAGCATTGGCAACGATATTATCCGTTATTTGAACACCGGAAAAATGTAGACATCTTCTTAAAGCTTATCACAATATAAAACAAAGGCATATCGGAAGAAATTCCGATATGCCTTTGTTTTATTTGAATTTTTTTACCATTCCCATTTGCCGCGATTAGCCGAGCTTATTCTCATTACACAATCGCTTGGTGAAAAATGCAGTGTTCTACCGTAGTTTTTACCGGTATCGTCAGCAACAATTTGTATTCCCTGCTGCTGAAGCACAGCCTTTACAGCCTGTACATTTCTTTGACCGATATTTGCAATGGAAGAATTTGTTACTGTGGCAAACATTTGCGCACCGCCTGCAATTTTAGCTTTCATGCGGATTTTGGATGCACCCATGGCCTCCATCTTTTTAATAAGCATAATAATTGCTGTATCCGCAAATCGCATTGGGGTTTGTGCGCTGTTGGCGTTCATTGTACTGGATGGCAGCATAATGTGTGACAAACCACCAATTTTAGCGACCTGGTCATAAAGGCAGAT
Source organism: Oscillospiraceae bacterium (assembly GCA_017559185.1). Taxonomy (GTDB): domain Bacteria; phylum Bacillota; class Clostridia; order Oscillospirales; family Ruminococcaceae; genus RGIG7389. Next base: position 13,753 of record JAFYSU010000049.1, read on the forward strand.
ACCCACACAGGAACCCAACGCATATGTTACCAGAACATCATCGCCTTTTGCTACCTGCAAATCAGAAATTCCTACTGTTATGGTACTCATATTTCTATCCCCAGATTTGTCATGATTTTTTCCAGCGAATCAACATCAGGAATCATAAGTACATGGCTGACAGCATTTTCAGCTTCGTTGGAAAATTTATTTTCAATGAATATAATTTTATCGCTTATGTTTGCATAATGAATTGCCGGAACACTAAGAATAGCACCTGCCATATCCACACATACGCTTGGTACAGAAATGTTTATGGTCATTCCTGTAAGGCTTGAAATCGCATTTACATAGGATGCAGCCATAATGTTTCCAATTTCCTGCATTGCCGAAATTCCCATTTCATCAATTTCGTCAAAGCTATCAATATCCTGACAAAGCAAGGTGCTCAAGGTCATGTGAGCAAATTCTTTTTCAAGCAGGAACATAAGCATACCGCTTACATCGTCTTCAAGCGAAAGCATAAGACCAACTATCATTGTTTCAGGTCCGCCAAGTGCACTTGTAACATCTTCATAATCCAAAATGCTGATTTTAGGCACCTGAATTTGTACCGGCTGAGCCAACATTGACGACAGTGAAGTTGCTGCATTACCCGAACCAATATTACCTATTTCACGCAGTACATCGAGCTGAATATCATTCAGGTCATTGTAGTCTTTTAAAGCCATATGTTTCTACCTTCCTTCACTATCTTAAATTATTGATTATTTCCTCTATTTCATCACCGGTTTGAACCATTTTGGCATTCATCTGATACGCTCTTTGAGTAACTATCAAATCTACCATTTGGTCACCAAGGTTTACATTAGAGCTTTCCAACGCACACTGGCGCAGCTCGTATGGTTTGTCGTCATCATCGTAGTCGTATGTTTCCGGCTCACCTGAAATATCATTTTCCAAAAAGCTGCTTCCATCTACAGGTTCTAATCCGTATGGATTTGGGAAAACATATACACCTATTTCTTCCATAACCTCGGACAAATCATAGCTTTCGCTGTCATCCATTTTTTCCAGCTTTATTTCCTTACCCTTGGAGTCCAAAACAAACGCACCATCGGTAGTTACCAGATATCCTTTATTACCGTCTGCGCTTATTCTAAAAGCACCGCTGCGGGTATATTCAACTCTGCCTTCGCGTTCTACGGCAAAAAATCCATCACCCTCAATGGCAAAATCCAGTGGGTTGTTTGTTGCCATTATTTGACCTTGTCCATGCAAAACATCAACGGAGCTTACTCTAACACCATGTCCTGTCATGTGTTTAGGTTCACCGTTAGTGTCCATTTCAGTATACAGCAGTTCTTCAAATGAAGACCTTGAGCCTTTAAATCCTACTGTATTAACATTGGCCATATTGTGCGACAGCACATCCATGTCTTTTTGATATGCTACCAAGCCCGAAACACCGTTGAAAAATGTTATATTCATAGCATCCGCCTGCTTTCTGATTTATTTGAGCAAGTAATTTTACAACGAAGCAATTTGAGTTGCTGCTTTCTGGTTCATGCTGTCCACAATTTTTATTGCCTGACTGCACGACTGGAATGCTCGCTGTGCTTCCATTACCAGAGTATACTCGCGGTTTATGTCGATGTTAGACTGTTCAAGCTTGCCCTGATGAACCGCTGTATCATATACACGATACATATCTTCCTCAGGGTCATTTACTGCATACAATCCGTTTTCTATTTTTTCAAGCTGTACATCTTCATTTGGCTTGGTAATCATGATTTCGTCGATAACACGACCTCTTTCGTTGAGTATCTCGCCTTCCTTGTTAACTGTAAAGTTAGCATCTTTAAGTTCAATTTCACCGCGGCGGCCCAATACTCGTCCAACACCCGGAAGAATTAAAAATCCTTCATCGTCGACATCAAAATTACCTTTTCTTGTAAGCAATATTCTGCCTTCGCCAACCTCGTCCCCGTTTTCATCAACTTCAGGAGCTGTTTGAATATTGAAAAAGCCTTCTCCAACCAATCCAAAGTCATAAGGACGGCCTGTATCTTCCAATGAAGACATTTCAAAGTTTACAGGAACATCGTTTACTATGCGAATAGGGTCACCCGAACCTATAACCTCGGTATTTCCCTTTTCAATTCTTGTCATAAGCTCATGCTCAAAAGTAGTGCTTACAACGCGTTCAGCCCGATACCCCGGGGTTTTTACATTAGCAATGTTATTGGTCAGTACATTGAGTGTTCTTTGCTGAACCAGCATCCCGGAAGCAGCAGTATAAAATCCGGATAACATTTTTTATTTCCCCCTCATATAATCTACCATAATTTTTCGTATTTTCATTACGGCTCTTGAGCTTATCTGCGATACTCGCTGGTCACTCACACCCATTATTTTTGCTATACTGGAAAGTTTTAGATGCTCGAAGTAGTACAGTGTTATAACAAGCTGTTCTCTTTCCGAAAGCGACTCTATTGCCGCTGTGAGCGTTTCCAGCATTTCCTTTTGGGCAAGCTGATTTTCCGGCAGACTGCTGTCATAGGTAAGTGCATTAATTTGTGTGCCGGTATATGTCATGTTTTCCATAACACCTTCGAATGAAAACAGCAGCGAATTTGATGCTTCATAGCTGTTTTTTTGGTATTGCTCCAGTGTCATTCCCAAATGGTCTGCAATTTCCTGCTCGGTAGGTTCACGCATAAGCTCATTACAAAGCTTATCATGCGCTTCAACAATATTTTTAGCGTTCATTCTAACCCTGCGCGGGAACCAGTCCTGTTTGCGTACAAAGTCAATAACAGCACCCTGTACACGCCTAAATGCAAACGATTTAAAGCTTGCACCCCGTTCGGGATTGAACTTTTCAACACAGTTTATTATAGCAATTATACCCTCGTTCACTATATCTTCAAGCTGAGCATAGTTCGAGGACAGACCGTACATCTGAGTAGCTACAACACGGGCTATGTAGGTGTAATGCATAACCAACTGATTACGAATATTTATGTCATTGGTTCGCTTGTATTCCCGCATAAGCTCCTCGGCTTCTTCCGGTGTAAGCACCGTTTCTGCTTGCAGTTCAGCGGTATTCATCTACATACCCCCTTTCGAACAGTTTATTTTCAGCGATTTAATGCTATTATTCCAAGAGACTGGATTTGGATATTTTCATCCACTTCATTGAAGGACAGCACAACCGCATCAGGATAAAACTGGTCAACCAGCTTTTTGAAATATACTCGAACTACGGGAGAAGTAAGTACTATTGGAGTTTGCACCAAATCCTTTACCTTGCTCATCTCCTTGTTTACCGAAGCAACAATGCTTTGAATTGTTTTTGTATCGAGTGCAAGGTACGAACCACTGTCGGAACGCTTTACAGAAGCCATAATAATGTTTTCCAAGTTAGCATCAAGGCTTACAACCTTAAGCTGTCCTGCTTCCGCAAAACGGTGAGATATAGTTCGTTTAAGTGAGCGTCTTACATATTCGGTAAGCATATCAATGTCCTTGATACCCGAAGAATAGTCTGCCATGGTTTCCAAAATAGTTTCAAGGTCACGAATAGGAACTCCCTCACGCAGCAAATTGCTGAGAACCTTCTGCAAATCTCCCACACTTACCAAAGAAGGTATTGTGTCCTTTACAATGGTTTCGTTGTGTTTGCTCAGATTTGCAAGCATATTGTTTACTTCCTGACGGTTGAGCAGCTCGTAAGCATACTTTTTGATTACCTCCGACAGGTGAGTTATGATAACCGAGGTTGGGTCTATCAGTGTATAACCTGCCATTTCAGCTTTTACCTTCTGGTCATCGCTTATCCATTTTGCAGGAATTCCAAACGCAGGGTCTACAGTGTCTATACCGTCGATGCTGTCGTCGTTTATTGCCGGAATAAGTGCTAAATAATGGTCGATAAGTATATCGCCTCTTGCAACCTCTTCCCCTTTTATCTTTATAGCATATTGGTTTGGGTTGAGCTGACCGCTGTCTTTAAGACGAACGGACGGAACTACCATACCCATATCAATAGCGAACTGTTTACGGAACATAATAACACGGTCTATAAAAATACCGCCGCTGTTCTGGTCTACAAGAGGAATAAGGCTGTAGCCGAATTCCATTTCTATCTGCTCAACATTGAGCAAGCCGTAAACATTTTCCACATTTTTGTAGAATTCTGCTTCGCTGGTAATCTCCTCGGTGGTCGAAAGCTCCGGCTCCTGACCTTCCTTTGCAGCTTTTTTGAGTCTGCTCTGGAAAACAACTCCCAACGCAAAAAGCCCTACCGAAATAGTAATTACCTGCGGTACAGGGAAACCCGGTATCATGCAAAGACATGCCATTGCACACGCTGCCAGCATAAGCACTCTTGGCTGCGACAGGAACTGTTTTGCCATGTCATCGTTAAGGCTTGCATCGGAGGAGGAATGTGTTACAACCATACCGGTTGCAACCGAAATGAGCAGCGAAGGTATCTGCGACATAAGACCGTCACCAACAGTAGATGTTGCGTAAATGTTGATGATTTCCATGAATGTGCCGTCGCCGTTAATGAAACCTACAATAATACCGCCAAGCAAGTTTACAAAGGTAACTACAATGGAAAGTATTGCATCGCCCTTTACAAACTTGGAAGCACCGTCCATTGAACCGAAGAAATCCGCTTCACGCTGGATTTTAAGGCGGCGGTCCTTTGCCTGCTGTTCGTCAATAAGACCCGAGCTCAAATCGGCGTCGATAGCCATCTGTTTACCGGGCATCGCATCCAATGTAAAACGCGCGGAAACTTCAGCTACACGCTCGGAACCTTTGGTGATAACTATAAACTGCACCAAAACGATAATAATGAATATTACAAAACCAACAACCACATTGTTTTGAATTACAAATTCACCGAAGGTTTTAATAACCTGTCCGGCATCACCGTGGTTGGTAAGAATTTTTCTTGTTGATGATACATTCAGACCAATTCTGAACAAAGTAGTTATCAAAAGCACCGAAGGAAAAATGGAAAATTCCAACGGTTCTTTGATGTGAAGCGATGTAAGCAGTATTACAAATGATATTGCCAAGTTCAATATGAACATCAAGTCCAGCATCCATGTTGGCAGCGGAATAATTAACAGAAATATGATAGCTACCACAAACACAGAAACTAAGTTATTTAATGATTTCAATCTATTTCCGTTCCCTTTCCTTCAAATTATATACATATGCCAAAACTTCCGCCACCGGCTTAAAGAAGCGTTCGGGGATTTCGGCATCCAAATCTACCGCATCATAAAGGCCTCGTGCCAACGGCTTGTTTTCCATTACAACAATACCGTTTGCTTCAGCTATTTCAACTATTTTCAACGCTATGTTATCCGCACCCTTCGCAATAACTACCGGAGCGGAGTTTTTTTCTGCGTCGTATTTTATAGCAACAGCAAAGTGGGTAGGATTTCGGATAACAACATCTGCATTCGGTACTGCCTGCATCATACGGCGGCGTGCCTGCTGCATCTGGCGTTCCTTTATCTTTCCCTTTACCTGAGGGTCCCCTTCCTGCTGTTTGTACTCTTCTTTTATGTCCTGCTTGCTCATGCGCAGGTTCTTTTCATATTCCCACCACTGGTATCCAAAGTCAAAGGCTGCAACAAATACAAATATTACTGCCGCACTTTTTACAATGCTCATTATAATATTTCCTGTTGTAACTATTGCCAGCTGTGGTTCCATGTCCATCATTCTTGGAAACAACGGAAGTTCCGAGCTAAGAACCCGATATATAACAACTCCAAGAATAATTATTTTTATTACGGATTTTAAAAGCTCAACCACACCGCGCATGGAAAACATTCTTTTAAAGCCTTCCAACGGATTTATGCGGCTTCCTTTAAATTTGAGCGACTCCATTGTGAATATAAATCTTGTTTGTGCGCCCGAAAGAACTATGGCAACTATTCCGCTTATCAGCAAAAGCGGAAACACAGTAGTTGCAAACGCAATAATGACATCTATCAAGTAAACTCGTGTATCTGCCACAGTAAGCTGTGTTTGCTGCGCACCCAACTGTATAAAGTCCCTCATGGAGTTCTGAAGTGTCACCATTATTATCGGTGCCATCATCTTTAGTGCATAAAACATCACTATGAGTGAAAAAACCGTTACTACTTCTTTACTTTGAAAAACATTACCCTTTTTACGCTCGTCCTTTCGTTTCTTGGGCGTCGCCTTTTCGGTTTTTTCACCTGCCAATTCAAACCGCTCCTTTTAATGCGCTCCCAAAACCAGCAGGGCTTGCTGAACTGCCTTCATTGTTGCTTGCATATACCTATCCACAAATTCGGAAACAGGTTGTGCAAAAATGTAAAGCATAAAAATTCCCAACAGAATTTTGGCTTGAATGTTTATAACAAATACATGTATTTGCGGGATAAGCTTCATAAGCACACCCATCGCTGCTTCCACAACAAACTCCGCCGCAATAAACGGCATTGCAAGCTTCAGCGCAAGCGAAAAGGTTGACGAAAACAATGTGATGAAAAACACTGCAATGTCACCTGTAAGAGCAGCGGTTCCGACCGGCACCAGCTCAAATGACGAAACAAACAATCTTAATAATATCAAGTGACTGTCCGTCATAAAAAAATAAAGCATGAACAGCAATGTTATCATGCTGCTCGAAAAAGATGTCTGCACATTTGTTGCAGGGTCAAAAATTTTTGCCATGGACAAGCCCATCTGGGTGTCTATCATATCGCCTGCAAAAAACAATATAAAGTAAAAAAACTGAAATACCATTGCACAGCAAAAACCTATAAACAGTTCTTGGAACATGGTAATTATCAGCCATACTGCACCGGGCTGTCCTGTATAGGGTTGTCCCACAACAGGAGCAAGCACAGCAGTAAGAGCCAATATCCATCCCGACCTTACCAATGCAGGAACATTTCTTCTTGAAAACACCGGATTCATTGCAATCATGCCCGTTATTCTTATAAAAACAAGCAGATAAGCCGTAATATCATTAAATGTGTACGACATACATCAAAGTCCTGTCATCATCTGGAAAAGGTGGTTTGTGAATTCGGTAAGCGTGGTTATCATCCACGAACCCATCCCAAGCAAAATAAGTGCAATTATCAGAATTTTGGGTACAAATGTCAGCGTTTGTTCATGTATCTGTGTTGCGGCTTGAAATACAGCTATTACCAAACCTATAACTATACTTGCAATAAGCATTGGCGCTGCAAGCTTAAGTGCTACCAATATTGCTTCATGGAACACCCCAAGCACATCTGACGGTGACATTTTTTACCCTCCCTTCAACTATCGAAATCCGTTTATAAAAGTGCCAAACAACAAATTCCATCCGTCAACAAGTACAAACAGCATTACCTTGAACGGCAGCGAAATAGTTGTCGGCGGCAGCATTACCATCCCCATGGACATTAAGGTACTGGATACCACCAGGTCAATTATCAAAAATGGAATAAATATATAAAATCCCATTGTAAACGCTCTTTTAAGTTCACTTGTTATAAACGAAGGAACTATTACCGAAAGGCTCAAATCTGTAAGAGCTTCCGGATTATCGGATGTTTGATTTTCCAAAGCATCCTGATTACCCGACACGGAAAGGAAAAATCCCAATTCTTTTTCCTTAGTTTGCCTGAGCATAAAGCGTTTAACCGGCAAAGCCGCCTGTTCCATTGCTTCGGTACGGGTTATTTCACCGTTACGGTAAGGCTGATATGCATTTGTGTTTATTTCCTGAAGCACAGGATTCATAATAAACAGTGTAAGGAACAGCGCAATACCAATCAGCACCTGATTGGGCGGTGACTGCTGTGTACCCATGGCACTTCTTAAAAACGACAATACTATAATGATTCGCGTAAAGCTGGTCATCATTATAAGCATTGACGGCAGCAGTGCCAATATAGCAAACAACAACAGTATATCAAGTACACCGCTGTCAGGACCGGCTGTACCGTTTCCCAAATCTACCGTTACCGAAGCTGCATGGGCTGTGGTTGAAAAACACACAAATCCCAACACCAGCACAACAGCAAAAGACAGCAGAAATTTAAACACATTGCTTCGTAGTTCCTGTTTTTTTGCCAACATCTGCATTTGTTTACTTTTCTGCCTCCTTACCTGCATTTTCGGAATTTGATTTTTTCAAAAAAGATTGCAGTATATCCGGGAAAACAGCTGCTTGAGCATTTGCCTGAAGCTGCACAAGCTGTTCAGCATCAAGTTCTCCCAAAGTTACTACACTTTGGGAGGTAACTCCCAGCAAAAATGTTTTTCCTCCGGTCTGCACAATGCAAACCTGACGGTCAGGACCAATGTTTACCCTGTCCAACACACGAATATACCCCAACGGAGAGAGTCCTGCCTCGTAACGCTTGCCAAGCAGCTTTGTACACCAATATGCCGCAAACAGCACGGCAACAAATCCAAAAAGCAAAGGCACTACCGAAACAGCCGCTTCAAATACCTGCGGCATAAAACCTCAACTCCCTGCGATATTATGGCTGACCGATGATTTTATCTACTGTCTGCAGAATTCTGTCCGGTTTAAATGGTTTTACAATAAAGTCTTTTGCACCAAGACGAATTGCTTCGATTACCATGCTTTCCTGACCCATAGCAGAACACATAACAACTTTAGCATCAGCGTCAAATGTTTTGATTGCCTGAAGCGCCTGAATACCGTCCATGTTAGGCATGGTGATGTCCATGATTACCATGTCAGGTTTTTCGTTCTGGTATGTAGTTACTGCCAACTGGCCGTCAGCTGCTTCAACGATATCGGTATAACCGGCTTTGGTCAGACAGTTTTTAATTGTCATTCTCATAAATGCCGCGTCGTCAACCAACATTATTTTCTTGCTCATAGTAAAATTCTCCTTTTTTATCACTGTATTACTGTTTTATCTATATTTTTATTGATTTCCAATGCTTTCCATAAGCTCTTTGGTGCCTACTATTTCGGTAATTCTTACACCAAAGTTGTCTTCAACTACAACAACATCGCCTCGTGCTATAAGCTGACCGTTAACCACGATATCGACAGGAGCACCTGCCTGTTTTTCAAGTTCGATTACAGTACCCTGATTAAAATCAAGAATATCACGAATTTTCTTCTTGGTTTTGCCTATTTCTACCGAAACACTCAGCGGAACATTCATCATAAGGTCCATGTTAGTTCCGGTAATAGGCGGTGCAGGGAACGGATTTGCTCCCGCAAACGAAGGGAACTGAGGAATTTGAACATTAGGCGCATCGCCTTTTATAACACTTGGCTGACCCATCTGTGGTGGGTAGCCGTAAGGCTGCGGTGGGTAGCCGTAAGGCTGCGGTGGGTAACCATAAGGCTGCGGCGGATAACCGTAAGGTGGCTGCTGCCATGCACCGTCCTGCGGTGGGTATGGCTGCTGTGGATATCCCTGCGGCGGATATGGCATCTGTGCACCCATTGGAGGCTGACCGCCCATTGGAGGCTGTCCACCCATTGGAGGCTGTCCGCCCATTGGTGGCTGTCCGCCCATTGGTGGCTGTGCACCCATTGGCGGTTGTCCGCCCATTGGTGGTTGCGCAGGTGCAGCAGGCTGCTGCTGTGGTGCAGGCTCCGGTGGTGCAGGTTCTTCGTCCACACCGCTTGCCGAAAACATCTGTCCTACAAGCTTTTTAGCCAAATCACAAGTAAGTACGCTTATGAAGGTACTTTTCATTGAGGAAGCAATATCCAAATCAAACGATATTGCAACAATGTCATCCTCAGGACTAAGTCCAAGTGCACCTTCAAAGGTATTTTCTTCGTCCATAAGGTGTGCTTCCGGTGTGGAAATGTTAATTGACTTTCCAAGGAAGTTGGACAACGCAGTTGCCGAAGCACCCATCATCTGGTTCATAACTTCGCAAGCGGCACTCATGCTCATTTCGTCGAACACAAAATCATCGCTTGGTTCATCTTCCATACCCATGAGCAGATTAAGTATTATCTGCATATCCGACTGACGGAATGCCATAACATTGCTTCCGGAAATACCTTCTACATACTCGATTTTAACAAGCATTGCAGGTTCGATTTCCGCATAGCTAAGCTCGCAAAATTTTTGAACCGTTACCCTTGGGGTAGTAATATTTACCATTCTATCAAGCATGGTGGAAACCGCTGTTGCCGCTGACCCCATGCTTATGTTCATTATCTCACCAATGGCGTCAACTTCGTCACCGGTAAGAACTTGGACATCTAAATTCTCTGCCATCTACGAACGCTCCTTTGAACGGTCTACAACTTCTGTCAATTTGACCGCTTTCTTTAATTTCACTTCTCCAAGTTTTGCATTGTACCACGGCAATCCGTCTACCGTAATCATAATATCGTTGCTTATCTTCTTGTTAAGCGGGATTACATCGGACACCTGAAGCTGCAGTATATCTTTAAGCATAAGCTGCGACTGGTCGAGAATTGCTTTGATTTCCAAATCGGAATCCATGAGTTCGCCAAAGATAATCTGCTTTCTTGTTGCTTCATCCTCAAGTGAATGTCGTTTGGAGTTTCTTGTGTACTTAATGCTGAGATTTCCTATAACCTCTTCAAGGTTTTCTGCCGGAATACAAATATTCAGCGTACCGCTCACATTTTTTATTTTGATATCCATCATTATCAAAACAACTATGTCTTCCGGTGCAAACGCCTGAAGCAAGCGTGCATTTGTTTCAATACCCGACAAGCTGAAGTTTACATCCACATATCCGGCCCATGCTTCTTGAAGTCGAAGAACGATTTTTCTGAAGGTATTTTCAAGTATCGCAATTTCGATGTCGGTATAATCACGGTCGGGAACATATCCGTTACCGTCCCCTTGAGCACCAAGCAAACGCTCGATTATGAAATAGCCAAGCGAAGTCGACATATCCATAAGCCACATACCCTCGGTAAGGCGCTTGTTTTCGGGCTTAAAGTTCATAAGTCCCACCAGCGCATTATCGGGAAGTGCGTTGTTATATTCAAAGTATCGCTGTTCTTCAATGGAAACTACGCTTATTTCACAGAACAATCGCAGTACGCCCGAGAAGAACGAGGACAACATTCTTGAATAGTTTTCATGAAGCCCGTTAAGAGCTTTAAGCTGCTCTTTTGTAAACTTTTTAGGCGAACGGAAATCGTACTTTTTGACCTCGGGACTTTTCTCCTCAATCTCGACAGGCTCGCCGCTTTCCTTTTCCTCGGTAAGCTTACCCAACAGCGCGTCAATTTGCGCTTGTGATAGCTGCTCTGCTGCCATATTCCCATTTCACACCCTTTCCATTTTGGTCAGAGCCCAACAAAACACTAACCAAATCTATTCTGTAACTTCCTGCTCGTTTGCAGTGGTAATTTCCTCGTTAGGCTGCAGCACCTTAGGTCTTTCCACACCGTCATCCGGCTGAACCACCTGTTCAAAGCTTGCAGGCGGCTGTTCCCCGGTCTGCTGCTCTGCCTGCTGTTCATCAACATTAATTTCCGGATTTTCAGATTCATTAAATTCCGCTTCACCGGAATCAACACCATCCTGAAATGCACCCGGACGAAGCAGGTCTTCAACACCGCCATTGTTTGGATACTGAAGCGGGTCAAATGTACCGGTAAGTATTGACTGCAGCAGCGCACTGTCCGAAATATTTGCCTTGGCACTAATTATTGCCATGTCAACGCGTCGGTTGCGCTCCCTGCCCTCGGGAGTATCGTTAGTATCAACCGGGAAATTTTTCCCATAGCCTATCGGCAAAAGCAGCTGCGGCTTTATTGCTTTTCTTTCTTCAAAGAAAATTGCAACATTCGATGCACGCTCTGCCGAAAGTTTCCAGTCAGAAACACCGTAATCCTTTATTTTAGGGTCGGCGGTGTGACCGTTTATGTTTATTGTCATTATCTCGTCTTCAACGCTTTTAAGACAGTTGCCCAAAAAGTTTAAAAGCGGTTCGCTTTGAGATTTCAAATAAGAACTGTCCGGATTAAAGAAAATGTTGTCCGCAAAGCGTATAAACACACATCCATCACCCGCACGGTAAATTTGAACCGAACCCTCCATGCCGCTTTTTGCAACATATTGGCTCAAATATTCGTAAAGGTCGTCAAAGCTTGAAGGTACTTCCTCTTGAAGTTCTTCAAGGGTCATATCTCCAAGTGATTCTTCCGCACGGTTTACCGCATTTTCCATCCCCTCAATATCCTTTGATTGGTCAAGGATAATATTGATGGAGTCAGGATCTTTTGATGTAAATGCCTTTACCAGAATGGCAAATTTTTCTTCGTTTATGCTTGACATACTGAAAAGCATAATGAAGAAGGTCAGCAACAGCGTTACCATGTCACCGTATGTATCCATCCAGTTACCACATTGTTCTTCTTCGCGTGGTTTTTTCGCCATTATCCATCCCCCCTGTCACTGCCTATTCTTCAAATGCCTTTATGCATAAATACAAACTTTAGATTTAAACACACACATATAGTACATTATACCATGAAGTAAGTATTATTTAAATCACTTTAGCAGAATTTTTAACAATTTTTGATATGTAAAATAATACATTTTTGCTCTATTTCTGCTTATGCTGCCAATAAAGCCTCCAACCACTTAATGTTCGGCTTTATTTGTCATCATCTTTACCCTTTTTGTTTTTGCCAACGCTTTGTGCCATCTTTTTAGGCAGAAGCTGGGTAAGTTTTTCTTCGATAAAGCGTGGGTTGTCGCCCGCTTGAATTGCCTGTACGCCTTCGCAAACTATGAGCTTACACAAATATTCTTCATCGTGTCTTACTTTAAGCTTGTTGGAAATAGGTGCAAATACCACATTCGCAAGTATGGAACCGTACAGTGTTGTAATAAGAGCTACCGCCATAGCAGGTGCAATAGCGTCAGGGTCGGAAAGGCTTCCCAGAAGGTTTACCAGACCGATGAGGGTACCAATCATACCGAACGCAGGCGCATATGCTGAACCTTTAGCGTAAAAACCACGGTCAGCAGCATGACGGTCATCCATGTATTCAAGCTCGGAGTCGAGCATCTGTTTTACCTTTTCGGCATCGACTGCGTCAATTACAAGGTTAAGCGAGCTTTTAAAGAACTCGTCATCAATATCTCTTAATCTTTCTTCCAACGCAAGAATACCGTCACCACGAGCAACCTGTGCCATTTCAACGATTTTTGCAATGTACTCGCGCACATCGTACTGTGTTGGTGCGAAAATTATTTTCAAGTGTGTTGGAATTCGTTTGAAGAAAGATGCAGGATACGATACCATCAGCGACGCAAATGTACCGCCGATTACGATGAGTATACTTGGTACATCGACGAATGCCGACATGTTTTCCCAAAGGAAAGCCATTGGTATACCCTTTTCGGCATCAGGCATCTGAAAAGTAATACCGAAAACTATCATTATAATTGCCAACAATAACCCGATTATCGACATTAAGTCAACCGATTTTTTCCCTGTTCCGCCCGAAGAGCCCTCTTTCTTTGCCATAATAAGTCACCTGCTTTTATTAATATTGAGTATTCAAGATGTTTTTATAAATGCTTTGCTGATATTCCTTTGCCCGCTGAACCACCTCAGCCATTGGTTCTTTGACTATATAATATCTGCCGTTGGTCAGATTTATTGTTGTGTCAGGTTTTTCGTAGATAGTTTCTATCAAATTACAGTTAAGCGTGAATTCCTCACCCGTAAGCTTGGTAAGTACGATCATGAACCTCACCCTTTTTTTAATATTTTCAGCAGTCACTCGCTGCCGTGAACCGACAGAGAAAATTTTCTCTGCCCGTTCACAGCAGCGACTGTTTTTCAAGCCGCCGCTGTATTTAAATTTTATCGTTTCAGGTTAATAAGCTCTTCGAGCAGTGTGTCGGAAACGGTAATCATACGGGAGTTAGCCTGGAAGCCTCTCTGTGTTGTAATCATGTCAGCAAATTCCTGCGACATATCAACATTGGAAAGCTCCAAGGTACTGCTTGCCAGTGCACCTGTACCGTTAAGACCCGCTTCGGTAATGGACGCTTCACCCGAGTTGCCTGTTGCTGTAAAGTATGTACCGCCCACCTGTTCAAGACCCGATGGGTTTTCAAAGGTAGCAAGGTCAATACGGCCAAGCTCAAGCTGAACACCGCGGTGTGTAGCGTAGATAATACCGTTCGCACCAATTTTGAAGCCGCTTATGTCAGCCAAGGTCTGTTCGCCACCCACAGTACCTTCTTTAAGTGTGAATGCGTTGCTGCTAAGACCCACATTGCGGGAAGCTTCACTTGCGCTGATGGTAACAGGAACCGCATCACCGGTCTGTGGAGGTATTGCAAAATCTGTTCCACTCTCCAATGTAAGCGAATAAACACCATTTCCATCATCCTGCCAACCGGTAGTTACATTATCCTCTTTGTTTTTCGCTGCTTTGTCTTCAATTGTTTTTTGGCTTGGGCATGTAATAGTTATAGTATCACCAATTATAGCACTGGTAGTAGATTTAAGCTGAAGCTCACGACCACCCGCAGTCATCTGACTTTCACTTATTTTGCCTTCGTATATATAGTCCTGACCATCTTCACCCGCAATAGTAAGGGTCACTGTATAAAGATGAGTTGCGTTGTCAGCAGCATAGCTGTCAGTTATAACAAAGTTTGTAATTTCTCCACCCGGAGTAAAGCCTTCACCAATTGCATCGGATGGGAAACCAAAGCCCCATTCACTGAATACATTCAGGTTGGATACTGTACCCAATTTAGGGGAAGCGGATGTCTGGCAGAGTTCTGCACCTGTAAAGCCCTTATCGCCCCAATCCAAGTTTGGTTCTGCGGAAAGGGTGAATATACCGCCCGGATGCTCTTTACCGCCGTTTGCAACCTGAATTGCTTCATTAATAGCGGAGTTAAGTTCATCAAGACTCTTAAATGTCTGGTCACTGTTCAGCCAGATTGTAACACCTGTGGAGGTTACTGCTGCTTCAGCCGCAACGCCTGCAGGCAGTGTTTTGGACAGGAAGTTGAAGGTTACATTGCCGTCTTCGGTTTCCTTGCCTGCTGTAACAGTGAATTTAACATTGTTGATTGTGTTTTCGGCACTTGCTCTTGTTGGGTTTACGGATGGTACAGCCATTTGAATACGGCTGTCGCCAGGCTTCTGACCAACTACGCTGCCGTTAACAGCAGCTGTACCAAGTACAAAGTAACCGTTGGAGTCTACCAAATAACCGTTGTTATCGTAGCCAAGTTTACCTGCACGGGTGTAGTAGATGTTGCCGTTGGAGTCCTGCACCTGGAAGAAGCCCTCACCACCAATGGAAACGTCCCATGCGTTGCCTGTGGTGGAGGTAGCGGACTGGCTCATGTTCAGGTCGATGCTTCCAACCTCTGCACCGTAACCTACCATGGACGAGTTAACGCCGCCCTTTGTGCCGTCACCTGCTGCTGCACCGCGCAGGCTCTGATAATATACATCGCGGAAAGTAACCGAGCTGCTTTTAAAACCTATGGTGTTAACGTTAGCCAAGTTATTACCGATTACGTCCAATCGTGTCTGGTGTGCTTTCATACCGGTTACACCTGAGTACAAAGACCTTACCATACTTTTATTACTCCTTTCGCGTACCGTGAAATCCGTCAATCGGTCGGGATTTCATAACTTCCTAAAAAGGTCCGGTTATATAATTACGGTACCGTCAATATTTGTGAATACATTGCCTTTAAGTTCTTCGTTGTTCACAGTAGTTATAACCTTACTGCTTTTTACATTCACCAAAAATGCTGTGCCGTCCACAAGGATAAGGGTATCATTAAGACCCTTTTGCTCCGCAAGACGAACCCCCTCGTTCAATCGTGCCAGATTGCTTTCGGAAATTTCAATTCCACGCTGCTCAACCCTTTGAACTGCGTGTTTGGAAAATGTAAGCGAGCTTTGCTGTGACTCCAAAGTATTCTGCAGAACTTCCCTAAAGGAAACCTGCGGTTTCTCCGAAGTGCGATTGTTTACCGCCCCCGAGCCTGTCCCTATATTGGGAATACCCGTTGTAACGGAGAAACGATTTAAATAAAGATTATTCATTCGTCATCACTCTCCGCGGGGTCATTCGTCACTATCGTCGTCTGCATCACTTCTGTCGGCATCAAGAGATGTATCAACAGGGATTTCGTCATCATCGGAGTCGTCAGAATCTTTAACGCCCGATTCGGTGTCAACTTCAACCAACTGGTCTGCTGCAAACCATTCACCCTGCATATAGAACTTGAAACCGTCATTCATGGAAATTCTGTTTACAATACCGGTTACTTCCTCGCCATCCGCATTTTCAGCCGTTACACGCTTTCCAATGAGTGACATAAGGAACGAGCGTTCACCGTAAAGGTCTTCAACATCGTTTTGAATGTTTATGCTTGGTTTGCTGTCGGTAGCATTAAGCTCCATTATCTGCTCAAGACTGAAGGATGTACCGTTAACATAAATCAGGTTTTCACCGTCAACAAGCGAAATTTTTTGGATTACACCAGTTTCTGTCTGAAGTCCGCCGTTAATGTCGTATTTAGCCGCTGTAACATTTGTACCAACCAACGACAGCAAGTAGCTCTGCTGGGATTTTTCGGCGAGCTCGTTCATGTGCTGCATTGTGGTGAACTGTGCCAGCTGGGAAAGATACTCGGTATCGTCAACAGGATTCATAAAGTCCTGATTTTTCAGCTGTGCAATCATAAGCTGCAAAAAATCGTCCGCTTTAAGGTCGCTGTTTGTTTCCCTTGTGGTCGATGGTGCATAAGTTGCATTAGATACACCGTTTATACTTGGCATGGTATTCCTCCTTTCTTTTAGATGTATGCATCAAGCTGTGTGGACAGCTGTGCGGTTTGCATTTCTTCGCTGTTTAAAAGCTCTTCATCGCTAAGTTCCCAAGAACCGTTCGACGCCTTGTGCTGATGGCTCTGATTTGCCAAATGCTGCTGATGCTGCTGTGCAAAGTTGTGTTCATAACCCTGCTGCTGTGCATACTGCTGCTGGTCAAGAACTGCGCCAACTTCGGCATTGTAATCACGAAGACTTACACGAAGCTCTTCCAAGCTGCTGTTGAGAATTTTTGCAACATGAGCGTTTGATGTAACAATGCTAAGTGCAATTTTGTCGCCATTTTCAACAAGCTTTACGGTAATTTCGCCAAGGCCCTCAGGTTTAAGCTTTACCTGAAACTCGTTTTTGCCAAGCTTCAAGTTTTCCTTAATGCCTGTTTCAACCTGTTCAAAAAGCATTTTAGGCTCAATTTGGTCTGCTGTGTTCATCTTGACAACTTCGTTTACAGGATTAAATTTACCTGCGTTTACATCCTGCTGCAACTGTTCAAAATTCAGCTTGAATTCAGGCTCATCACCTGCTGCTTCATCAGCACCAAGCTGTTTTTTAACTGCTGCTACCGCATGGTAAAACTGCATTTGGCTTTGTGCTTCGCCGCCTTTTTCAGCCTGCACAATCTGCTGTGCTGTGTTTTCAGCTGTCTGCACCTGCTCAGCAACAGGCTGCTGTGCTTGGAATGTTTGCAGCTTGCGCATAAATTCTTTGCCGTCAAGCTTAACATCCTGTGCTGCAAGCTCGTTTACAAGCATCTGCAAAGCCTGTGGCTGTTCACCACCGTTTTGCTGAACCGCTGCAACAATCTGCTGTGTCAGTTCCTGTGGCTGCATCTGCAAAAGTTCTGCAAACACACCGTTTCCTGCCATTAGCTCTGCCATCATCTGCGAAGCCAGCTCTGTTCCTTCCTCCTCGGAAGTATCTGTGATTTGACCGAAAATTTCCATCAAACCGTTTACAGCTGCACCCTCGCCGTTTTCGCCGCCGCCAAAAAGCTGCTGAAGAAGCATTGCAAAAGCGTCCGAGCCTGTAGCCATCGCAGGCTGCTGCCCCGGCATACCCTGCATACCTCCGTTTACAGCTTGTACCGCCGGCATGCTAACTGCGTTCATTTTTCCACCTCCTTTAATAATTGGGGTATCTATCAGATAAACTGCGTTTTACCGCAGAGTATCTCAGTAATCAACGCTTTGCTCCCTTGCAAGCTTGCCCGACACAAATTCCGAAATTTCAAGCTCGTTTGCTTTCATTTCGGCTTCGTTATATTCTGCAAGCTGTTTTTCCTTGAGCTTTTCCAAGCCCGCTACCTCTTGGGAGCATTTAAGAACTACCTTTATCTGCTTTTCTATTTCTTTTTCAAGCTTCTCAATTTCTTTTTTAAGGCGGTCAATTTCCTGCCTAATCATATCAAGCTGATATTGAAACTGCCTTAACTGAATTACATTTATTCCCCTTGCCGATTTTTCACCCATTTCGTTGTTAACATGTGAAAAATCCTTGTTGCAGTTTTCAACTGCTTTTTCAAGTGAATTTTGCTCTGCCCGCAGCTTTGCAAGCTCGCCTTTTTCTCGCTCCAGTATCTGTTCCTTGTAAACCAGTACCTTTTCAAGCGAAAATTTGAATTTTTTCATCGTTCATACTCTCCGCTATCAGGAAATCAGGCTGCCCAGCTGCTGCACCGCATCATCAAACACAACCTTTTCATCGGTAGCTTGCTTGAGGTAATTGTTTATATCTTCAATGTTGCTTATTGCAAAGTCCAAATCGGGGTTAGTGCCGTTTTTGTACGCCCCAATCGAAATAAGGTCTTGGTTATCACGGTAAACCGCCATAACATTTCTTACACGATTGGCAGCAGTTATATGTTCTTTATCCGCAATAATATTCATCAAACGGCTTACGCTTGCAAGAACATCAATTGCAGGATAATGGTTTTTCATCGCTAATTTTCTGGACAGCATTATGTGTCCGTCTATAATACCGCGAACGGTATCGGATATAGGCTCGTTGGCATCGTCACCTTCAACAAGAACCGTGTAAATTCCTGTTATTGACCCTTTTTCAAAATTACCCGAGCGTTCAAGCAGCTTTGGCAGCGCCGTGTAAATCGACGGTGTGTAGCCTCTTGCAACGGGTGGTTCGCCCACACTGAGTCCTATTTCACGCTGAGCCATGGCAAAACGCGTAAGCGAGTCCATCATCAGCAGTACATCTTTTCCCTGGTCACGAAAATATTCGGCTATTGCAGTAGCCGTCAAGGCACATTTGGAACGCATCATTGCAGGCTGGTCGGATGTTGCCACAACAAGCACCGAACGCTTTAGCCCCTCGGGCCCTAAGCTTTGGCTTATAAATTCGCCAACCTCACGCCCACGCTCTCCCACGAGTGCTATTACATTTATGTCAGCCTTTACATTTCGGGCAATCATGCCCATCAATGTACTTTTGCCTACACCGCTTCCCGCAAATATTCCCATACGCTGACCTTTACCAATGGTAAGCATACCGTCTATAGCTTTTACACCGAATTCTATCGGTTCTTCAATTGCGGGGCGGTCCATTGGGTTTGAAGGGATACCGTTTATAGGGTATTCATCTTCGGTAATAATGGGCGGGCCACCGTCTATGGGATTTCCCAGTGCATCCACCGTTCTTCCCATCAAGCCTGTGCCAACCTTTACCATTAATGGCTTTCCTGCACTTTTAACTGTGCTGCCGTACCCAATGCCCGAAACATCCTTGTACGGCATAAGCAAAACTTTGTTTTCACGAAAACCAACAACCTCGGAAAGAACACCTTCCTCCTCCTCGGTACTTTGTATTGTGCAAACATCGCCAATTTTACAATCAATGCCGGTAGCCTCAACGGTCATTCCGACTATTTTACTTATTTTGCCCTCGTATGTATACAAATCGGAGACGGACAAAATCCTGCGAAGGTCAGACAGCTCGTTCATGCTTGTTCTGCTGCTCATTTTGTCCACCTCCTTGTTTAAAGTTCTTTGAATACTTCTTTTAAATTTTCAACCTGTGTTGAAACCGATGCATCTATTATCCCTGTGGGAGTTTCCACAATGCACGCTCCTGCGGGCAGGTCTGCTTCAACTATATCCAACCTTTTTGCACCAAGCACAGCCGATGCATTAACATTTGCCCTTAAAACCTCCGCCAATCTGTCGACTTGGTTTGAAACGCTTACTGTTATCCATTCGGCTTCACGCACTGCCGATACCGCCGCCTGCACCATTTCGGTAAGGGCTTCGGGGTCATGCGAAATTTGCTTTTGCAGTATCTTTTGGGCTATCTCCAAAGCGAAATCCTTAACCTGCTGCTGATACTGTTTGAAGAACTGTTTTTGCCGTTCTTCAAGCTCGTCGCCTGTCTGCATTATGCTTTCAAGGCTTCGGTTTATATCAGCTTCCATTTGCCTTTTGCCGTCTTCAAAGCCATCCATGCGGGCTTGTTCGCGAATTTGCTCCGCTTCCAAGGCTGCCTGCTCCAAAATGCTTTGACGCTCGGCATTGGCTTCGGCAAGTATTTCGGCACGCAGCTTTTCGGCTTTGTCTTCGGCATCGCGCATGGCACGGCTGCGAATGAATATTGCTTCTTCCTCGGCACGGCGAATAATTTCTTGCTTTTCGGCATTAAAATCAGGTATAACAGGCTGTTCGTCACCAACGGCAGGTTTATGTACCGGAAAAACAGCATCCGGTATTTGAACAACATTTTCTGTCGTATTGGCACAGCCCGGCTTAATAACCTTAAGCAATTATCTCATCCTTTCCGCCCTTGGAAATTACGATTTGACCTTCTTCTTCCAGACGACGAATAGTACCAACGATACGCTGCTGAGCTTCTTCAACATCACGCATTCTAACATTATGCAGGTACTGCATATCCGACTGAATGGTTTCCTGAACCCTCTGGGACATGTTCTGGAAGATAACCGCTTTAACTTCTTCGTTTGCAGCTTTAAGCGCAACGGACAAGTCCTTGGTATCCGTTTCGCGAATAAAACGCTGAATGGATATAGGGTCGAGTGTGATGATGTCCTCGAATACGAACATGAGTTTGCGGATTTCTTCGGTGAGTTCCGGATCGGAATTGCCCAGCTCGTCGAAGATGAATTTTTCGGTACCTCTGTCAACATGGTTCATGATGTCAGCAACATAGCTTACGCCGCCAAGCTCGGTAACATCGACAGAGATAATGGAAGAAAATTTCTTTTCCAAGCTTTTTTCGACTATCGAAACTATTTCCGGCGCAGCTCTGTCCAAACGCGCAATTCTTTCGACAACATTTATCTGCAAATCCTTTGGCAATTCGGAAATTACCTTTGAGGAAAGCTCTGCCCTTGTGTAGGAAAGAATGAGCGCAATTGTTTGCGGATGTTCGTTTTGAATCATCATTATAAGGTTTTTGTAGTCCGCCTTACGCAAAAAGTCAAACGACTTTGTGCGTAAGGACTTGGACACACGCTCCATTAAACTGAATGCCTGCTGCGGACCGTATGCTTTTTCAAGTACATCACGCGCATACGCCACACCGCCCTCAGCAATAACCTTTTGAGTTACGCAAAGACCGTAAAAATCGTCAATAATTTCCTGCAGGTCTTCCGGATTAAGGCGTTCCAACTTCGAAATTTCAAGCGAAAGCTGTTCAACCTCTTCATCTCGTAAGTATTTGTACACTTCAGCCGCATTGTCTGCACCAAGCGCAATCATTACCGCAGCAGCTCTTTCGGCCGATGTTTGTGTTCTGTCACCCTTTGAAGCCATTACTGATCATCCTCCTTCAGCATAGAACGTATCAGATTAGCTGTAATTTCCGGATTTTCTTTAGCGAACTGTCTGATTTCATTAGCAATAGCATTTTCTTTGCCGTTTGCAGCCTGTGCCTGTTCCACAAGCTCGCGTTTGTGCTGCTCGATTTCTTCCTGCAGATCGCGAATTTTGTTTGCAGATTCTTCTTCTTCTGCTGCCAAACGCTGTTTGGAGCGACGGCTGAGCAGAACGGTTACAACTGTAACTATAATGATAAGCAGCAGTGCGCAAACTGCAATAATAGCAACTATCATTCTGCGGTCTCCAGTTTCTTCAGGCTCAGTATCTGCCGGGATTGCACTTTCGTCGGTCATCAGGTTGTTAACTGAAATTGCATCGGCTCTTACATTAGCCGCCTTGGAAACCATGTTCACCAAGTTGTCATGGCGTTCCTGAGTAAAGTTAGGGTCGTTAACAACAACCGAAACGGAAACATCTTTAATTATTGCCTGACCTTTTTCGATTTGGGTGTTTATGTAGCTGTTTTCCCAGTCTATGCTTCGGTTGTAGCTTGTAGTCTGGCTTTCACCGTCACCTGTCTGATTTGGATAAATTGGGGTATCGGTATTGTTTTCCTCACCAACCAAACCTTCAACCGGAACATTACCCATTATTCCGTACTGTTCATCCATGTGTACCTTAACACCGTTGCCGTCATCCTCCGGAACAATTTGGTGCTGCTGGGTAAGCATTTTGTCGTAATCAAGAGTTACCCATGCCGCAACATGAACACCGTCCACACCGTAAATAGGTACGAGTATCTTCTTGATGTTGTCCTCTATTCTTCTTTGAACCTTTGCTTCGTACTCCAAACGCTTGTCATTAAGACCGAGTGCCGAAAGTGCATCGTCCTCGGTTTGAAGCTCAAGGCCTGTTTTTGCATCAATTATTTTAACATTGTTTGGGTTCATCTGCGGAACAACGCTGAACGCAACCAAGTTTTTAATTGCGGCTACCCTTTCGCCCGAAAGCTCATAGCCTTTTTCCATTGTAATGGTAAGACTTGCAGAACCCTCCTGCTTTTTGTCGTCCCAAACATAGCCTGTGCTTTCAGGCATGGTTATCATTACAACGGCATTCTGCACCCCTTCGCACTGCATAAGGGATGCCTGTATTCTTTCCTGAAGCTGGTAGATGTAAATTTGTTTCTTTTCAGCTTCGGTACGGGTAAAACCCGTATTATTCAAATATAAATCATAGGTAGGTGCCGACTGCGGATACCCTTGCCCCGCAAGGCGCACCTGAAGCTCGCCCTGCTGTTCGGCAGGAACCATAATTTCGCCCTGTGAGTTCAGCTCCGCTTGTACACCCATTTCGGACAATGCCGCACAAACCGCAGTAGTTTCTACCGAGGAAAGTTTTGGGAAAAGCGGCACCATTTGCGCTGCCGACATATTCAAATAAACAACAATCGCAATAGACATCGCAAGTATTACCCCTGCCGATGCCACAATTATCTTTTTCATTTTGTCGGACAAATTAGTCCAAAATTCTTTTATATTAGCCCACGCTTTCGTGATCTGCTCTTTCATAATTCACATCTCTTTCACATCGCAATTTGTTTTTTATGACATACTTTTTCAGCATGCGATAAAAGAGACACTAAACCTGCATCTGCAAAATTTCCTTATATGCATTAACAGCACGGGTTGCTACCTGAACGGTCATTTCAAGAGCAGCAGTTGCCTGCGCAGAATGAATTGCAATGGTATGCAAATCATCGGAGCGACCCATTGCCAAATCATAAGCATCCTTTTGGGAAACAGCCTGTGTTTCCTGCAAATTTCTGATTGAGTCCTGCAAAATATCCGCAAATGGTACATTTGCGTTTTGCGCACCGCTAACGCCTGTGGTTTTTTCGTTCGCCATAATTGGCATAGTTCCCGAAATTGGTATAATGTTCTGCATAATATCCATCTCCCCTCACAAACCTAAAACAATAACTCCCCCGCCTTTGTCCGTAAACGGACAAGGCTGAATTAATAATAAACTTTTTTATTCCAAGGCAACTGCACCTTCGGTGCATAGTTTTACTATGGTAAAACTATTTATATCATCCATAATCCCTTTTATGTTTTAGCGCATTTTAAACAAAAAACACTTGCAAAAGACATAAAATGACATATTATCACCTTTTAGTTTCTCATTTTAAACTATAATAAATTTCGACTTGTTTGTCAATAATTATACAACCTTACCTTTTGTGACAATATGTGTTACTAATCAAAACCACTTGTTCTTTTTTGTAGGAATGTTTACTTTTTTCACTGTTTTTTTATGTCTCTTTATCAAATTCATGTAAAACAATAAAAAAACATCGGCAATTTGAACCAATTGCCGATGTTTTTTTTATTTACCTATTTCCAAAGCTTTCATTGCAAGCGACTTTACAACACTCAACGCTGTAAGGTTTGCTTCATACGCACGGGATGCCGCCATAAGGTCTACCATTTCCTCGCTGGTATTAACATTAGGGTACATTACATACCCTTCTTCGTTAGCATCGGGGTGTGCCGGGTCATAAACGGGAACAAACGGTTTTTCGCTTTCTACTATTTCCACCGCACGAACCCCGCCCTGTGTAAGGCGGCGTTCCTCATCATTAAGAACATTTTGAAAATCTACTGCTCTTTCCTGAAAAACTACCTGTTTTCTGCGGTATGGTTCACCGTTTTCGGTTCTTGTAGTGTTTGCGTTTGCAAAGTTCTGCAAAATAATATCGGTACGAAATCTTTCAGCAGTCAAAGCCGAACCAATAATATTCATGGAATTCAAAAAAGACATTCGTTACTGCTCTCCTTTCGTTACCTTATTACTTGAACGCCTGACCAATTACATAGCGCATATCGCTAATCTGGCCGCTTACTTTTTGGTAAAGCGCAACTGTTTGGAAGTATGTATTCATCAGTTCAATGTTTTCCTTGTCGATGTCTACATTGTTTCCATCAGGGCGCATTACAGTGTTTTCGTCTGTTTTAATTGTAGCTTTAAAGTCATAGCGGCGACCGCCTTCGTCCATGCGCACACCCTCAAGAATATCTTGGAATGTTACCTCTTTTGCTTTAAAGCCCGGTGTTTCCACATTGGCAATATTGTGTACAATGGTGTTCTGCTTAATCCACAATGCATCAAGGCTTTTTTCCATTGCACGGAAAGACAAACTGTTAAACAACGCTTATCACTCCTTTACTC
This sequence comes from Oscillospiraceae bacterium, assembly GCA_017559185.1. GTDB lineage: Bacteria > Bacillota > Clostridia > Oscillospirales > Ruminococcaceae > RGIG7389. Next base: position 38,634 of record JAFYSU010000049.1, read on the forward strand.
AAATACAGGCTGAATTGGATTTGGATTATCCTCCAGCGGTACGCTTGTATCCTGCTGCCAGTCTTCCGGCATAAGCTTTGCTGCCACAATCAAACGCTGGTCTTTTTCCTGAGCACCGTATTTTACGGTGCAGGTAACCAGTGTAAGCACCTTATCGTCCGGTGAAATGTCAACATTGTAATTATACAGCGACCTTGCCTTTGCTTGGTTTGCGTATTCCACCAAGCCTGCCCCGTCATAATCGGCACGGGCAAAATCAACGGAAAAATCAGTGTAATATACAGCAAAAATTTGCCAGTTCATAATTTCTTCTCTCGTGGAGAAGGAAATTGTACGATGTCTGCGGGCAAATTTTTCGTTAGTAAATTTGAAAAGCTGTGAAAAACGCGGACCGTCGGGATTATCCTTTAAATCGCTGTGTCCGTAAATTACGGTGTTTGGCGAAAGCTGGTCACGAGTACCGAAATTGCAGGTGTAGTCCGCAAAGTAACAACCATAAATATGGTCTTTTCGTTCCTCATCCCTGCGCAGATAATACGCATTGTCAAACGACTGCAAAACACTGTTGCTTATGCTTGTGTCGGGAATGTATATCCAGCCGACTGTATCCTTGTTTTTGGAATAAGCATAGTTTGTTTCATGCAGAATATCCGCTTCGGACTGCACAGGCTTCATCTTATTCACTTCAATTTTTGCCGCTTGAGCTTCTTGCTCTTTAACTTTTTGTTCTTCGGTTTTTTCTTCGGACTGTGCCGAACTTTCGTTCGGCACATCCTTTTTATCATCCGTTTTAATGAACTCTGTTGCGGCAATATAACCAATAATGCCCATAAGACCTACAGTAACCGCCGCAACCAATGCGATTAGGAGTTTTTTCATTCTTCTCCTCCTTCACCGGTGCTTGGATTAAGTTTCTGTTTTACCGCTACTGCGCTGAGGTCTCTGTCAAGATTTGCGGTAACACCGTTGGACCAACCGTCTGTTTTGTTTTCGGCTCCGGCAATTTTCTTTTCGGATACGATATAAGTGGACATATGGTCAAGCATTACCGAGAATGTGCCCTTGGAGTTCGTTGCTACCGTACCGTAGTAGTCAATTCGTTCGCGTACATCGTTGTAGTAGTTCCAGTAAAGTGTGTCGTTCTTGTACTTTTTACCCAAGCTTACCGTGAGCAGTGCAGGTCCCGGCAGGTCGCCGTGGTAGTTAAAGTGACAAAGCACAAAGTCTTTGTAACGGTTGCTGCTTCTGGAGTCGATTTCGTCATAAATTTCATCCTCGTAAGGGGATTCAAAATCCATTTTGAAATCGTAAATTTCGGTATTCGGGATTACATTGTCAATATCGGACGCATTAAACTGGAGCGAATAGTCATTGCCCTGGAAGATAATTTTCTTTTCAGGGTAATCACGAAGCTCCTTGAACACTTCTGATTCTACACGAGGATAGCGTGACAAGTCAACTATAATTACATCCGGCAGTTCTTCAAATTCCATTTCGTCGGCATGAAGCGGTTCAAGGTCACCCATTTTGTCCTCTTCATCGCGGTAAACCAAAACGGTGTATTCTTTCTTCTTGGATTCATCCGGAGATGTTACCTCAATGGTGAACTCGTTTTCGCCGTCTTCAATGTACGCTGCATAGTTGTCATCATCGTCACCAATTTCACGGCTGTCTTGGAATACCTTAATGGTTGCAAGCTCGTCCGCAGGTTCTGGGAAGAGTTCAACATCGAATGTGTCCTCGTCAACCGATATTTCGTATGTGGTAACAGACGGCTTGAACTTCTTAGGTCTCATAAGTCCCGGCGTCACTTCAAGGTCTTCAAGGTCGGCATTGTCGGTTTTTTCAATCAGATTTTCGTTGCGGTAGTTGATTGAATAGGTTCTCTTTGTAACACCGTCCTGTGCAGTAACCTCGATAATTACCTTTTGGTTAACCTCAAGAATGTAAATGAGCTCGCTCATCTTGCCGCTTTCAATTGGTTCACCGTCAATAGTAATTTTTGCACCCGAGTGATTTGCGGTGGCGGTAACATTAACCCCTTCTGCCCCTTGGGAAACCACTGCGTTGTAAGTTTCCTTGTCAGGTGCAAATACAGGTTTTAAGCCGTCAACTGTGTTGGTGGATTCCAACTTTCTCAAACGAGCGTCGGTGCTTGGCGGCTGACGGTTGATATTGAATACATAGGTTTTGGTATAAAGGTAATTTTCATCACTCGGTATAGGCAGCAAGCCTGTTGAGGAATTGTCCTCCGCTACAACGAAAACCGTAACTTTGGTAGCCACAGGACCTGTTGAATCCGGAGTATCCAAATCCCAAAGCTTTGACTCCTTGCCGTTTTCTACCTTTCTTCCATTCACCTTAATAAAGGTTACATTTTCAAAGGTAGCCGTTGGTGTAAGTTTTACCTTGCTCACTTCGAACGGAACATCAATGGTGTATTCGTAAACCTCGGGGTCAAAGTCAACAAACTTAATTGCCTTGCTGTCCTGGTCAGCCAATTTTACCGATTTAAGTGTAGCATCCTTACTTGCAGGCTCGCGGTAGATGTGTATTGGGTAACGCATTACCTGCTTCATGTAGGTTTCGTAATCAATGTACTGTTCTTCACCCGCTATCATAACAGGTTTTCCGCCCGATGTAACCAAAACAGGCTCATCCGGTGTCGGACGCTTTGTTCCTTCAAGAGGAATCAAGCTTTCAGGCCAAACCTCCACAAGTGCTTGGTAAACAGTTTCTTCCTTAATGTTGCCGTATTCGTCTTCCTTGTATGGAGCAGGAATAAACGCCTTTGAATTGGTAGCCGAAGTCAGCTTAGCCCAACCTGGGCCGCCGTTTTCGTTAGCTCCCATAATGTCGCCGCCGTCAATACCCTCGATAACCTTTTTGGTTTCGGGGTCATCACCTGCAAGCAGAATTATTGTCGAACCCAAATCATCAGCCTTTGCAGAAATTCTAAGCTTGTCGGTAGCATACGGAATTTCCAGTTCGTAGTAGTCCTCGTTTGCCATATCCTTGTGGAATTTAGGAGTGTAATTAATGGCTTTGTCGCCATTTGTGGCATCAAGAACCTTAAGCTCTTTCAAGGTGTTTACTGTACTTGGCTCGTCACGGGTAATGTTAATTACATAAGTAGCTTTGCTTATTCCGTCCTCTGCCACTGTATCAACCTGCAGCTTCATTGTACGCTGACCTTCCGAATCCTGACAACCCGAAAGAATATCCAGCCATTCAGCTTTGTTAAGCATACCTATTTTTTCAAGCGCAGGGGTAAATTTTACCTTGTCAACAGGCGCAGCAGGGTCGTTAAGTACAAATTCCACCTTTGTTTTCTGCACTTTGAACGGAATTGTTACATCATAAATAAATTTATTCGGTTTAATTCCGTCGAACAGCACCTTACCGTCAGGGTCAGATATTTTAAGTGATTTAAGTGTAGCATCGGTACCTTTTGGCTTACGCATTACATTAAGACGATAAATCTGCTGGCTCATATCTTCGGCAGTAACACGCGCCAAAATTGTCACAACCTCGTTTTCACGAAGCTCATCGTTTTCACGACCTTCGGCATCGGTTCCTGTTCCATTCGGGATTGCAGGACTCGCCTTACCGCTTTCGACTAAACTCAAGTTATCGTTTTTCTGTGCTTTTAACTTTTCATCCTCGGTAAGTGACTTGTCGGGATTAGACCCTACAGGTGGTGTATAACCATCTGCTTTTATCCAATAACCAAGCTCGTCTTCAGGCGGTGGTGTTTCGGTAACGCCTATTGCAGCTATTCCTCCGTTAGGTGGTCCCCAGCCCGGAACATAAACACGGTCCACACCTGTTCCGTACATTGCTTTCATACCAATGTACTTGCTTGCAAACTTGTCAAACTTGGTTGGCTTTACAGTGAGTGCGGTATATTTGTTGTCAAGCTCAATATCGTACTCAAACTTGTCGGGACTGAATGCAATGTCCAATTCTTCCCATAAAGCAGGTACACTGCTTGTAACCACATTTGCATCTTCCGATTTCAGTTTTATCTGCAAGCCTTGCAGTCTTGCATCACTGCTTGGCGAGGAGTCGGAAACACCAATGGTAAATGTTGCCGGCTGTACAAGCGCCAATGTTGGTTTGCCTTTTGCATCGGGAACATAAAACTTAATTGTAATTTTACCGGTTTGTTCATTACGAACGCCCGTTTTAACAGGGGTAAATATCAGGTCTACACAACCTTCGGTTGTTGATGTTGCATCTTCGCTTGGGTTTTCAATCTGCGCACCGAACTGGTAATCACTTTGTACAGGTGTACTTCCGTCCTGTATTTCCGTTTGCATTGTTACCAATTCCTTGGCTTTATCGTCACCTTCAACAACCGCATACATGGATGTTGCACTGCCCGCACCCATTCTAAGACGAATTACATACTGGTGCGGCTCTTTTGGCTGTGCAACTCCGGGTATTGTACCATCGTAAGCGTTAAGGCTTATTTTATACGGTACTTTAAGCTGTTCTTTTATGTATTCATCGTGTTCGTTAACAGGAGTATTCGGGTCATCTGTAGGAACATTCTGTAAATCTTGCTCGAACTCATGTTTTACAAGGTCTATCGAAGGCATTAATCCATCATAAGTCTCTGCCTTAATTTCTGCTTCTCTGGTAATACTTGCAGGAGTCCCCGTACCTTTAATTATTACAGGTATCTGTATAATCGGTCTTATTTCTCCAACAAGCGGATGCGTTACAGTCTCCGCACCATCATATAATGCAGGATTTCCTGTACTCAAGCAGCGAACCTCCGCCATCAATTTACCCTTAACATCTTCGTACAGCGGTTCCATTGTTACCTTTTGGTAGCCGCTTGGCGCATCAGGAAACTTAATTATCTCGTTCGCTTTTGGCGATTGTTCATCAGGCAGCCAGTACCATTTAAGGTAGAACTGTGTGTTGAAGTATGTAAGGTTGTAGTTTACTTCAAATATATGGCGGATAAACTGGAGTGTATCGCCCTCTTTAAGGCGAATGAAATCCTGTTCTTTTTCAATTTCGGCATTTTGTCCAAGTGCATCGGCTGCAATTACCTTAGCCGCTGCAAGTGGAGAATAAACCTTAAGCAATACTGTATCGGACTTTGCTTTGTCCAAGTTAAGTGTAAATATTGTACCCTCTTTAATTCTGCCATGGGACGATTCCGGTTTAATTATCGCTCCTGTATCAGGATCAACCTCTTCCGGAATAATATGAACTGTCTGTGCAGGAAGTGTTATGTTGTAAGCTATCGATTCACCCCTATACATTGTAAGCTTAATATTTTTATCTTTTTCTGTTCTGGGGTTACTTACTACCTTTGTTATTCCGTAAAAGGAATCGTAAGGGTCTCTTCCTGCATCCCAGTTTGTTAATGAATTCCCAGCTTCATCCACCGAGTCAAATTGTACACCGTTTCCGATTACTTCATCGGATATAGCCCTTAAACGAATGGTACTGTTGGTAAAAACAGTTATCTGCTGCTCAGATGTAAATTCACCGCCTGCAAAACTGTTAACACCGCCCACCTTGTATTCTTCGGTAACATCCCCTTTTTTTACAAGGGCGTTGTACAAACCTTCTACCGAAAGGTTGGCAATCTTATTAATATTGTTTACATCAGTTTCGGCAAAGAATTTTTCATCAATTGCAATTCTTTTACGGTTTGGCTGACCTGTAATTTCAATGTATTTGTTAATACGGTTTACATCAGCAGTAGGGTCGGTATCTATAATTTTAAGACCGTTCTCATCTTCAGTCCCTGCTTCCTGATAGTTACCGGGAACCTTAAGGTTAATGTAAATACCATTACCCGAAACAATTGCACCCGAAGATGTACCGTCGTCAAATGTCAAAATTGCGCGTTCTTCATCCTTGCTTGCAGCAAACACCGGAACTGGCGCCATTTGAAGCGTCATTGCCGCAGCAAGAGTAAAGGCAAGCACTCTTTTAAAACAGTTCATAAATTACACATCCTTTAATCTATATAAAAAACATAAAATACTAAAATATAAAATAACTCCTGTTCAATTATATCGACAGATTTTTTAAAAAAACAAGTGCTTTTTCAATATATATTTCCAAAAAAACAAAAGCCGACAGCGTGGGGATTATTCCCTGTTCTGTCGGCTTTGATTATTACTTTGTTTTTATGGGGTTTTAGCCTTTTCTTGCAAGCTTGTCCGCCTGTGCAAATGTATCTTTGAGCTCCTTTATCATAGGGGTTATTTCCTTAAGCGGAGCAACATTTTTTTTCACATTTGCTTCAACAATGCGCTGCACAAAGTAGTCGTATAGTGATGCAAGGTTGTTTGAAATTTCGTACTGGAAGTTCAAAGTTGACCTGAGGTGAAGAATTATTTTTTGTGCACGCTTGAGTGAATCGTTTGTTTTTGCGAAGTCCTTATTTTCTATGTACACCTGTGCAAATTCGAGCTGTTTTACAGCTTCTTCATACAGCTTATTAAGCATTTCACCTTGGGTCATAGTCAATACAGATTGTTTTTTATAGGCTTCGTATGGATTTACAGCCATTGTTTTATCACCTCAATTGTTAATAAGTGAAGTAAGATGCCAGCCACGAGCTTTGCGAGTTAAGATTTGCCAAAGCAGTTTCCATGGAGCTAAACTGTTTCCAATATCTTTCTTTTTCTTTTTCGTATTTTTTCTTGAGCGAGTCAATTTTTTCGTTAATGGAGATAAGGCGTTTTGTAAGGGTATTGCTGATAGAGGAAGCCTTACCTTCCACACCTGCCAACGATACCAACGAACCCTGACTGCCCGAGCTTGTTCCTGCAGTGGAATCGCAAATCTTGGACATGGATTCTGCCAAACCGCCTGCACCTGCAAACAGATTTTGAATAGCCTGCGGGTCTTTTTCGAGCATTGAACGAAGCTTGGATTCGTTAATTACAAGCTTGCCGTTGTCCTTCCAGTCGCTGCTGGTTTCAATACCAAGCTGATACAGTGCGTATTCACTGCCTTCAGGTTTTGTGTAAAGTATGGAGCGCATACGGCTAAGGAAGCTGCTGATGTTTTCATCACGACGAAGCAGACCTTCTTTTGCTTTTTCTTCCCAAAGCTCAATTTCCTTTTCGCTCATTTCTTTTTTCTGAGCATCAGTCAAAGGAGCATATTCACGGTAGGAGTCTTCTTCGGTGATTTTATCATTCAGTTTTGTAATCAGCTCGTTGTATTTTTCAACAAAAGATTTGAGTCCTTCCATTACTTGGTCGGTATTGCGGCTTGTTGTAACGGTATCTTCTTCACCGGTTACAATTTTTGAACCTTCGGCATCAAGCAAATATCCGTTGGCATCAACTGTAAGACCGTCAAATGCTGCAAGAACATCACTGCCCAATGCGGTGCCGTTTTTGTCAACACCGCTAATAATTTTATTGTTGGTGTCAACAGTGTAAACATTTCCGTCTGCCAAGTCTTTCCATACTCTATTGCCATTGTTGTCTGTTGCAGCTTCAAGTTTAGCAGCCTGTGCATTTGTTCCTGTAAGGGAATATGCCATACCGTCAACAGTAAAGCTGTTGCTGCTTCTTTCAAGCACAACACCGTTAATGCTTACAATTGCGTTTTGACCTTCAGTAAAGGTTGATGCCGCACCCTGAACACCACCAAGTGCAACTGTGTCATTACCTTCAAACGCTTTTCCAAACAGCTTGCCTGCTGTATCGCCGCCTTGAACGGACACATTACCGCCATCAGCTTTTTCAATGCTTATTTTGCCTGTTTTTTCATCGAATGTAGCTGTACCGTCAGAACCAAGCACAGTGTTGAGGTTCTGCACAAACTGGTCGATTGTCATGTCGGATGTAATTTCCACATCCTGACCATTTACATTAAGCTTGCTGCCAACCGCAAAACCAACATCCGCCATTTTAACTTCACCGGATGCAACTGCATTGTCCTGCTTGCCTTCCGTACCAAAACCAAACAGCGATTGAAGCGAGGAAGCTATTACCGAATTCTTTTCTTTGGTGCCCATTTCGCCCCATTTTTCAGCTGTTTCACTGTTGTCGGCAAAGGTTACTTTTGCACCATTGCGAACCTCAAAGGTGTATTTGCCGTCTTTTTCAACAAGCTCTGCCACCTGTTTGCCGTCGCTTGTATAACCAAGTTTTGCAGCAAGTTTTTCATTAACAGCTTTTGCCAATTCGCTTTCGGTGTATTTGCTGCCGTCGGACTTTTTAGTTACATAAATGCTGTAGTCCTGTCCGTCAAGGTTAAATTTGAAGTAACCGTAATTAACCTCGTCCGCAGTAAGCTTTGTGGAGGTCGCTTCCACACTGCCCGCTACAAGTGCATCACTTGTAATTGTATTACCCGATGCAAGTGCACCGTTTGCACCTGTACCAAACATGGCATTAAGCAGATTGCCTTCCTTTTGTTCCATTTCAATTTTGTGACCGGAACCTGTATCTGCCGACTCCATTGTAAATTTATCTTCGATTTCGCTGTATGTAATGCGAACTCCCGCTTTACTGGAGTTTACGGTGTTTATAATTTCGCTGAGTTTTGTGTTTTTATCAAACGAGAAATCAACACCGTTAATGGTAAAGGAATAATTGCTTCCCTGCAATTCGGTTGCAAAGTTTATATCCTTAATTTGCTGACCCAAGCTAATTTTGTTGGACTGACCTGCTTCAACACCCAACAAAGCCAAACCGGACTTGTCACCCTCGATAGAAACAACATTGCCTTTACCGTTAGCTGTAAGGGTAAATTTGCCGTTGGTAACATCAACATTTACCCAGCCTGAACCAAAAGCACTGTCTATCTTGGATTTAAGCTCATCTTCAAGGCTTTGGTTGTTGCCTTTTGTAATGTTCGCAAGGTCAAGCTCGATAGTTTTGGTTATACCGTTAAGTGTCATGCTGAAGTTAACGGTAGCTTCCAAATCCGCTTTGGATGTAATTTTACCGTCGGAAGATTCCTGACCTGCTTTAATACCCATTATGGACAATGCAACATCACTGGATTCTGCCGAAATCGTAACCCCTTCGCCCTCAAGCACAAGCTGGTCTTTATCGTCAACACTAACGGAAACGCCTGCTGCTTGAAGGTCGGCATTGTTGTTGAGAAGCTCGGCAAATTTTGCAAGCTTTTCGGAATTGTCCAAGCCTTTCAAGGAAGCATCGTTCAAAACAGCGCCCAAATCAACGCTTATTTTGCCTTTTCCCGCAACCTGAAGCACCAATGTTCTGTCAAGAGCATTTTCGTCAATCATACCTGTCAATGTACCGCTTACCGCACTTCCGGACTGCAGCTTGGAAGCTGTTGCAAGCTGTGCAACGCTTACCCTTGTGCTGCCTGACATAGCATTGGATGTTGCTGTAGCAGTAAACGCTTTTGACGAGGTTGTTGCAGACATTGCGTTGTAAAAATCGCTGGATGCCAAATTGGTTGTTGCACTGGACGACAAAAAGCTGTTTTTGAATGTATTAATGTCGGAAATAACCTCACGGTACATGAGCTGTTTCCAAATTGTTTGCTGTTTTTCTTGATTTTGCTTGTCAATTTTGGTTTGTGTGCCGGAAAGCAGTTTTTCAACCATGCTTTCGGTATCCATACCGGACATTAAGCCCGCTATACCGCCATTGCTCGAAGTTGTTGTATATGAACTTGAAGAGCTAATCGAACTCATAATATCGCCTCCGTAAATGATATTTCAAATCAAATACCCTTTCGTAAAAATTATCGGCATTTTTTTTAGAAAATAAAGGTCTTTTACAATAATTATTATGCTTTTCCGCGCAAAAAGCCGTTTGCCGAATAACTGCTGAAGCCTACATTGTATTTTGCAGCCTTTGCATCCACACTGCGGTTTGTCTGCTTTATTTTTTCCGAAAGATTTTCCATTTCACTTTCAATTCTGTCCGCCATTATATATTCGGCCCTTTGTGCACGATGGGCATAGGCACAAATTTTTTGCGAAGCATCAAAAACAGGCAGCAGCTCCTCGGGCAATTCGCTGCGGCTGCACGCAACCTTTAAAGCCTGCACAATTTGTGCGGCATATTCTTTTTCAAAATTCAAAAGTATAAGCTCAATCTTTTTGTCCAAAGCTTGTATTTGGTCTATAATTCCTTGTCGAATTCTTAAAAACTTTTCCCATTCGTCAGGGGCAGATACCACGAGTTTATTTGTTTCTTCCTCATATCTGCGGAAAAATTCTTCTTTTTGAGCAATCAGCTCCAATATTTTGTCGATGTCACGCATTATTTTTACCCCCGAAAAAAATCAGCTGCACACTTGCTTTTCGGCAAGTCATTGTATAATATTAAAATATCTTTGATTTTCATTCCCCGAAAGGAGAGCATTCGCAGTGCAGCAAAGAAATTATTTTACGGCACTTCTTAAAAGTCCCGACGGAAAGCTGTTGTCCGAAGGCTATGCCTGTGGCAATGCTCGCGGGAAATATGTGGAATTTGAAAGTGATTTTGTTCCAATTATGTCGTTTGGCGAAAAAGCGCAAATAGTGCGCGTTGTAAACGATACCGAAACCCATGTTTTTTCAGGAACTGTTTACCTTTGTTCGCCCGAACTCATGCGCATAGTTAATGTGGACGGTGAATTACTCACACAGCTAGAGCTTTCCGAAAAAATGCAGGAGCTTTCGCTTGAAGCAAAGGTAAGCCCCGTAATGTATAAAAACGGCCTTTTACAGTTTGCTGCCGAAAAGCTCATAAAATTTGATGCCCGCATTTTTGCCATATCGTTAAGTCAGCTTAAATTTGTTTCTTCCGAACCTTTTGCCGAAGGGGAAAGACTTACTCTTTCGATTACCCAACCCATATCCGTTTCCGGCATGGAGGTCGAAATAACACAAAATCTTCTTTTCGGCGAAGGTCAATCGGGCTACCGCTGCAACATCACTTTGCTGCCTGAGCCCGGTTATTCCGTGCTTGCACAATACCTTGAGCAAAATTCCTGCATCAACGATGATGAAGATGATGATTACATTTAATAATCCTATTTTTTAACATTTGAAAAAAGTTTAAGCAGTTCTTTTTTGGAAGCCTCGGTTGCCTCAGCAGCCGCGGCTTTATTGCTTTCAACCGTCTGCAAAAGCTCCTTGCGAACTATTTTATAATTTTTAGGCGCATCAATGCCTATTTTCACGCAATCGGCTGTTATTTCGGTTATTTTTATTTCGATTTCGTTGTTAAGCATAAACGATTCGCCACTTTTTCTGGAAAGAATAAGCATTACATTACGCCTCCCTTCCTGCCATCAACGGGCGTCTGATAGGGTAGCTGCCATCAAGAATTATTTGTGCGCCGCGTCCGGTTTGTGGATTAACCACAATCGGACTTTTCATATTTACGGTAGATTTTGAAAAATCTTCGGCAATAACAGCAACCAACCAAGCAAAAACTTCGCCCTCGCCCAGTTTTTCAATTATATTTGCCGGTAAGTTTGGTGCATAACCCGAATCCACTACCGCAGGGTCGACAAGAATAAATCTTGTCTCAGGTTCTTCAAGCGATTGCAGCCATGCAATGTGTTCGTTTTCTTCTTCAAAAAGAAAAACAAATTTTTTCAGATGTTCAAAACCGTATATGGGCAGCCAAAATTCAATTATATCTTCGGGTTTAATTTCAACTTCTCCAAAATCCTTTGTTTGAATTTTCATATTGTATGCCCTCTCCTTTATATAGCAACAGCTATGCAAAATAAATTATGCATAGCTGTTTTTTGTTTTATTAAGCTTATTTTTCTTCGTAGTTTGGGTCTGAGCTTGGCGGTACATATCTAAATCCGCCAATGTATTCAATGTCAACTTCCGGACGCTGATTTACAATAAGCTCAACTTTACCGGGAACATAGTCCAAAACTTTTTTATTAAGCTGCCAATCTGTTTGAGTATCAGCAGGGACAACCTGTTTTTGAAGGTCACCCGGTTCCCATGAAATTGTAGGCCCTACACTTGGAAGAAATGCAGTAAAGCTTTCTTTGCGGCCACCTGCAAGTATCTTTTGGGATACTACTTCGGAAATTTTAACTCCGTCTTGAATCTGCCCTACTTGTTTTGCAAAAGCCTTCATTTCGGCAACGGTTTTATCTGCCTGCTGCTCGCCTTTTTCGGCTTGGTTTTTAAGCATTTCTCCTGTATGAACAAGATTCATGCTGCGACGCATATCGGTAGTATCTATATCTACCTTTATGTTTTCGCTTTTCATGTTTATCTTGGTAGGAGTTGTTTGCAGCTGCACCTTAGCGTAATCCATGGCATTCTGCATTTCAAGCTTAGGGCGCTCAATGCGCAATTGATATTCAACTGCCGTTGTCTGAATTTTTAAAAGATTCATATCTACGCCCCCTTTTGTTACTTAATGAAGTCCATCAGTGATACAGGAAGAACCTGTGAACCAAACTGATATGTTGCGTTCATTACTGCGGTGTACATCTGCCAATTTATGCTTTCTTCCGCAGTGTCGGAAACTTCAAGTTTTTCCTGCAGCTTTTTAAGATTGAATATATCGTCTTCAATTCTTGTTGCTGTTTGGTCAAGGAAAGTACATTTTGTACCAATGTCGGTAAGATTCAAACGCAGATCTTCTGTTTTTTCTTTCAACAGGTCGGTAAGTGAGCCGAATTTTTCTTTATCCAGAGGTTCTTCTCTCAAAAGTTTTGCAGCCTCTGTAAGAATATTAATAACATTGTTTGGCTCACCTTTTTCATTAGTGCCGCAGCTCAAAAGGTCCAAACCGGAAAAGGTTACCTTGAAAGCTGAAGCAGATTGAACCTGATTGCCTGTCATTACAAGTCCCAGACCAATATCAACATACTGTGCTTGGTTTTCTGGAACCAACTGCATACTGTTTTCATCCACACCGTAAACATAGCTTCCGATTTTTGTGTCGTAGCTTATATAGTCTACCGGAATTCCGTTGTATGCCAGCATGCCGTTTTCGGCAGATGCTACAGTCTTGAGGTTATTTACAGCACCTTCGGTACCAAAACCAAGAAACGCCTGCAGGTTATTGGCTACCGCATCCTCTTTTTCATCTGCCGACATTTTTCGATAGCTTGCCGCCAAATTGGAAGTGTCTGGGTAGGAAACTATCATGTCACCGTTTACTTTAGTAGTATATCCCTTTTCAGACTTTTCAATTTGAATGGCTGGAACACCATCCACCAAACCGAATTTTTCTTCCAGTTTAGTATTTATAGCATCTATCAACTCATCATCCTGCATATAATCTCGGCCATTATTTTTAGCAGGAATCTCCATAGTGTAGGTTTCACCGTCTACAATAATTTTAAAATTACCTTCAGCCGGAGTCAACACTGTATCTGGCTCGATTATTTCTAAGTCTTCTACAATCAAACCGGTAGGATTCTCCAAATCATAACCACCATCAGCATTTACGGTAAGCCTTAAATTGTTATCAACAAAAAATTCTGTCTGATTCATATAATCAACAAATTCCTGCGGCGTATCACTGGCGAAATTAATCACTCCATAACTTGGAATACCATCTATTTCAATGTACAGTCTAAACTCCTCTATTTCTGTTCTTTCGCCCAAAAAGCTTGTTGTGCCTTGAATTTGGTCGCCTGCTTGAACATAGCTAAAAGGCGCCTGACCATTTTCACTGCCGCCGAACATAAATGTGTCGGCATATTTTGCGTTTGCAAACTGCAGTATTTCATCACGCAGACACTCAATCTGCTGTGCGTAAACATCGCGAGCTGTAGCATCGGTGTCGTTGGCTGCACTAAGCATAATCTGCTCACGAGCAGTTACAAGAATATCGTTTATCGAGGTTATATTACTTTCAGCCGAGGAAAGTCTTGCCTCTGCATCACGAATTGTAGTTGCGTAGTTTTCGTTATCATGTAAGTTCTGGCGAACTCGTATAGCACGGGAAGTGTCGGCAAGATTTTCCGACGCTTTGGAATATTTAGCTCCCAACATTCTTTCCTGAGTTTTTGACAAGCGGGAAAGGTTAGTGTTCATGTTTCGCAAATAGTTGCGGGTAAGGGAATTTTGCGTAACACGCATTCCTATTCATCTCCTTTCAAATTTATAGGAACTGCCGTTTTATCAGCGACCAACCAGACCCATCTGATTGATTATTACATCAAGCATTTCATCCATAGCGGTGATAATGCGGGACATTGCTTCAAACGATTTTTGATATGTAAGCATATTTGTGGTTTCTTCGTCTTTGGAAACAGCCGAAACAGAGTCACGCTGATTTAAAAGCTGGTCTGCAACTGCACCCGATGCATCAAGTCTGCCCTGATAGTAGCTTTCCTCACCTGTGCAGGTGTTGTGGATATCTGTAATAAAATCACGGAAAGAACCGTTGAATGTCTGCGAACCGGTCATAAATTCAGTGTTCTTATTGGTAAGCAAACGAGCATTCATATCCGAAAAATACTGGCTGTTTGTCAAGCTTGTCGCACTTGGGAATACATACGAAACCTCGTCTGTCCACTCCTGCGAAATGCTTATGTTTGCTGCTGTAATTTCCACATCTTGTGTTATTTCGTAAATTCCATTTTTGCCTTCAACCAATGCACCAAACAGTTTTCTGAAGTTTTCACCAACAGGGTTGCCGTTTGCATCTGTTTGTGTAGGCAGAATATTATTCATTACGCCTGCAAGTGTTCTTGCAAATGTGTCAAGCTGATCTTTGTAGTAAAGAACACCTTTTTCATGGCTTTCATATTCGGACTGCAGGTCAGGACCTCGACCGTTTATAACCTCGGTAGCAGCCAAAAGTGAACCGCTTGTCAGCTTTACCTGTTCGTTACTGCTGTTCCAGTGCATAGTAACAACATTGTTTGGGTGGCTCATGGTTTGAATTTTATCAGCCTTATTCCCCTTAACAATAACATGGTCACCAAGCATAACTGTAACTGAATTGTCGTCTTCTTCTTTAATCTGAACATTACCGTACTGCGAAAGTTCGTCAAGCAGCAGGTTTCTGTTATCTAAAAGTTCATTAGGACCGTAAACATCCACATCGCCCGAATTAAGTGCAATTTCGTTTACGATCTGCTCATTTAAATCGGCAATTTTTGCCGATATATCATTCACATCATTTATTGCAATTTCAAGATTATATGCCTGCTGTTCAGCAATTTCATCCAATCCGTTGCTGTAGTCATGCAGTGTCTGGATAAGGCCCTGAAAGGATGTTCTGAGTACATTCGCACATGAACGGTCGGTTGCTTTTTCGCCGGTCATTGTCTGGAGCGCACTGCTTATCTGGTTAACCGAGGCAAGCAGACCACTGTCTGCCGAAGCAAATTCGTCCACTATATTTGCAATGTCTGCAAGAGCATCTACTTTTTCCTGATAATAGCAGTTGTCACTGTATTCCTCACGGAAGCGTTTATCCAAAAAAGTATCCCTTGTCTGCTGTATACCCGTAATGGTAACACCCTGACCGCCAAAGTCTATTCTGTTTCCTGCATTTCTGGAAGTATATCCGTATGCACTTACCGATACCTGATCTATTCTTTGACGAGTGTAACCCGGTGTACTTATATTTGCAAGGTTCTGACCTGTTATATCCAAGCCCTTTTGAGCTACAGCCAGACCTTTTCTTCCCATTTCAAATCCTAAAAATGTGGGTCTCAAACTAATCCCTCCAGTGTATTATATCTTTGTTTCAAAGAGGGAAGTTCCCTTCTTTGGAGAATGTGTCTTTCCGTCTCCCGAATATCCCCTGCTTGTTCTTCTTTCCTGTACAGGGAGCTCCATATCTATAACCTTAAGATTGGTTTCCACTAAATGCATAGCTTTACCATTCAGGAATTTTATCTGATTTATACGGTCCTGCATGCAATGATACAAGTCCCTAACTTTTTGTTTCTCTTCATCCTGTGCAAAGTCCACAAGCTGTTCAAATGTTGCACCGCTTACTCCCGCCGCATCCATGAGCTTTTGGCGGCGTTCTTCATACTTAGCAAACTGCATTCCCACAGCCTGCTGCTTAGCTGCCGATTTTTCTATTATTTCAACATCATGTGTAAGCAGTGCTTCTATTTTTTCATTCTGAGCCTGAACCGCTTTTTCAAGGAATACATTGTATTCAGTAAAAAACGCCAACAGC
Organism: Oscillospiraceae bacterium; assembly: GCA_017559185.1. Classification (GTDB taxonomy): domain Bacteria; phylum Bacillota; class Clostridia; order Oscillospirales; family Ruminococcaceae; genus RGIG7389. The sequence goes on from JAFYSU010000049.1 coordinate 54,737, forward strand.
TCATTAAAAGCCGACTTGTTCATTACGCCACCCCACGCTGTTATTCTGCCATTGCGTACAGCATGGATTTTGCAACATCTCTTGCAGACACCTTGTATGTTCCGGAATTTACAGCATTTCGCAGCTGCTCAATTCTTTCAGGACTATCCTGCGCTGCAATTTCACCCGCAATTTTTCTTGCCATGCCGGCAACATGGTTCTGACGGCTGCCCTCATGGCTTATTGTTATTGTATCTTTAATATTGGAAAATCTATCCTTTGAAACATACGCTGCCGCACCGAGAGCACCTGTGCTTACGGACGCACCCGTTTTATTGTAGATACCGCCAAGGGAAATCGAACTGTTGATTTTCATATTGGCACCCTCCATTCCTTTTTTGAGCTACTCAATAATATAATCGTATCTTATAAGAAAAATTAAAGTGCAGTCACACAAAAATTTTTTCGTTATTTTGCCAAAACCAACAGTTTTAAAGCCATTTTTTATTGTTTATATACTTCATTTGTGACTGATTTTGTGCCCGCACACTGTATTTTTTAAAAAAAGTTTACTGCCCGCCTTTTTATTTTCATGCCGCAAGCATCCCAAAATTAATCATTGTGCTATTACGACAATATGTGCCCTGTACTATTGTATTACGACAAAATTATCGTTATAATGATATAGTATCTTATTTAAAAAGGACAGGATATCATATGGGCAAAGTAATCGCTGTTGTCACACAAAAAGGCGGTGTGGCAAAAACCACTACTACCAACGCTCTTGCGGCAGGCTATGTCAAAAAAGGCTTTCGTGTTCTGTGCGTGGATATGGACCCTCAGCGCAATCTGTCTTTCAGTATGGCGGCAGATTTGGAAAACAGCGCTACCGCATACCACATTCTGCGCTGCGAAGTACGCACACAGTTTGCTATACAGCACACAATAATTTCCGATTTGATTGCTTCAAGTCCGCTTCTCAGCAGTATTGACCTTGAATTTACGGGCAAAAATCGTCAATTTCTGCTTAAACAAGCACTTGAACCCATCGTAGACCAATACGATTACATTTTAATAGATTCACCACCAAACCTTGGTATTTTAACGGTAAATGCCCTTATTGCTTCCGATTATGTTATTATTCCCACATTGTCGGACATTTACAGTCTTCACGGATTGGTTCAGGTGCATGAAACAATATCATTCATCAAACAGCACGACAATCCAAACCTTACTGTTGCAGGTGTGCTTTTTACCCGATTTAATCCTTACACAAGGCTTACACGCAGTTTGTTGGGGGCTGCCGAAATGGTTTGCGGCAATCTTGAAATTCCGCTGTTCGAAACCAAAATCCGCAACAGCATTTCACTCACCGAGGCTCAAAATCTTCAATTTAATATTATGGAACAGGCAAAACACAGCAACGGTGCCAAGGATTACATGGCACTTGTTGATGAATTGCTTGCAAAGGGGGTATAACGCATGGCTTCCAAACGAATGGAAATCGACAAGGAGGCAATGTTTCGTAAGATAATGCCCGGCAGCACTCCTCCCGGTGCAGCATCCGAACCTACTCCTCCAGCTCCTGCCGAGCCTCCTGTGTCAGCCGTTCCCTCACCTTCAAGTATTCTTCCAAGCGGAAGAATACAGGTTCGCAAAGAAAGCACTCAAATAATTGCAAATGTAATGGAACGAGTTGTGTTAGAGCGTCTTGATGATGCATTTTCAAAATTTAAATGCTGCAAATGCGACCGCTGCCGTAAGGATGTTGTTGCACTTGCACTCAACAAGCTTCCTCCAAGATATATTGTTGTCGATGAAAAAGATATTTCGTCATATGCTGCAATGATAAACACTGCGGAAGTAACCACTGCCATAGTTCAGGCGGTTCTTCAAGTTCGGTCCAATCCAAGACACTAAAAAATTTATACCTCCGAAGCAAATCAAATTGCTTCGGAGGTATTTTTTATGCGTACATATTCATCAACAAGCCCATTGTATATACATTGTTCATATCCACGGTTCCATTTTTTCCGTAAATATTCAAAACACTAAGCATTGTATCATATTTATTTGTCTGCTGGAATATAGACTGCGACCCTTGTACCGATGCACTTACAAGACTTGCCGAAGGCATATTCATGCCGGCTTTTGCATCTCTTTCCAAGCCTTGTGCAATACCGTAACTTCCGCTTACTATTTCTTTCAGCAAAGCAGGATTTTTTTCAGCAAGCTCACTGAATTCATCTTTGTTAAAGGAGTATTTTCCATCTTTATCTATGGTTATTCCCACTTCTTCCATCGACTTTTTGGAAACCGGAGTTTGCATAAGTCTTTCAAGCTGTTTTTGAACACCCACGCCGCGGTCAGCATTTTTCTTTAAGAAATCAACGGTATCGTTAAACTTATTTACCAGCTTCTCAAGTTCACCAGCCATTGACTCTACATCTATTCCTGCCGTAACGGTGCTTGTACCCGTCTTTTTAAGTTCAGCCTGAATTTGATATCCCGCAATATTTACTTTGTTCGAGGAAGACTTAAACTCTTTTGCCACACCATAACGCTCAACTGTATAAATTGCGTCCTGTGCCTGTTTTTCAGTCTTGTCAACGCCAATAGCTTCACTGAACGCACCGCTCACTTTAAACGCATTGTTTTCGCCGCTGTTTTCCGATTTCAATACCAACGACACATTTTTACCGTTTTCAACAACCTGTGCAGTTACTCCCGCTTCCATATCGTTGATTTCCATGGCTAACGCATTGTAAAGCTCTTTATTATTTGCTGCAAATGATGGGTCTATATCAAAGCTGTATTTTCCTTCCGCAGTTTCCAAAATAAACTCACCCGAAGCCGAAGGTGCATCGGCAGCCTTAACCATTGCCGAAGCATTCACCTGTGCCTGCGCAAGCTGTTTTACTTCCACTTTATAGGATGCAGGTTCACGAACGGTAAAGCTCGCTGTAACAGCCAAAACATCTTTGTCGCTTGATGCAACATCGGTTTTGCTCGCAACGCTGCCCCTTACACTCGACATCAGATTTTTAGCTGTCTTGCTTAAGGAGTTTAAATTATTTTGATAATCTTTTAAAAATTCTACCGTGTCACTGCTTAAAGCAGTTGACTTGGATACAGTTTGTTTTATCCTTTCAATTGGAGAAACAGCTGTTCTTCCCGCTGAAACTTTATCACTTAAAATTTCCGACAATCTGTAATTGTTGACTGCCGCATATCCGTACCAATTGGTTGAACCAACTTTAGAAAACATAAGCGCTCCCCCTTTTCTCCGTTTTCCTTACATAAAAATTATCGTCAGTTTCAAAAGAAAATCAATCCCCATTTTACTAATATTTATATTTTTTCAGTCCGATGCGATTAACCGCAAATAAAAATGTACTTTTTTATAACTTTTGTTCAAAAAAGCGTAGTCAAGCACTTGATTTTTATACTTTAATGCCTTTATAATTAAAATAACTATACATTAGTAATGTTTGTTGATTATAAATAATCGACTAAAAAAATAAATGAGAAAGGCGATGGGACGCTTCCATCGATTAGTGAGTAATTATGTTTAAAAATATCACATTGATCAAGCGCATCACACATGATGATACGCCGGAAGAGCGCCAAACAACCACCACCGAAACTGAATTTAACAGTGAAATCACTACTGACGAAACTTCCGAATTTAACAAAGCGGACTCCGCTGTTTTCCGCGATGAACCAATACGCGACAAAGGCGGTGCTTTGCTTCAGTTGTATAACCAAATCATTGGTATACCATTGGATAAAGCATCCTACAGCGATTTTTCTTTAGACGGCGACATAATGGATGTTGAACAAAAAACTTTTATCGACACCATGCAGGACACCGCAAATCAGCGTCTTATGAATATCGAAAATGATGTAAATGCATCTTGCTTTGCCGCTGTTTCAGACGACTCTCTGCTCGCTTGGGTATTCATTTTCCCTCCTTCCGGAAACGGCGAACATATCACTTTGGACAATGTAAATGCAGTTATTGCCGAAGCGGGTATTACACATGGTTTGGAATCCGATATTATTGAACATCTTGTTGAGGATAAAAAATATCTTAAGCTTGCGGTTATAGCTCGCGGAACACCATCCATTCCCGGAACTGATGGGTATTTGGAATATAAGTATCCGCGTGAAAACTGCATAAATGTTTATCCTCCGGCAACCGAAAATCTTCCAACACACAAAGGTCTTTCCGATGAAGTTGACGAGGAAGAGCTCATAAAAGCCGGAAACGGATTTATTCCGCCTAAATTTACAAAGTTCAAAATACACGAAGGCGAAGTTATTTGTGAGCTTTTCCCACCCGGTGACCCTACCGATGGCATTTCCGTTACCGGAGAACCTATCCCGGGTAATCCGGGTAATCATGCCGTACTTCCAAATGGCGAAAACACCATAATCAGTTCAGACGGTACTCGATTAATTGCCGGCTGTAACGGTCAGTTATACTATGATAAACACAAATTCGGTGTTTCTACAGTTACTCACATTCACGGCGATGTAAATCGTTTCCTGCGTGACATTGATGTATTTGGTGATGTAATTGTAGACGGAAATGTTTTGGACGGTTTTACCATTCAAGCAAGCGGAAATGTTAATGTTAACGGAATGGTTGCGGGTGCAAATATTATTTCCGGCGGAAACATTCACATCCGTAAAGGCATGAACGGAAACAACCGCGGTTTTCTTAGAGCTAACGGCGATGTTACAGCTAAATTCTTTGAAAACTGTACCGTTGAAAACAATGGTTTCTTAACTACCGACAGTATTATAAGCTGCCAGATATCCTGCGGTGGAAATATTGACCTTACAAATGGTCTCGGAATTATCATCGGCGGTTCAATTTCGCTTAAAGGTTCGCTTAAAGCAAAAGTTATAGGAAGCAAAGCAAACCGCGAAACCGAAATCATAATGGGTCTTACATCAGCCATAGTACAGGAAAGACGAAAAATCGAAAGTGATTTGGCTACTCTTATCCGCGACATTGATGGGCTTGAGAAAAATGTTAATCTGCTGTCCCGTCAAAAAAATCTTACCCCTGAGTATGAACAACTCTTTAAACAGCTTAAATTAAAACTTTCTGTTTCTAAAATGCAGCAAGCCAAACTCACCAAAAAGCGTGATGTTCTTTGGCAGAGCGTTCAAGACCTTGATTGTCACTTGCATTGCGGAATTATTTATCCTACAACCCGTGTAGCTATAGGAAATGATGTCTACACTATTTCCCAAGTAGTAAACCGTGCACACCTTCATCGTGTTAAGGGTGAAGGAATTATTCTTAGTACATACTAAAATAAAAGTTCCCAAGTTTAAAAACTTGGGAACTTTCCATTTATAAAGGCACAGCCTTCGCTGTGCCTTTATATTGCTTTATTGGCCAAGATTTATTAATTTTTCAGCATCAACTTCAAGTATCATATTATTAAAGCTTTTGCTTCTGGTAACACCTTTTATGTACGGAGAACGACTAAGCGAATTTGAACCGTCATGTTCTCCTACCGCTTCCAAATCCTCCACCGAAAGAACTTCATCCACAACCATGCCAATGCCTCGCTCACAATTCAGCACAAGCACCATCTCACGAAATACTGATGCACGGAAAACCTCTTTGCATTCGTCCAAAAGCCCCAAAACAGCCGGCATATATTTTTCTTTGGTATCATTCATTGCTTTATCAAGCATTTCCTTGCGTTCTTCTTCAGTCGCAGCACCTGCACATACTTCATCTTCACGCGCAGCCTTGTGTATGTGAGCATGTGGGTCTTCCAGCTTCTTCAAATGGAACATTACCGAATTGTTGTTGATTTTAAATGAATCATACCATTTTCCCAATGCACATTGGTGATGATCCTTTGCAAGAGTAAACTCACGACCCTCTTCATGACAGCATTCCAGCTCAGTTATCCAATTAATATGATCCTGCTTTCTTGCATCTATCATACTTACAAATTCTTCGTATTCTGCATTAATACTCTGTAATCCAAAAAGAGTTCTCATATCAATGGTTTGCACAACCTGACCACGATTAATAAAAAATCCTGTGCAGTAATACGGAGCTTCCGGAAGTTTTTGTATTTCCGGCATTTTCAATATGCCTGAAATATATTTACTGTCCACACTAAAATATCCGTCTTTTACCTTAAATACAATTGAAGGGAATATCGTTGTATCATTAGTTTCCATTATTTGCTCCTGCATTTAAAAATCCCCTTTCTTTTCCTTAGGAAAACCACGATGTGTTTTTATATAATATAACTAAATTATATAATATTTTACTTTTATTATAAAGCTAAATCTCCGAAATTACAAGATAAATATAACTGCGTCCTTTTTACCTTTTATGTGGATGAAATATCCCTCCGATAATTTCACAAAATCGGGTTATTTTCCACACCTTGAAAGTGACAAGAAGAAGTAAACCAAATCCAATTTGTAGAACTGAATATAATATACTAACCGAAAGGCGCAAGGTATATCTCAACCTTGCGCCTTTTCAATTTCCTATTCACACTTTCCGCCAAATCGACTGAGAGCTCTGCCGTAAGTCTTATATCAGTGCAAAAGTCAAACGGAGATAACTGCTTTTCTTTTAATAAAACAAAAAAACGAACCAACAACAGTTGATCCGTTTTTGGCAAGGGCAGTAGGAATCGAACCCACGGCAC
>JAFYSU010000050.1 GCA_017559185.1 Oscillospiraceae bacterium
GGTCGTGTGAATACCACCCGTCAAGGAAGTCCTTATCATCTTGTGTATCAACAATAAGGCTCTTTTCTCGTTTTGGTTTGTATTCATCTTCACCGTTAAACCCTGCAAGAAATTCATCGTACATTTTACGCGTGAATTTTTGCATTTTAATTCCTCCTTTTTTATTAAATTTCCGAAAGCAAAACAGGGTATAAAAAAAGACAAGGTGTTTCGTTTTAATTTAAAACGCACTTCTTGTCTTGAAAATTATACTTTTGTAAATACTAAGGGACGAACACCGCACTAAATGCTTTGTTCGTCCCTTTTTAGTTTTTCTGTCTTACTTTCGTAGTTTAACTATATCACAGGAGGCGGTGTAAATCAGTGTAAAAGCGAAAAATTTTAAATTTTGCAGTAAAAAAGGCAGGCAATCGGTACGACTGCCTGCCTTGAAGTGTATATAAAAATTACATATCCGAAAAGACACTGCGGTTTTTCCACATATAATTAAAACCGCTGATAAGTGTAAGAAGAACTACAACCATTGTAAGCATTGCAAAAATGGTAAAGCCTGCAAGAATTACAGTGCCAATAACACCATGCTGATAAACCTCGGCTGTAACTGCCTGTCCCGGCATAATAAGGTCTTGGATTGCCAAAAGAACAAGACCAAGTATTACCCATATCATCTGACTTACGGTTTTGTATTTACCCCATTTGTCGGCAGCAATTACAATGCCTTTGCCTGCTGCGAGCGTACGCAGGGAGGTTACCAAAAATTCACGAGCAAGAATAAGAATTACTACCCATGAAACAATCATGTCCAGCTCGACAAAGCAAACCATTGCAGCGGTAACAAGAAGCTTGTCGGCAAGTGGGTCCATGAATTTGCCAAAGTCGGTAATAAGGTTGTTGCGGCGGGCAATTATGCCGTCAAACAAATCGGTAAGGCTTGCTATAACAAAAAGTGCAAGTCCGATAAAGTAATGGTAGGGCAGACTTTTCCAAGTCATTGCTATAACAAAAAACGGAATAAGAAGCATTCGCAAAATGGTAAGCTTATTAGGTAAATTCATAATGTCAGCTCCTTTCATTCCGCAACCTGAATACCCAAAAGGTCGTATTCGCGCAGCTTTTTAATTTTAACTGTTACAAAACTGCCTGCTTTGGTGAATTTGGAACCTTTAAAGTAAACCTTGGTGTCAATGTCGGGAGCATCCATGGCACTTCTGCCGTAATACTGGTTAAGCTCAGCGTCATACCCTTCAACGAGCACTCTCATGCGTTTGCCGATTTGTCTTTCGCCAACTTCCATGGCAACGGCATACTGTTCGGTCATTACGATTTCGGCACGGTGCTGTTTTTCACGCTCATCAAGCTGGTCAGGCATACGGGAGGCAGGTGTACCCTCCTCAGGTGAGTATGCAAAGCAGCCCAGTCGTTCGAATTTAAGCTCCTTAACCATTTCGCAAAGCTCGGTGAATTCTTCGGGAGTTTCGCTTGGGAAGCCTGCAATAAGGGTTGTGCGCAGGGTGATGCCCGGAATGGTTTTGCGAATACGGTTTACAAGCTCGGTAATAACCTCGCGGTTGCCAAAACGGTTCATCTTTTTAAGAACTCTGCCGTTTGCGTGCTGAAGCGGCATGTCCAAATATTTTACTATTTTTTCCTCACTTGCCATTACCTGCAAAAGTTCATCGGTAATGCGGTCGGGGTAGCAGTAAAGCAGGCGTATCCACTCAATACCGTCGATTTTGCAAAGTTCGGTAAGAAGCTCAGGCAGGCGGGATTTTCCGTAAAGGTCTTCACCATAGCGGGAAACATCCTGTGCGATAAGGTTAAGCTCCTTTACGCCCATTTTTGCAAGGTTATTAGCTTCGGCAAGAATGTCCTCCATGGTGCGGCTGCGAAATCTTCCGCGAATGGAAGGGATAGCACAGTATGTGCACCAGTTGTCACAGCCGTCACCCAATTTAAGGTAGGCAAAGTAATTGGGGTTTGCCAGAATACGGCTGCCGTTAAGCGGAAGGTCGGTTTTTTCGCCGAATTCTACCATTCTGCCGCCTTCAAGAGCTGTTGTTACAGCTTTTACGATGTCACCGTTTTTGCCAAGGCCCAAAACAACATCGGCTTCGGGAATTTCGGCAGCAAGCTCGTCACGGTAGCGTTCGGCAAGGCAGCCGGTTACAATAACGGCTTTAATTTGACCTTCACGCTTCATTTCGCAGAATTCAAGAATGGTTTCAATGGCTTCGCGCTTTGCATCCTCGATAAAGCCGCAGGTATTAATAATTACTGCGTCACATTCATTAGGGTCAGCAGACAGCACAAAACCGCCCTCATTAAGCTTTGAGAGCATGATTTCGGAATCAACTTGATTTTTGGAACAGCCAAGACTGACCATTCCAACCTTTTTTGTGTCACTCATTGTTAGAAAGCTCCAATCTCAACAAAAATATATGCCAATGCCCCACTTGGTTTCAGTGGGGTAGTTAAATGTCATGTTCATTATAGTAGTCGGGGTCGTCAAGCAGGTTGGAAATAACCGCAAAAACCTGCCCCGGTGAGTAGCCAAGTCTGCAAAGACCTGCTGCTGCACGGTTTTTGCCTTTTGGAGTGTCTAAATCACGAAAATACTTTTTCAAGATTATTTTTGCAATTTTAGGTTCGGGGTCCAGCTCGTCAAACTGGGCAATAGCTTCGTCGATTGCGTATTCAGGCACAAGACGGCGTTTTAATTCCATTTTTATACGATTTGTCGACCAGCTTTTTAAGTTCATAAGGTCACGAGAACAGCGCATAGCGTAGTCAAGGTCGTTAACCAGTCCCAGCTCCTCCATGCGTTTTACCGCACGGACGGCGCTGTCCTCGTCTATTTCTTTTTGAATAAGTCGCTGAACAAGCATTTGTGAAGTGTAGTCCTTGTAGGACAACAGCTTTAAAGCCTGCTGTTTTGCATAGCGGTAGTCGTTTTGCCCGCGAATGGCTGATATGTCGTCGTCGTTTAAAATTTTACCTTTTTTAAGGTGATTTTCGACAAGGGTTTCATCGTCTACCGAAAATGCGAATTCACCGTCAATAAAAAGTGCGTACCGTCCGCGCTTGGTGAGTGTGATGTCGGTTATTTCAGCCATGATTATTTGTCGTCGGCTTCAATGTCAATGGATTTTGCTTTGCGTAGGCGGGGTGCATCGGCAACAGGGGCAGCTTCAATGATTTCACCTGTTGTTGGTGCAGCAGACGGTTCGTCAAAGGAGTCAGCATCATCGTCAAAGGCTTTTGCGGTTTTAGGTGCAAGCAGGCGGTCCTTGTTTTCCATAACCTTTGCAGCAACCTCTTCGGCAAATGCAGGATTGTCTTTAAGATACTGTTTTACCTTGTCGCGTCCTTGACCAATGCGTTCACCGTTGTAGCTGAACCAAGAACCGCTTTTCTTGATTATGTCAAGCATTACGGCAGAGTCCAGAATTTCACCGCAGCGGGAAATGCCTTCACCGTACATAATGTCGAACTCAGCGGATTTAAATGGCGGAGAAACCTTGTTTTTAACAACTTTAACCTTTGTGCGGTTGCCGATTATATCGCCGTTTTGCTTGATTGGCTCGCCGCGGCGAACATCCAAGCGTACAGAAGCGTAAAATTTGAGTGCACGACCGCCCGGTGTTGTTTCTGGATTTCCGTACATAACACCGATTTTTTCACGCAGCTGGTTAATGAAGATAACGGCACAGTTGGACTTTGAAATTGCACCTGTGAGCTTACGCAAAGCCTGCGACATAAGTCTTGCCTGAAGACCTACATGGGTATCGCCCATTTCACCGTCAATTTCGGCTTTGGTGGTCATTGCAGCTACCGAGTCCACAACAACAATGTCGATTGCACCGGAACGAACCATAGCTTCGCAGATTTCCAGTGCTTCCTCGCCTGTGTCGGGCTGGGAAACCAGCAGCGAATCGGTGTCAACGCCAAGAGCTTTTGCGTAAACAGGGTCAAGTGCGTGTTCAACATCGATGAAGATTGCTTCGCCGCCCATTTTTTGCGCCTGTGCAACACAATGCAGAGCAACGGTTGTTTTACCGGAGGATTCAGGACCGTAAATTTCGATTATACGACCCTTTGGAATACCACCGATGCCAAGAGCAATATCAAGGCTGAGCGAGCCAGTCGGAATAGCTTCAACATTAAGAGTAGTTGTTTGACCGAGCTTCATTACGGCACCTTTGCCGAACTGTTTTTCAATTTGAGCAATTGCGGTTTTTAACGCTTTTTGTTTTTCAGACATAATTACCACCCATCTGCTCCTATGTAATTTGATAGTTAACAAAGAGCAATATATTTAATCATTCCCGACCGATAAAACTGTGGTCGGATATCGGGGAAATAACATAGTTTTACACATTTAATTATAGTGCAATAGGCTATGTTTTGCAATCTGTTTCCCCTTACAATCAAATTATATTACATCAGCAGTACAATAATCAGTACATACAAAGGATGTATGGGAATTTTTGCCGACAACTTTAACTAATATAAAGATAAATTTACCATACACATGGAAAACAAACAACATAAACGGGTCGAAAATATTGTTAAAAAGGTGTAAACATTTGTCAAATATTAGTGGTATTGCCTTGCCTATGCAGCAGTGACTGAAAATATTCAAAAAAGGCACGACCGAATTCGCTGCTGTGCGGCGGTGTACGACGGCAGACAGCACAGCACTGCGTAAGGCAGCAAAAAAACAAGCTGAGCAGCTGCTTTGTTTCGAGTTTTTTCTTTGGTTCGATGCAGTATACTTGCATTACGAAAAAAGTTCTTACTGCCTTGGGAGCTTTTTTCAAAATAACAGCATGATTACTGACGGAGGAATACATAATGAAAAAGCTTACAGCATTTTTAGTTGGAATATTTACGATATTGTCATTGGCGGCATGTAATGTGGGGCAAGCACCGTCCCAAAGCTTACCACAGGCGGATGCAATAATAAAAACAGCGGCAAAACTTGGAATTTATACCCATGCTGCCGAAACAGGAAGCGCAACAACAATGCAGCTTAAAAAACAAAGCATAAATAACGACGCAGCAGATGTTTTTACAGCCGAAACACCGCAGGCTCTTGAAAACGGTGAGCTGCAATTACTTGCTGCAAATGTTCCGAATGACGATGCTGCGTCAGAGATAACGCAGTTTGCAAGAAAAAAAGATTTGCCGTTATTGTTTTACGGAGCAAAGCCAAATGATGAAATATTAAATTCGTGGGATAAAATTAGGTTTGTGGGAGCAGGACCAAAAGAAAAAGGAACGGTACTGGGTGAGATTGCATTAAAACTGTGGGACAGCAATACAGCTCTTGATAAAAACAATGACGGTGTTATGCAGTACATATTACTGGATGACGGGAGTGGTTCGGCAGAGTTTGCTGCCGAGGTGATAGAGCAAGCCGGGGTGAAAACTTCGCTTTTGGCGCAGCGACTTGAAGTAAAGGAAGCAGCAGAGGCGGCAGAGTGTTTAAGAGATGTTTTTTCATCGCAGCAAAGTCAGCCTGAAATGCTTTTTTGTGTGGGAGATACTGCCGTAACGGGAGCTGTAATGGCTGTACAGGGTGAGGGTTTTGAAAACGGTGAAATACCCATAGCCGCTTGGGGTGAAAGTGCCGTAATGAAAAAGCTTGCCGACAGCGGAGTAATTGCAGGTGTGGGAATACCCGACAGTGAAACCGAAGCCGCAATATTATTAAGCATGACCGCAAATGCAGCCGAGCAAAGGGACCTGCTTGATGGCTTGTCGGTGGATTATGACCCTGTTGAAAGGATAATTCCCGTACCGTGCAGAATATACGAAGGAAAGGTGTTCAGATAAAACAGGATTTTCCGTACAATATCAAAAAAACGATGCCGTAAAAAGGGGAGACGGTATTAGCCGTTCGAAATGTGAGATTGATACACCATGCTTATTTGAAAATAATGCCCTGCAAAGAACAACAAGCCGACAGCTGACGGCTTGTTGTTCTTTAATGATAAAAAAGACGGCTGCTTCTATTCGGAGGAGCAGCCGTCAATTAATTTTAATTTTTGAGTACGGGAAAGCTTTTTTATTTCAGCTTCACGCTGCAAAGCCTGAACTTTATCGGAAAATTCCTCATGATATACCAGTGTTACGGGAAGCCGTGAACGGGTATACTTTGCGCCTTTTTTGCTGTTGTGGTTTTTCAGCCTTTTTTCAAGGTCGGTGGTCCAGCCTGTGTAAAGGGTATTGTCCGCACAGCAAAGGATGTAAACATAATGCATGGTGAACCTCCGTATTTAGTTGGGTCGTTCGCCGACTTTATCAAGTATGCGGCGAACACGGCGGCGCAGCGGCGCAAAGCTTTCGCCTTTAAGGCCATTAGTGTCGTTTATCAGCTTATGTGCCAAGGTTTGAGCTTGTGAAAGCAAAAATGCATCGCGGCTTAAATCGGCAAATTTAAGCTGAGGCATACCATGCTGCCTTATCCCCAAAAAGTCACCCGGACCACGCTGTTTTAAATCCTCTTCGGCAACTTTAAAGCCGTCGGTAGTTTTGCACAGTACTTTTAGGCGGGCAGCGGCTTCGGGGGTGGAAGCATCGGAAACTAAAATACAGTGTGATTGCTCGCAGCCTCTGCCTACGCGTCCACGAAGCTGGTGCAGCTGACTTAATCCAAAGCGGTGAGCATCTTCAATCATCATTATGACAGCATTGGGAACATCAACGCCGACTTCGATTACCGTTGTGGAAACAAGAAGCTTAATTTTACCGTTTTTAAAGTCGGACATTACGGCATCCTTGTCTTTCGGTTTCATTTTGCCGTGAAGAATACCAATGTCATTTTGGTCAAAACCGTTTTCAATCAGCAAGGAACTGTATTCTGATGCAGTTTGAAGTCCCATGTCTACTTCACCTGCTTCGATAAGCGGACAAACAATGTAGCCTTGAAGACCGCGTGAAAGATGTTCGCGTATAAAACCGAAAGCACGCAGGCGTTTTTCGGGAGTTATGGCATAGGTTTTTATGGGCTGTCTGCCTTTTGGCAACTCACGAATTACCGAAATGTCCAAATCACCGTACAAAATAAGTGCAAGGGTGCGGGGGATTGGTGTGGCAGACATTACCAGAACATGAGGAACAGAGCCTTTGTTGGAAAGCTCGGTTCGTTGTGCAACACCAAAACGGTGCTGCTCGTCGGTTATAACAAGTCCAAGGTTAGCAAAATGAGCATCGGCGGAAATTAAAGCATGGGTTCCGACACATAAATCTATTTGCGAAGTTTTAAGCTGTTCTTTTACAAGGTCTTTTTGCTTTTTGGTCATCGAGCCTGTAAGCAGGGCAACCTTTATTCCGTGCTTTTGCAAAAAGCTGCTCATGGCATGAAGGTGCTGCTCGGCAAGTATTTCCGTTGGCGCCATCATTGCGGCTTGATAACCGTTTTTAACAGCCATGTATACCGCTGCTGCAGCAACAAGCGTTTTACCGCAGCCAACATCACCTTGTATAAGTCGGTTCATTGGCTGAGAGGAGGTAAGGTCGTTTGAAATATCCGAAACAGCTTGCAGCTGACCGTTTGTGGGTGTAAACGGTAAAGATGAATAAAAACGGTCAATGTCAACCGTTTGCATGGGGCGTGAGCTGCTTCGGCGATTTTTGCCGCGAACGCTTGCCATGGCAAGCGAAAAAACAAAAAGCTCTTCAAAAATAAGGCGTTGGCGCGAGATGTTTGCCGCATAACTGTTTTGAGGAAAATGAATGTTTTCAAGGGCATAATCCAAAGTACAAAGCTGTGCGGCTGCACGAATGTTTTCGGGTATGGGATCGGCAGGGCGCAGTTCGGAATTGCTTAAAGCCTGACGCATTTGAGACGCTATGATTTTTGAGGTAAGACCTGCGGTAAGCGGATATATGGGAATAAAGCCGCATTCAAGGTCACAGGGGAAAACCTGCGGAGAGGTCATTTCGGGTTTAAGCAAGCTTCCGCCGATTTTTCCGTAAAAGATGTACTCTTTTCCTATAATAAGAGAGTCAACGGTATATTTCGTATTAAAAAAGGAAACAGTAAGGGTGGACACATCGTCTACAGCCTTAACCTTGAATACCGACAAACCTTTGCGTATACGCTGCTCCGAACTTTTGTGAATTACACGCAGCCGAACGGCAGCGTCCTCGCCTGTGTTAAATGCAGCAGCAATATCACAGGGGGAAGAAAGGTCGATGTAAGTGCGGGGCAGATGATAAAGCAGGTCTTCAACAGTGAATACCCCAAGCTTGTTGTAAAGCTTGGCACGCTTTTCGCCCACACCCTTAAGGAATTGAATATCCATTGAGTCCTCCTGTTTGCGGTTTCAAGCAAGGATAGATATTTTTCAACGGAACAAAATCAAAAAAACAATTCATAAATAGAGCCGAAAAGATAAATTAAAAATGCAATCACATACTGTCTTTCCATAAAAAGCACCCCGCAATCTCGCAATAATGGTTGAAATGTGTTATAATGCAGATAAAGCAAAGTTTTTAATAAACATATTTTACACCTTAAATACAAGGTTTAAAAGGGGACAAGCGGCAAGAAAAAACTTTTTTAAAAATTTTTTGAAAAAAGTGTTGACATTTGTAAAATGGCATGTTATTATAACTAAGCGCTGTGAGTGATGCGCAAAAACAAAACGACTCATTAGCTCAGCCGGCAGAGCACCTGACTTTTAATCAGGGTGTCCGGAGTTCGAATCTCCGATGAGTCACCAAAAGCCTTTGTCCTTTGGACAAAGGCTTTTTTCTTTTTCCTAAGAGAAACAGAATAACAAATAAACTGAGTACAGGAAAATTTTTAAATTTTTTCTGTACTCTTTATTTTAGCGAAATAACATGATAAAATATTTAGCATCAATAAAACAATGGAGGTGGAAAAGTGCTGTTGGCAATAAA
This sequence comes from Oscillospiraceae bacterium, assembly GCA_017559185.1. Classification (GTDB taxonomy): domain Bacteria; phylum Bacillota; class Clostridia; order Oscillospirales; family Ruminococcaceae; genus RGIG7389. The sequence goes on from JAFYSU010000050.1 coordinate 8,914, forward strand.
TATAAGAAACAGTTTTTTGGAGCTTGGAATATTTGACGGCGACTGCTTGATGCATACCTGCCGTATTTCTACCGACAGAACAAGAACCTCCGACCAATATGCTATTTTAATAAGAGATGTTTTTGCAATTGAAGGCTATACTTTTGATAAAAACACAAACAGCGTTATGGCAAGTGTTTTGCCTGAACTTTCGGGTGTGCTTAAAAGGGCAGCAAAACTGCTCATAGGTAAAGAACCTTTTGTAATTGATGAAAAAGCAAAAGAAATTCTTGGTGTGGGACAGATGGAAATGGCGGAAAACACCGTTTGTAATGCACTGTACATTAGGGAGCATTATCCTTTGCCTGCTGTTTTGGTGGATAACGGAACTACAGTTAAACTTGTTGGTGTAAATGAAAATGGAAAAGTTGCAGGCTATGCGTTTTGTGCAGGCATCGAACTTACATTAAAGGCACTTACTACGGCAACATCACAGCTGCCGTCCATAGCTTTTAGGGCGGCTCCGCGTGCAATGGGGCAAACTATCGAGGAAGCGTTAAATGCCGGTGTTATTTTGGGTGCTGCCAGCATGATAGATGGAATGATAAACCGTTTTGCAAGCGAACTGGGCGGCTTAAACAGTGTTATATTAACAGGCAAATATACCGATGTTCTTCCACCGCTTTGCGAGCATGAAATGATAGTGAACGATTACCTTGCACTTGAAGGGTTAAGGTTGGTGTATGGAAAGCTGTGCGAAAAAGCAGATGAAAAATAATGCAGTTCATAATGTTTTTTAGGATGAACTTTAAATGTTAACTTTTTGTTAACGATGTTGACAAGACAGTGTAAAAGTGACATAATATATATGAAAACATTGTTAAAATAAAAACAAAGTTTTCGGAATATCAGTATATTTGGAACTGATGAGGGAAAATAGTTCCCATGTAAAGAGAGAGAGGTACATATTATGGCTACTGTTACACGCTATCCTGTTATTACTGTTGGTCGTGAATACGGCTCCAGCGGTCGTGCAATTGCAAGAATTGTCGCAGAAAAATACGGTATTGCTTTTTACGACTACGAAAGCATTGCTGCAGCTGCTGCAGAACGCGCAGGAATTGATGAAAAGGTATTCAAAAATTCCGAAGAAAATGTTGGAAGTCCTTTGAAACACAAACTGTCCCTTTTGGGTACAGGCCGCGGCATTTTGGTTGACGGTGCAACCGCATTGGTAAAAGCACAGGAAGCTATTATTAAATCCATTGCAGACAACGAACCTGCTGTTATTGTTGGTCGTTGTGCTGACCACTTCCTTAAAGATTATGCACCAACCGTTAACATTTTTATTGCAGGTACAACCAACCGCAAAATTAAATGGGTTATGAAAAATAAAGAAGTTAACGAAGAAGATGCACTGGAAATGATGAGAACTGTGGATAAACGCCGTGCTTCCTTCTATCGCTACAACACCGAAAAAGCATGGGGTCAAAACGACAACTACGACCTGCGCATTAAGCTGGATAATCAGACAAACGAAGAAGCTGCTGATATCATTAAAGCTTTTGTTGATGCTACAATGGGTAAAGAAATTGCTCACGCAAAAGAAGTTTGCGGTAAATAATGCCGTAAACATAAAAAGCCGCCGATTACGGCGGCTTTTTTGTATTTTACATAAGAAAAAACAAGGGTAATTCTATTGAAAAGAGTAGTTTGGTAAAGTATAATAGTAAGGTATATTGACTTGCCGAAAGGCTTGGAAAAGTGAGGTACCGAGGAATGAGAAAAGAACTCCCAAAGGTTTATGACCCTAAGGCTGTTGAAGATAGAACTTATCGGTTTTGGCTGGATGGAAGATATTTTCATGCAGAACCAAATCCAAAGAAAAAACCATACACAATTGTAATACCACCGCCAAACATTACCGGACATCTGCACATGGGACATGCTCTGGACAATACTTTGCAGGATATTCTTATCCGCTTTAAGCGTATGCAGGGCTTTGAAACCCTGTGGCTTCCTGGTACAGACCATGCGTCCATTGCTACCGAAGCAAAAATTGTTGAACAGATGCGCAAGGAAGGCGTTTCCAAAGAAGATTTGGGACGCGAAGGCTTCCTTGAAAGAGCTTGGGAATGGAAAGCACAGTACGGCGGAAGAATTATTGAACAGCTTAAAAAGCTGGGTTCTTCCTGCGACTGGGAACGCGAACGCTTTACTCTTGACGAAGGCTGTTCCAAAGCTGTAAAGGAAGTTTTCGTTAAGCTGTACGAAAAAGACCTTATCTATCGTGGAGAAAGAATTATTAACTGGTGTCCTACCTGTTTGACTTCCATTTCCGATGCTGAGGTTGAATACGAAGAACAGGACGGTTCTTTCTGGCATATTAACTACCCGCTGGCTGACGGAAGCGGTCATTTGCAGGTTGCAACAACCCGTCCCGAAACCATGCTGGGCGATGTTGCCGTTGCTGTAAACCCTAACGATGAGCGTTACAAAAACCTTATTGGCAAAATGCTTATTCTGCCATTGGTTAATAAGGAAATTCCAATTATTGCCGACGATTATGTTGAAATGGACTTTGGTACAGGCTGTGTAAAAATCACACCTGCACATGACCCTAACGACTTTGAAGTTGGTCTTCGCCACAACCTGCCTGTTATTACCGTTACCAACGATGACGGTTCCATTAACGAGCTTGGCGGCAAATACTGTGGTCTTTCCTCCAAAGAAGCAAGAAAAGCTGTTGTTGCCGACCTTGAAGCAGGCGGCTTCCTTGCTAAAACAGAACCGCACAAGCACAATGTTGGTACCTGCTACCGCTGCCATGCTACCATTGAGCCACGAGTTTCCAAACAGTGGTTTGTTCGCATGGAGCCATTGGCTAAACCATCTATCGAAGCTGTTCGTAACGGTGAAACCGTGTTTATTCCTGAACGCTTTGACAAAACATTCTATCACTGGATGGAAAACATTAAAGACTGGTGTATTTCCCGTCAGCTTTGGTGGGGACATCGTATTCCTGCTTACTACTGCGGTGATTGCGGTGAAACCGTTGTAAGCCGTGATGATGTTGCAGTTTGTCCAAAATGCGGTGGCAGCCACATGGTACAGGACGAGGATACTTTGGATACATGGTTCAGCTCGGCACTGTGGCCATTCTCCACATTGGGTTGGCCTGACAATACCGAAGAACTTAAATACTTCTACCCAACCGATACTCTGGTTACCGGTTACGATATTATCTTCTTCTGGGTAGCAAGAATGATTTTCAGCGGTATCGAACACATGGGTCAAACTCCGTTCAAGCATGTATTCATTCATGGTCTTGTTCGTGATGGTCAGGGAAGAAAGATGAGTAAATCCCTGGGCAACGGTATTGACCCGCTTGAAATTATTGATGAATACGGTGCAGATGCACTTCGCTTTACTTTGGCTACAGGTAACTCCCCAGGTAATGACATGCGCTTTACCGATGAAAAGGTAAAAGCAAGCCGTAACTTTGCAAATAAAATTTGGAATGCGGCTCGTTTTATTCTGATGAATTTGCCTGAAGATATGCAGACCTGCACTATCCCTGAACAGCTTACCATTGAAGATAAATGGATACTCAGCAAATACAACACCTTGGTTCGCGAAATGACCGAAAACCTTGAAAAATTTGAACTGGGTATTGCAGTTAACAAGCTGTATGACTTTATTTGGGATGTTCTGTGTGACTGGTATATCGAGCTGACAAAATCCCGTCTGTGGGCAAACGATGAAACTGCTGTTTCCGCAAGAAATGTACTGGTTTATGTTATGAGTGGCGCAATGAAACTGCTGCACCCAATCATGCCATTTATTACCGAGGAAATTTGGCAGGCACTGCCTCACGAAGGCGAAAGCATCATGGTAGCAGATTTCCCTGTATACAAAGAAGAACTTGACTTCACAGCTGAAGAACAGGATTTCGAAAAGGTTATGGATGCTATCAAAGCTGTTCGTGCACGCCGTGCTGAAATGAATGTTCCGCCAAGCAAAAAGGCTAATTTGTTCATCGAAACAGCTCATGCCGAAATATTCAAAATGGGTGTTCCTTTCATGCAGCGTCTGGCATCTGCCGAAAATGTTGAAATTGGCGAAAGCTTTGATATGCCAACCGCAGTACAGGTAATCACACATGACTGCCGTGTGTTCATTCCAATGGACCAGTTGGTTGACAAAGAAAAAGAGCTTGCTCGTCTTAACAAAGAAAAAGCTGCTTGCCAGAAGGATATTGATATTATCAGCGGTAAGCTGAACAATCCAGGCTTCTTGGCAAAAGCGCCTGAAAAGCTTGTTGCAGTTGAAAAAGAAAAACTGGAACGCGCTCAGGAAAAAATGAATAAAATTATGGAAAGCCTTAACGCTTTGTAATAGGGCTTTAATGGCGGCGGACGGGACAACTGTCCGCCGCTGTGTTATTTTGAGAATGGACAAAAAGACATAATTCAGTAGCATTTTGGATAGTGAAAGTTTAAAAATGCGGCATTGCCAAAGGCTTCTCCTTGAGGGGAGCGATGTCCCAAGAACACGAGCAAAGAGATGTGTGATTGGCTGACAGAGCTAATGCAAGGTCGCAGAAAGTGGGGGGCGAAGCCGCTTGGATGAGGGGATTTACGAATTTCCACTACCAATCCTAGCTTGAATAGAACAATAAATCTCTGCCGTAACCCCTCATCAGTCAAACCTTACGGTTTGCCTGCTTCCCCCGAGGGGGAAGCCTTTAAGGCACACAACTAAAACAATTATTTTACAAAGATTTTTCACACAAAGTACACACTATTAATGTAAAATATAAAGAGGAGAAAAACATTGCACACAGGGATTAAAATGGAAAAGAAAAGCTTTGCAAAACGCATGGCGGGGCTTATTTTTGGTCTGGCACTTTACGGGGTCGGAATAGTATTTGTAATGAATGCCGGTTTGGGTTTTGCACCGTGGGAAGTGCTTCACGGCGGTATTGGCGATAAAGTGGGGGCACAGGTAGGAACCATATCCATACTGTTAGGGTTGGTTATAGTTATTGCGGATTACCTTTTGGGTGAAACGCTTGGCATGGGAACCTTGCTTAACATGCTGCTTATAGGCAGCTTTATGAACCTGTTTGTGTGGATGGATTTTGTTCCTTTTCCGCAGGAACTGCCGTTTAAACTGCTTTGCATGGCAATAGGACTTTTGATAAATGCATTTGCTACATATTTTTATATTGCTGCGGGAATGGGAACAGGGCCTCGTGATTGCTTGATGGTAATTTTGAGCCGACGAACAGGTGTGACCGCAGGCAAATGTAAAATGGTTGTTGAATGGACAGCTGTTGCAATTGGTTGGTTGCTTGGCGGCTCGGTTGGAGTAGGAACTGTAATTGCTGCTTTTGGGGGAGGTTTTTTTACCGATATGGTGTTTAAGCTGTTTAAATTTGACCCGAAAGAGATTGTTCACGAAACCTTTTTCGAAAGCTTAGCTCATATAATAAAAACAGACATAAAATAAAAATTAAGCAAAGGGGATGAAACCACATGGCTGTAATGCTTACCATTGCAAGTGTTATAATGCTTTTGTGTATTTTATGCAATAAAATTTCAAATAAAATAGGTGTGCCCACACTGCTTATTTTTATTTTGCTGGGTATGTGCTTTGGTATTGACGGTATTTTTAAAATTCCGTTTGAAGACTATTCGTTTACCGAGCAGATATGTTCGACAGCTCTTATATTCATTATGTTTTACGGTGGCTTCGGTACGAACTGGAAGGCTGCAAAGCCTGTAGCGGTAAAGGCTGTAAGCCTTTCTACACTTGGGGTATTACTTACAGCGGGACTTGTTGGAGTATTCTGCCATTATGTACTGGGGTTTGGTTGGATAACAGGTATGCTTGTGGGTGCTACCATAAGCTCGACCGATGCAGCATCGGTTTTTTCCATACTTCGAAGCCGCAGCCTTGACCTTAAAGAGGGTACGGCATCCCTGCTTGAAGTTGAAAGCGGAAGCAACGACCCCTGCTCGTACATGATGACAATGATATTTTTGACCATGATAGTAGGGGACGGTTCGCAGTCAATATTAAAAATTGTTGTAAGCCAAATAGTGTTTGGCATTTTGTTTGGTGTTGTAATTGCTTTGCTTTCGGTGCAGGTGCTAAAGCGTGTGAAATTTGACACAGACGGCTTTGACGGCATTTTTGTTGTAGCTGTTGCACTGCTTGCCTACACTTTGCCGACTATGGTTGGCGGCAATGGTTACCTTAGTACATATATGGCAGGCATTATTATGGGCAACCAAAAAATAAAAAACAAGGTTGCTCTTGTGCATTTTTTTGATACCCTGAACGGACTTGCACAGATAGTAATCTTCTTCCTGTTGGGACTTTTGGCATATCCAAGCAGAATGATGGGCAGCCTTGGCGAAGCACTCATGATAGCTGTATTTTTGACCTTTGTTGCTCGTCCTGTTGCGGTGAGCCTGCTGCTTGCACCGCAAAAATGCTCATTCCGCCAACAGCTGCTTGTATCGTGGGCGGGACTGCGTGGAGCTGCGTCGATAGTGTTTGCAATAATGGTAGTTATAAGCGGAGCCAGCGCACAGGGGAAAATATTTGACATTGTATTTTGTGTAGTATTGTTTTCCATTGCATTTCAGGGTACTTTGCTTCCTGCTTGTGCAAGACTGCTTAAAATGGTTGATGAAGAGGGAAACATATTCAAAACCTTCAACGACTACACCGAAGAAAGTGCGGTACAGTTCATTAAAATGCCTTTGGGCGAAGGGCACAAATGGGCGGACCATGCCGTGCGTGAGCTTGCACTGCCCGAAGGAGTATTGCTGACAATGGTTTACCGCGGTGACCAAACGGTTATTCCTACCGGTGACACCATTTTGTTGGTGGGTGATATTATTATTCTTGCTGCGCCATCGGTTGAAGATAACCACGATGTGCAGTTGAGTGAAATTACCGTTGACAAGTCACACGAATGGAACGGAAAACCTGTTTCACAGCTAAACATTCCACCCGATTGTCTTATAATAATGATACGCCGTAAGGGCGGAAAAACAGTTGTTCCAAAAGGAAATACCGTTATCGAAACGGATGATGTGCTTGTTATGAACGGCTACCTGGCATAAGATAAGGCAGGTTGATTGAAGTGTAAATGAAAATGAGGCACACTGTTAAAGTGTGCCTCAAAGAATATAAAGTTTAGTTGTTAGCGGTGGACAGGTGAATTTGGAGCGTTGCGGCGAATTGAATCGATACCGTTAAGGCAGCTGGCTTTAGCCTTGTAAACATCACTGCAAAGCAAGGCAGTGTCAGCATCTGTTTTAAGCATAAAACGGTAGGAGCTTTTTTCTTCGCACATAAGCTCAAATTTTGGAAACGGAATGGTTGAATCCGCAGAAATGGTTTTATCGTCAACCGGAATGTTTACGGAAAGTTTTTTTACAAGCTCGATTTTTTCTTCACACATCTCGGACGAGCTGAATGGGGGACTGGTTGCAATAACCTGACCGTTACAAGCTTTAAGAGAAAATATTACTTTTCCGGGGGACATTGAATAAATAATAAATTTTCCTCTAGCCATGGGGCACCTCACTAAACACACAAAAAATTTGCAGCATGGCATTGATATGGTGTTTTTATACATATTTTACTATTTTGTTGATTTAATTTCAATGGTATTTACGAAAAATCGCCGAAAGTGCCAATCTGGATGGTAAAAATTCTCTGCTTTTCTAAAGACTGTTTATTTTTATTGTGATAATGTAACAATGAACACAAGATGGGGGAGGGTAAAAATGACATATGAACAGGCACTGGACTTAATACACTCGCAAGGAAGGCTGAGCAAAAAAGCCGGTGTGCACAGAATGAAAAAGCTGATGGAGCTGCTTGGGAACCCGCACAAAAGGCTGGAGTTTGTCCATGTAGCGGGAACAAACGGCAAAGGGTCGACCACTGCAATGATAGCAGCGGCATGTGCAGCGGCAGGAAAAAAGACAGGAAAGTTTATATCGCCTTTTGTTATTGAATTTAGGGAGCGTTTCCAAATAAACGATGAGTACATTTCAAAACAGGTGTTGGTTGATATTGTTAAAGAGGTAATGCCGCTTGTAAGAGCAGTGGAGGAAGAGCTTGATGACCGTGTTAACGAGTTCGAGCTTACTACAACCATTGGACTTGTGTGGTTCGCACGCGAATGCTGTGATGTGGTTGTGCTTGAAGCGGGAATTGGCGGAAGAACCGATGCTACAAATGTTATTGATGCGCCAAAGGCAGCTGTAATAAGCACCATTGGTCTTGACCATACTGCACTTTTGGGGGAAACAATAGGCGAAATTACTCTTGAAAAGTGCGGAATAATAAAAAACGGTTGTGTTGTGGTGAGCAATCCGTCACAACCGCCCGAAGCAGTACAGGTTATAAAAGAACAGTGCACACAAAAAGGGTGCAAATTGGTGTTGGCGAATGAGGCTGATGTATCTTTGGTACAATCGCAGCTTGGGAAAACACGGTTTGTTTACGGTGAAAGGGAATGGGAGCTTTCGCTTAGCGGCAGTTACCAAGTTTTCAATGCCGTTGCTGCAATAGAAGTATGCAAAGTTTTGGGGTTAGAAGATGAAGCTGTACAGACAGGACTGCGCAAAGCTTTTATTCCTGCAAGACTGGAGGTTTTGTCGCAAATGCCGTTGGTATTGCTTGACGGTGCACATAATCCCGCAGGTGCAAAGGCACTAAGCAAAGCGTTAAAGCAGCTTGGCAGTCCAAAGTTTACAGCCGTCACAGGTATGCTGCGTGAAAAGGATTGGCAGGAAACCGAAGAATATATGCTGGAGTTTATTAATGATGCAATAACGCTTACGCCAAACAATCCGCGTGCACTTTCGGGAATGGAACTTGCCGAATGGTTTTCGCAAAAGGGAATTTGTGCAGTCTATGCCGAAAACTGTGAGCAGGCACTGAAAAAAGCACTGCAAAGTGACAGGGTTTTAATTTTTGGCTCGCTTTATTTGGCAGCAGAATTAAGAGAAGAATTTTTAAAACAAACAAAATAATAAACAGATAATATTACAAAAACCGTTCCTTTTCGAGGAGCGGTTTTTCTTATTTTTGCACGGACAGGCTGTTATGCTTTCAATGTAAAAATAAGGAGCGTACAAGCTGACTTAATTTTTAAGGAGGAAAAAATGACGGTACATCTGCAAACTGCTCCCGATGTTGCAACAGCTTACCTTGTGGGAGAGCTGGACCATCATGGAGCAGGAAGGATACGAAATATTATAGACAGCACAGTAATGGGAATGGAGCAGCCGCCAAAGGTGCTTTACCTTGATTTTGGCGATGTTGGATTTATGGATTCATCGGGAATAGGACTTGTTATGGGGCGTTATCGGTTAATGACAGAACTTGGCGGAAGACTTGAGGTAACAAATCTTACACCAAAGCTGCGAAAGGTAATGCTCATGGCAGGCTTGGAGAAATTAGGAGTATTGGAAAAGGAGGGAACAAAAAAAGATGAAAGTTTTAAACAGCATGAAAACGGTTTTTGAGTCACGAAGTGTTAATGAGGCATATGCCAGATGTGCAGCAGCAGCTTTTTTAACCTGTGCAGACCCTGCGTTAGACGAGGTGTGCGACATAAAAACAGCAGTAAGCGAGGCGGTTACAAACTGTATTGTTCATGGATACAGGGATACTGTGGGAAAAATTTACATAACGGTAAAGCTTATGGAGGACGGCAGAGCCGTAATTCAAGTAAAGGACAAAGGCTGCGGAATTGAAAATATAGCACAGGCAAGGCAGCCGCTTTTTACTACAGCTGCCGAAGAAGAGCGCGCAGGCTTGGGATTTGCTGTTATGGAAAGCTGTATGGATAAGGTTAGGGTGTACTCCCGTTTGGGCAAGGGCACAACGGTGGTTTTGGAAAAAAAGCTGACGCTTAAGTAAACAAATAAAAACTGCCGTAAAAGAATAAACACAAAAAAGGAGTGAACGGCAGTTGAATAACATGCTTCAGGTATCCCGTGAGGAGCTGATAGAAAATAATTTGGGGTTGGTTCATTCCTGTGCACATAAATTTAAAGGAAAAGGGATTGAATATGACGACTTGTTTCAAGCCGGATGTATTGGGCTTATAAAGGCATCCGATGCATTTGACAGGGAGCGCGGAGTTCGTTTTTCGACCTATGCGGTGCCTGTTATTCTTGGAGAGATTAGACGCTTGTTTCGTGACGGAGGAGCCGTTAAGGTAAGCCGCAGCTTGAAGGAGCTTTCCATGAAGGTGGTTCGTGAGCGCGACAATTTTTCCAAAAAAGAAGGACGAGAGCCCAGCTTGGAAGAACTTGCACAGCTGCTTAATACCGATAAAGCACAAATTGCCCATGCACTAAGCTCGTCAATGCCGCCTATTTCACTTACTTACGATGAGGATGACGGCGGCGGGCAGATTGACCTTCCCGTACCATCTCCTGAAGAATATCTGGCGGACAGAATATCACTTTCGCAAGTGTTGGAGCAACTGGAGGCACGGGACAGGCAGCTGATATATTTTAGGTACTTCATGCAGCTTACGCAAAGCGTTACTGCTGAAAAGTTGGGTATGACTCAGGTACAGGTAAGCAGGCGCGAAAAAAAGATACTGCAAATAATGAGAAACAGTTTGGGGGCGATAGAGTAAATTTGTCAAAATGTCTTACCGTTAAGGTAAGATGTAGGCGATTTTGCATGAAATCTTGTTCAGATAATTGATTTTAGGTAGTGAAAGTAGTAGTATTAAAAAAAATTCTTCTGGGAGGAATACAAATGAAAAGAATATTAACAGTATTGTTGGCGGCAATGATGATGTTTGCTTCTGCTGCATGTGCAGGAAAACAGGAAGCACCTGTTGAAGAAGTGCCTGTTCAGGAAGCACCTGCTGAAGAAGCACCTGCTGAAGAAGCACCTGCTGAAGAAGCACCTGCTGAAGAAGCGCCTGCTGAAGAAGCGCCTGCTGAAGAAGCGCCTGCTGAAGAAGCGCCTGCTGAGGAAGCACCTGCTGAAGAAGCACCTGCTGAAGAAACAGCTGCTGAAGCGGTTGACGAAGCTGCTGTAATAGCAGCCGGCGGCGGATTTGGCGGTCCGGGCGAAGGTTATGTTGAGGATACAACTCCTTCTGATTCCCCTGAAGAACGCGGTAACGAAGAACTTTATTAATTAAAAGATTTATGGCGAGTGTGTTCGGTGCGAGCATACTCGCCTTTTTTGTTTTTGCCCTAAAGCAATGATATATAAAACAAAAAAGTCCCCTGCTTGGGCAGGAGACTTTAATGCAATTAATTATTTACAAAAATTTTCCACATAGTTGTCCAGAGCAGTTTCAATAACTTTAATAGCTTCGTCTCTGCCGTGGATTTCGTTTACAGCGGTGGATTTGCCTTCCAGAGCTTTGTAAACGGTGAAGAAGTGGCACATTTCGTTGAAGATGTGCTGAGGAAGCTCGTTGATATCGGTGTAGGTGTTGTAGGTTGGGTCGCTGTAAGGGATAGCAATGATTTTTTCGTCGCCTTTACCGCCATCAACCATGTTGATAACACCGATTGGGTAGCAGCGAACAAGAGTTTGTGGCTCAAGAGGCTCACTGCACAGTACCAGTACATCCAGTGGGTCTTTGTCGTCGCCGTAGGTGCGAGGAATGAAACCGTAGTTTGCTGGATAGTGTGTGGAAGTATAAAGAATACGGTCAAGGATAATCATACCGGTTTCCTTGTCCAGTTCATATTTCTTTTTGCTGCCTTTGGAAATTTCGATAACAGTAAGGAAATCTGTGGTAGAAATTCTTTTTGGATTTACATCATGCCAAATATTGCTCATGTTTAACTCCTTCTACCGCTCGAAATGCGGTTATTTACGCGTTTTTTGTTGCTTAACAGATGATATTATACCCCACTAAGCACGCTAATGCAAGGAATGTTAAATTATAAACTTGTTTTAAGCCAATTATACGAAAAAAGCGGATAAAATCGAGCTTATTAAGTTATATTTTTTAAATTTTATAATCCGTCAGGAAAGCTTGTGAAGAATGCATCCTCGTTTTGCGGCATTCCGTATTTTTCTTTGGCAAGATTTATGGCTTTTATCATGAATGCCATGTTGCGGCCAAGATTTCGCATGGTTTGCAGACCTTCAAGGTCTTTTTCAACATCTTCGGATGTAAAACCGTGAACCTCGTTCCAATAACTGCTTGAAACTATTGGCATACCGCTTATGGTAAAGTATTTGTTAAGCTCGTCAAAAACAGATGTGCTTCCGCCGCGGCGGGAAGAAACAACAGCAGCTCCAACCTTCATGGTTTTATCATAGCGGCTGCTGTAGAACAATCTGTCCAACAGGGCTTTAATTGTGCCGTTTGCACCTGCGTAGTAAACAGGACTTCCGACAAGCAAGCCGTCGGCAGATTTTAATTTATCGGCAATTTCATTTACAGGGTCATCAAACACACATTTCCCAAGTGACACACACCTTCGGCAGGATGTGCAGCCGCGAATGTTCTTGCTGCCGATTTGTAGGGTTTCGGTTTCTATCCCTTGAGCGTTCAAAGTATCGGCAACTTCTTTTAAGGCTCTTGCGGTACAGCCGTTCGAATTAGGACTGCCGTTTAAAATTAAAACTTTCATTAAAAGAAACACTCCTTTATTGTGTAAGCTTTAATGCTATAATACCATAAAAAGTGCGGGAAATATAAAAACTTTTTAAAAAGTTCAAAAGATTGCTTTGGTTGCTAATATAAATACAAAGTGGTATACTTATAAGGTTTACGGGAGATAGTGTAAACATTGTTTGGAGGTAGTTATATTGAAAAATTTACTTATTGGTCTTACTCTTGTTCTTTTGGATATAAGCTTGTTTTGGAGTGGTCATCAAATTGAACTGCTGCCTGACTTTGTGGGATTTTGGTTTATAGCGCAAAACATGAAGCACCTTGGCAGAGAAAGCCGCGTTTTTGCAAAGTTTGCCGATTATGCCAAAGGTGCGGCAGGGGTGTCGCTGCTTGTTTTTGTTGCTAAAGCAGTTGGTGTGGAAATTGCATGGCTCGACTTTGTTGTTGATGTTGCTGCTGCGGCTATGGCATATGGCTGTGCTTGGGTAGTATTGCAGGGGATACATGAATTCGAAGTAAACCGTTCGCAGGATTTGCAGTATGATATTTTGATGTATGGGCTTAGAAATACAGCAATTGCTGCGGTTGTAAGCTGTTTGCTTGGGCTTCTTCCCATTGTGGGGATATTCGGCTGGATAGTTGAAATGATATTTGCATTTGGTTTCCTTGTGGATTTTAAAAAGACGGCTCTGCTTTTTTCCTCTAAAAAAGAAAGAGCTCGTATTAGCGAATACAGCGAAGAATAAAGGCTTCCCGCCCCCGAAAAGGGGCGGGATTTTTTGCGTAAAATCATATTTTCGAAAAAAATTTTAAAAAAATTTCGGTTTTACACTGATTTACACCCGACATCTGTGATATAGTTAAAATACAGAAAAACCGAAAAACAAAATAATAATCTTTTTAAAGGACGAATCGTTTCAGCGTTTGTCCTTTTTTTGTACCCAAAAACAGGAAAGGGGGTGAAAA
>JAFYSU010000007.1 GCA_017559185.1 Oscillospiraceae bacterium
CATCCATCCTGCGGTTATATTCAGCCTTCTGGCGTTCCCATTTACTGATGAGCTCGTTCATTTTTTCAATGGACATGTAACCTCCTTTCATCCGTTCAAAAAATAAAAAATCGGGGTATGCACTGCATACCCCGATTTTTTGTGAAAATATAATTTTTAAACGGAAAAATTACAAAATGCCTTCCTCAAGCATTGACTGTGCTGCAAGCATTACACCAAGCTTGCCCGATGGGTAGGTAAGTCCGCCTTGCATCCAAACTGCAAATGGTTCACGCAAAGGTGCATCGGCAGAAAGCTCAATGGAAGCGCCGCCTGTAAAAGCACCTGCTGCCATTATTACCTGACTGTCATACCCGGGCATATCCCAAGGCTCAGGCTTTACAAAGCTGTCAACAGGCGAGCCCTTTTGAATGCCCTGACAAAAAGCAATGAGCTTTTCGGCACAGCCAAGTTTTACAGCCTGAATAATATCACCGCGAACCTCACCCGGAGCAGGGGTTACGCCATAGCCCAGATGCGAAAACAAATTAGCGGCAAAAACAGCGGTTTTAACAGCACTTGCAACAGCGGACGGAGCATTAAAAAGTCCCATGTACAGCGAACGGGTGTGACCAAGGGTACAGCCTACCTCACGGCCTACACCCGGAGAGGTAAGGCGGTGTGCACACATTTCAACATACTTGTGCTTGCCGGCAATGTAGCCGCCTGTTGGGGCAATACCGCCGCCCGGATTTTTAATGAGAGAGCCTATTATAAGGTCTGCACCTACCTGAGTAGGTTCGGTTTTCTGGACAAATTCACCGTAGCAGTTATCCACAACTATAATTGCTTCGGGGTTTGCACTGCGAGCTGCTGCAATAACTTCCTCCATTTTTTCCATTGTAAGCGAAGGACGCAAGGTGTAACCGCGGGAACGCTGAATGTAAACCACCTTTGCACCCTGTACAGCAGCAGGAATGTTTTCCATGTCTACTGTGCCGTCAGGCAGAAGGTCAAGCTGGCGGTAGCCAATACCGAATTCCTTTAAGCTGCCGTAGCCTTCGCCTGTAAGGCCAATGGTTCCGTGCAGGGTGTCGTAAGGAGTACCTGTAATGCACACCATTTCATCGTTGGGACGAAGTACACCAAACAGTGCGGTGGTTATTGCGTGTGTACCCGATACAAAGTTGTGACGGATAAGGGCATCCTCGCAGCCAAAAATATCCGCAAGAACCAAATCGAGCGTATCACGGCCACGGTCGCCGTAGCCATAGCCTGTGGAAGGTGTAAAATGTGATTCGCTTATGTGGTTTTTGGCAAATGCATTAAGCACTTTAGCGGTGTTATATTCGAATATTTCATCAATCTTTTCAAATTCATCTTTACAGGCAAGCTGTGTTTGCTGTGCAAGATTTAAAATTTTTTCGTCAAAAGTAAAAAAACTGTTCATGTGGGGCAACTGCTTCCTTTCAAACAAAGTCTTCTAATTATAACAAAAAACACCACCCTAAAACAAGCCGTTACAGCTTTTTAAGGTGATGTTTAAAGTTCTTTTTAAGTATTAGAAGTATTTGCTCAGTTCAGCTGGGAGCTCGGAAGCGTCAGCAGAGATGCTGAAAGTGATTTTTGTGTCTTTAGCATTAGGCTGAGCGTCCAGTTTCTGAACCATAGCGGAAAGACCTGCGAAATCTTTGCCGCCAATTTTAAGAGTACCGTCAACAAAAATGTCGGTAATGTCATAGTTGCCTGCCATTACACCGCTGAGGAAGCCGTACAGGGTTTCGTAGCTGTCAACTTTATATTCTTCTGCATCGATCAAACGAACAGCATGATCCAAATCGTATGTAAGTTTCAGACCTCTTTCGATGCAAACTACATTTCCTTTACTTGTTTTAGCAGCAGCATTTGCAGCGTCAACCATAGCTTTGGTTTTGCCGGAACCTTTGTTGCCAACGATGAGTTTAATCATAATAGTTGCTCCTTCTCCGACGAGGGAATTTTGTGGGGTATAATAAACGCCTGCCAAACTTCGCCGGAATGTTCGGCAGGGAACAGTATTCGGTTAAGACGATAAGCCTATTCCGACCTTCTCTGTCCTATTATTATACAAGATTGTCAAAAAAAACTCAACCGGATAAGTGAATAAATTTACAATATTCCGACAATTCTTGAAGTTTAGGACTAAAGATGTAATACCATTCTACTTTATTAGGATGATTTTTGCAATATGAACTTTCGGATATTTTAAATTTTGTGTATTTATTACAAAAAACAAGCCTAATTAATTTAGCATAAGAAAGAATTAACTGTTATTTAAGGTTTAAAAGCTGTTTTGAAATATGCATTAATGCACGGGAAAATGTCATTTCGGGAATGGTTTGCTTGACTCTGACAGGGTATTCCAAAAGTTTTTCGTCACCTGCAAAAACCTCTACTCTGCCAACAATACTGTCACGCTCCAACGGGGCGGCTGCACTTTCATCAAGAATAACAAACTGTTCCATGCGGGTGCTGCTGCCTTTGGGAAGCAGTATTCCCGGCGGCGGGTCGCAGTAAAGCTGGGCAAAGGGTTCGGTTCCGTGCAGCACCTTTAAAGGAGTCAGCTGTTCATCGGCAGGGGGCGGGGCGGCAAATTCGTAGTTGGCAAAGCCGTAATCCAGCAGCTGGCGGCTTATTTTGTTGCGAATGTCGGCGGAAGGGCACTTCATAACAACGGAAATAAGGTTAAGATTACCGCGCTGTGCGGTAGCACATAAGCATGAGCCCGCATTGTCGGTATGACCTGTTTTAAGTCCTGTTATTCCTTGATAAAACCGTACAAGTCGGTTGGTGTTGGTAAGTTCGGTTTTGCCTGAACGCAGAGTATCCATCCAAATGGTAGTGTATTCCTTTACCAACGGATATTCCATCAGCTTTCTGGCAAGCTGTGCTATGTCAAAGGCGCAGGTGTAGTGACCGTCCTCGTCAAAGCCTGTGCAGTTAACAAAGTTGGTATGCTCCAACCCCATTTCCTGTGCACGCAGGTTCATACGGCGGACAAATTCGTCTTCCGTACCTGCAATTTGTTCGGCAAAAACAACGGCGGCATCGTTTGCGCTTGCAACAAAAACGGCTTTAAGCAGGTCATCAACACTCATCTGTTCGCCTTCCTCAAGCCATATTTCCGAACCGCCCATGTGGCTTGCGTACTCGGAACAGGTAAGCATGTCGCTAACTGCCATTCTGCCGCTGCTAAGCTCTTCCATTACCAAAAGCATTGTCATAAGCTTGGTTATGGACGCAGGTGCGACCTTTTTGTGCATATCCTTTTCAAAAATAACCTGACCGCTGCTAAGCTCCATTAAAAGTGCGCTTTCGGCTTCCATCTCCTCGGTGGAAAAACCTGCGGCATAAGCAGGCAGACAATTTAATATTAAAACGGCAGTGCAAATAATAAAGGCAAATATCCGTTTGGGCATTGTAAAAATCAACTCCTTGCTTTTAAAATCAGTGAAACCCATCTTTTTATCATTCCTATTCCGCAAACAAACGGCTCATGCACTAAAATCGGCAAGGTTAGGTTGATTTTTTACATAAAAAAACCCCGACGATTAAGTCGGGGGTTAAATGTTGTTATGCTCGGGTTTGCTGTGCAGGCACATGGCAGCTGCGAAGCCAGTGATGATGTATAAGCTCTTTGGGCAAAACAAAAATCTGGTCGTCGCTGCAAAGGTATATTAAATAATCTTCGGTTTCCATTTCCGAAAATTCGCTGGAAAGCAAATATTGCCCCGATTCACTGCGAAGGTCAATTCCGTTTGGTGTAAAGGTTACGGTTATTGGACCAAACGGTGTTTCCTCGTCTTCCTCCGACGAAACACAAAGGAACAAAATATAATTTACCCAGCTTATTGAAAAGGGGGAACACCCTACTCCAACAAAAAAGCAAACTCCAAATGTAAGCAGAAGGCTCAAGCTTGTGCGCACTCCGAAAAATGCGGTTTCCACACATGCAACAATGCATACAATTTGGCAAATGCGAATAATAACACGCATTAATGGGTCGGCTGTCAGCCAAAGTGCCGCTGCGCAGCCCTTGCGGTAAAGCTTGGGGGTGAAGTTGTAGCTATATCGGTACTGCCAGTTCATAAAACACACCCCTTAAATAAGCACTAAAGCACCATGACGGCAAGGACGGCAGATAAACACGCTGTGGGAAATCTGTTGAAGATGACGGTAGCAGCGTTTTGCGGCAGCCTTGTTGTCAAAAATTGCAAAGCAGGCGGAGCCGCTTCCACTCATAAGCTGTCCGAGTGCGCCATATTCTTTCATTCGTTCAAGAATGGAGTTTACCGACTGTAAGTTATGAAGATACTCAAAGGTATTGTACATACTGCCTGCGGTTTGTTTAAGGTTGTTTGTCTCCAAAGCTTTTTTAATGGTATCAATATTATTATGCGGAAAGTTTTTATCACTGCTGTCAAAACGGGAATATGCTTCTTTTGTGCAGATGCCTTCGTTAGGCTTAGCAATAACTATGAAACAGTCAGCCAAAGGTGAGACAGGTTTTACCGTTTCGCCAATACCTGTTACCAAAGCTGTGCCACCGCTTAAAAAGAAAGGAACATCTGCCCCAACGGAAACACCAATATCCACAAGCTTGGATGTAGGATAATAAGCGGCATAAAATTCGTTTAGTCCGCGCAGAACGGCAGCAGCGTCTGAGCTTCCGCCGCCCATGCCTGCCTGCGAAGGTATGCTTTTGGTCAGGTGTATATCCAAAGACGGTTCAATGCCTGCATATTCACAAAAAGCCATAGCAGCTTTATACACCAGATTGTCGGGTCCTGTGGACAGTTCTTTTCGCGAGCAGGTAAGATTTATCCCCTGTTCACCGTCTTTTATACGGACTTCATCGGCAAGGGTAACGGTCTGCATGACCATGTCAAGGGTGTGGTATCCGTCGTCACGAACGTCTGTTATGTCTAAAAACAAATTTATTTTAGCGGGTGCAACAACATGGATTTGAGGATTGTTCATCAGTGGGTCTCCGTTTTCTGAAATTATAAGAATTACAATTCTTTAAGGAATTCTTCAATGCGGCGTATAGCCTCTTTAAGATGTTCAAACGAGTAAGAATAAGAAATTCGTACAAAGCCTTCACCCGAATCGCCAAAGGCGTTGCCCGGAATAACTGCCACATGTTTGGCATAAAGCAGTTTTTGGCAAAATTCTTCGGAACTCATACCAGTGGATTTAATGCATGGGAAAACATAAAATGCACCCTTAGGTTCAAAACAGGTAAGACCAAGACGGTTAAGCTCGGCAACAAGGAATTTGCGGCGTTTGTCGTATTCATCACGCATTTTAATTACATCGTCGTAGCAATCACGCAAAGCAACTACTGCAGCCTGCTGTGCTGTGGTAGGAGCCGACATAATTGCAAACTGGTGAATTTTTGTAATCTGCTGAATAAGCGGTTTTGGACCTGCCGCATAACCAAGACGCCAGCCTGTCATAGCGTAGGATTTGGAAAAGCCGTTAATAACAACGGTGCGTTCGTACATACCGTCAATGGAAGCGATGGAAATGTGGTCTTTTCCGCCGTATGTAAGTTCGGCATAAATTTCGTCGGACATTACAATTATGTTTGTATCGCGAAGAACTTCGGCAATTTCTTCAAGGTGTTCCTTTTCCATTATTGCGCCTGTTGGGTTGTTTGGGAAAGGAAAAACAAGAAGTTTGGTTTTTGGGGTTATTTTTTCTTTAAGTGCCTGTGCGGTAAGGCGGAAGTTATCTTCGGCTTTGGTTGGAATTGCAATCGGAACAGCGCCTGCAAGTGCTGCCAATGGTGCGTAGGAAACAAAGCAAGGTTCAGGAATAAGAACCTCGTCACCCGGGCAAACAAGGCAGCGGGTAAGGTTGTCAATAGCTTCGGAGCCGCCAATGGTAACAAGAATTTCGCTTGCAGGGTCGTAATTCAAGCTGAATCGGCGGGAAAGGTAAGCTGCAATTTCCTCACGCAGCTCCTTTATACCTGCATTGGCGGTGTATTTGGTGCAGCCGTTTGCAAGGGAACGAATACCCTCCAAACGCACTCTTTCGGGAGTTGTGAAATCGGGCTCGCCTACACCAAGGGATATAACATCGTCCATTTCCGCGGCTATATCAAAAAAACGGCGAATGCCGGAGGGTTTAATTGCAACAACAGTGGGGGATAAAACTTTTGAGTAATCCATAAATATGCAACCTTTCTTTAAAAAGTGAAAATGTATGATAAATTGCAAAATTTGCAGTTTAAAGCAGGTTTCGACAAATATATTATGAATATTATACTCTATGGAATAAAGTGCTGTAAAGTTGCGCAGCAAAAAAATAAAACCGCAGACAAGCGGTTTTATTTTTAAAATGTGAGTATTTTTGTACATTAAGAATGCTAATTAAGGAGATATACCCCGAAATTTAAATATGCAGCAAAAACAAGCCATAGCAAATATGGAATAAGCAGCTTGCCTGCTGTATTGTTAATTTTGAAAAAACGGGTAAAGGTAAGCCACACCAACATCCATAAAAGAATAATCCAAAAGAACGAAATCAGATATGCCTTGAGATTAAAAAACAGCACAGGCCACAAAAAGTTTACGGCAAGCTGCAATGCATATGCACCAAGGGCTTTTTTTCGGGCGGGGTGCATTGAAACCGCTATGATGTATGACGCTGTACCCATTATCAAAAACAATATTGTCCAAACAATGGGGAATATCCATGACGGAGGACTCAAAGCAGGCCTATTTACAGCCTGTGAAAAATACTGCATTCCGTTACGGGTAAATAAAGCGGAAAGCCCACCAATGCCAAGCGGTACGGCAAGGGATAAGCTCAAGGTTTTCCATTTGATTTTCATTTTACCGCCTCCCTAAAAATTTATTTAAGAGCTGCTAATATTTCACGCAGACCAATCCAGAGCAGCAAAAATGCAAAAATATTACTTAAGAACTGTTCAGACAGTTTTGCTGCTAAAAGCGAAGCTGCCGCTGCACCTAAAATTCCGGTAGGTATACACAGCAGGGCTGCCTGCTTTGAAATTAATCCGTTTTTAAGGTGAATAATAGCAGCGGTTACGCCAATCGGAATAAAAAACGCTAAATTAAGTCCTTGTGCGGTAAGCTGCGAAAGGTTTGACACCATTCGCAGGTAAATCATAAGCACTACACCGCCACCCAAACCCATGGATGCCAGCACACCGGCAAAAAAACCTGCCGCAAGGTCGAAAAACAGTCCCAAATAAGTTCAATCCCCCAATTTATTCATCGCATAAACAACCGCAGCGAGCTGTATACGGCAAAAATTCCGAACAAAAGGCGCAGCCATCGTTTTGATATGTTTTTCAATAAAAACGAGCCTGCCAAAGCACCTGCCAGCCCCGATGGAAGAAAAGGAACAAGCTGCGGCAGTGTGAAATGCCCGTTTTTTAAATAAATAATACTGCTGAAAAACGAAAGCGGCAGAATAATCCCAATGCTTGTTGCATGGCACTGCCTTTTTTCAAGCCCCGAACGCTCCAAAAGTGAAACGGCGGCAATGCCGCCACCCGTTCCAAGCAATCCGTTTACAACGCCTGCAAGTAAACCTGCGGCTGCAAGATGGGCTTTTTTCAGCCTGTTTTCCATTTTTTTTGCCCTCCTAACAGATAAAGCATGCAGTGTTAGGATTGCCGTAAAAGCAGTTGGGTATTCAGTTTTTGGGGAGTTTGGCTGCTGCGTATTTATTACGAGTTGCATTACCGCCGCGAATGTGCCGTTCCTGTTTGTTTTGTTTTAAAACCTCTGATACCTGTTCAAACAAAGATGGTTTTATGTACTTAAGGCGCTGGCTGACATCCTTGTGGACTGTGCTTTTGCTTACGCCAAACACCTTTGCAGCCTGCCGTACGGTGGCGTTATGTTCAATAATGTACTCAGCCAAGCTTACAGCTCGTTCCTCGGGATACCCTTTCACCGTTTTTTCCTCCTGTATTTTGAAGCTTTGGTTAATACTATGCAAAATTTTTATATGATATGAAGAATATTATTAAAGAAAACACTATAAAAATTTTTGGATTTGTTGTATTATGAATATATGTGCAGTAAGGAGGCATCTCAAAAATGAATAAAAGTACAGATAAAAAAATCCCATGCCCTAAATGCGGACATCAGCAGGAATTTAAACTGTGGACAACCATAGATACATACAGTGACCCTAAAATGCGTGATGCAGTTTTGAGTCAGTCGATTTTCAGCTATAAATGTGATGAATGCGGTTATGCAGCACCGCTTAACTACCCATGCGTTTACAATGACCCTAAAAACAAGCGTGTGTTTTATGTGTTCCCTAACTACAAAGATGAACAGCTGCAGGCGCTGGATAATGAACAGACACAAAAAATGCTTGATGACGGGTATGTTTTCCGTGTAGTTCGCAGCGGCAACGAGCTGGCAGAAAAAATTGTAATTTTCGACCATGACTTGGATGACCGTGTTGTTGAGCTTTGCAAGCTGTACATGGTTCGTGAGCTTAAAAAGCAGCGTCCGGATTTTACAGTAATGTCGGCTTATTATAACTATGGCAAGGAAGGACATCTTGTTGTTGTGTTTGATGAGCATGGAAAAGGTGTTACCGCGCCTCTGCCGGAAGATATGTACGAACAGATGAAAGGTTCTTTTGCGGAGTATCTTGAAGATTACCCATTCGAAGAAGAACTGGTAGTTGATGTGAAGTGGGCAGTGGAAGCTCTTAAAGCATCCCAGCCTGATAATAATAAGTAATTAAAAAACGCCTGCTGCCCTTGGGGCAAGCAGGCGTTTAAAACAGAATTTTTAATTTTGCAGGATATGAAAAAAACGAAAGGGATGCGTTAAATGCGAATGCTTCATGAAATTGCACCGCATAAATACAATAACTGCTACGGCGCAAAACGACCGCCCGTACCAAAAGATGTGGCATTGTATTATGATGGCTCAATGGTTATGATGAAAAATCATTCTGATAGCAGAGGGTGTTTCACCTTTGAACAGCTTGAGCCGCAGGCTATGCAGGAGGCTGAATACATCTTTTCAATAGATGATACTGCTTACTACTTGCTTGAAAATGCACCACAGCAGGAGGGGCTGGAGATGTATCCCATTAGCTCCTGCCGTGAGCTTTGCGGAACAACAGCATTTGCGTTTGTCACAGGTTGGCAGTTTTACCGTTTCAGAAAAGAACACAAATTTTGCAGCTGCTGTGCCACCCCTCTTGAACGCCACGCAACGGACAGGGCATACCAATGTCCAAACTGCGGTTTTGTTTGTTATCCCAAGTTTTCGCCTGCAATACTTGCTTTGGTTACCGATGGTGACCGCTGTATGCTTGTGCGCAGCCGCCGCTTCAGCAGCAGCTTGTCGCCGGTAGCGGGTTTTGTGGAGGTCGGCGAAAGCTTTGAGGAAGCTGTAATGCGTGAGGTTCTTGAGGAAGCCGGCATAAAGGTAAAGGATGTGCGGTATATTGCAAGCCAGCCATGGAGCTACGGTGACACAATAATGATTGGATTTACGGCAAAGCTTGACGGTTCGGACAAGCTTTGTGCACAGCAAAGCGAACTGCTTGATGCAGGCTGGTATCACCGCAGTGAGCTTGAGGACAATCGCTTTCGCGACAGCTTGGGCGGTCAGCTTGTACAGTGGTTTAAAGAGGGTAAGCTGTAACACCTGCATTCAACTTTAAAAACCATTTGAAATAAAACAATAAAAAACCCGAAAGGCATTAAACAAATGCTTTTCGGGTTTTTGTGTTTAAAAAGATATCAGCCAAGAATGTAAATGTCAACATTGCGGCGACCGTTAAGACAGCTTTCGGTAAAGGTATCGTAGTAAAGGTCGATGTCTATTCTGCCGTCCATTAAAGCAAGGCCTGTATCAGCGGCTATTGCATAGCCGTAAATAAAGCTGCCGTCAGGGGAGGCAATGTACATTTTTGTGCCGTAGGGAATTTCCTCGGGATTTACCGCAACATAGCCTGCCGAAAGGTCAAGGCCGCTTGCACCCCAAGCGCCTCTGCCTGCGTAGTAACCTGTTGCATCCTGATTTGTAAGCTTTTTAATGTAGTGTAAAGGTCTGCCGTAGGCATCGGTTTCAACACCAAAGTCCAATGGGGAAACAGCAACATTTTCACCAATAAGGATTTGTTCGGTTACAGGCTCACAAACTATGTCCTGCCCCAAAATTTCGGCTTCTTCAACAACGCCGTCAACCGTTCTTTCAAGGTAGGTAATAACTTTTTCCCCATCTTTGCCTGTGGTGAGCTGTTTGGTTCGACCACTGCGGATAAGGCTGTTGGAACGGGTAATGGTTTCGTGCGGAATTTGCTCGGTAACGGTACGGGTGATGTAGTCAACGCGGTTGAGTTCAATCATATCGTTTGCTTGAAGCATTTTTTCGGGCAGTGGGTCTATAATATCATCACTGTCAAATTCCAAGTCAAGCTTGTTGAAAACATCGCTTACTGTACCGTCGGTCATCATAACGGTATGAACCATACCGTCGGCCTTGAGAGTAACCGGAAAAGCACGCGAAATGCTTATTTCGGCATAACCGCCCTCAAGTCCAGAAAATTCGACATCGTCTGCCGACATGGTAAATATTCCGCTTTGGTTAAGAATACCGTTCATATCATCTTTAAATGTATAACTCAAAGTCATTTTATGGTCATCTCTTATCACCACTGCAGTAGTGCTTGCAGCGGTGTGAACCACACACAAACCGGTGAAAA
Organism: Oscillospiraceae bacterium; assembly: GCA_017559185.1. Lineage (GTDB taxonomy): Bacteria > Bacillota > Clostridia > Oscillospirales > Ruminococcaceae > RGIG7389. Next base: position 10,744 of record JAFYSU010000007.1, read on the forward strand.
GAAACAACACTGCGGCCATAAAGCTTTGGGATTTAATGTAAGGCATAGCCGCGCGGACAGCTTCTTTTAGCTTCTGCATTAAATTTCTCCTTTTTACCGAATAAAAGGGATATACCAATAAAAAGTATAATGGTTTCCCATATTATTGCCGTAACAAGTGTAATTATATTCAAAGCCAATTTTACTGTCAACAATGTACAATGGTCAAAAAAAGCCTTAAAATGCGGAAAAAACAAAAAAATATTCAACCGAATGGGGCAAATTAGATAAATTTGCTTTTTGCAAAACAGTAAAAATGTTGCTGTTTGAGCAATCATGCACAAAAAGAGGCACAATTTTCAAAAGTTGTCGTAATGCACTAACGGTCAAGGGAAGGGGAGTTGTGAATTGTGAAGTATGCTGCAAAAAATCAAGGGTGCAGCTGTAATAATAAATGGTAAAAATTTCTTTTAAGTGTTGCCGTTAAAATATTGCCCAAAACAATGACACACAACATACAGCCGAAAAAAACAGGAGCATAATTTTGTTAGGCACGGTACAAAATATAAATACACCCATTTGTTATGGAAAATGAAAGGGAGCTTTTTAATTATGAGTAAAAACAAGTTTCAAAAAGATGGATTTTTGACAGGCAAAGGTTTTTATATTGCGTTGGCAGTTTGTCTTGTAGGAGCAGGTACAGCAGCGTGGGCGGCGGTGGACCGCACTTTGAATGCTATTGATACCGCACAGCCGCCCGTACAAAGCCCAACCAATGAAAAACAAATCAATGAAGACGATTTTTTTATTCCTCCGCAGTCGGTGAAGCAGACGGAGAACAAGGTTTCGCAGCAGCCAAAACCGTCAGCCGAGTCATCCGTGCAGCAGGAAACTCCTTCCGACTTGCCTGCATCGTCCAAGCAGTCTGTGCAGGACTTGGATTCTGGCGCACGGCAGGTGCTCTTACAAACATCGCAGAGTTCGGCTTTTTGCTTGCCCGTAAATTCCGAGATAACAAACGAATTCAGTGGGGACATGCTTGTAAAAAATATTACGCTTAATACCTGGCGAACACACAACGGTGTTGATTTTCCTGCTGAAAAAGGCGAAGCTGTAACCTGTGCGTTTACAGGACAGGTTACTAAGGTGTACAACGACCCCATGTGGGGCAGTGTTGTGGAAATAACCGGAAAGGATGACCTTGTAGCGGTTTACAGCGGAATTGATGATGCTGACAAGCTTGAAGTTGGTGCAGTAATAAAATCGGGCGAGACAATAGGCAAGGTTGGCGAAATTCCCTGCGAAAGCAAACAGGGAAGTCATCTGCACTTTGCTGTGATGCAGGACGGAAAATATATCGACCCTCTTGCGGTTAAAGGATAAAAAAAGCACCCTGTACGGTATGCTGTTGTAAAAAGCACATACCATGGCAGGGTGTTTTGTGTTTATTTTGCAAAAAGTGAACGCAGCTTGTGTAAAAAACCTTTTTTAGGTTTTGGCGGGCGGTTTGCCTGCGCTGCCGACATAAGAACATATTGGCTGTTGGTGCTTGGCACCGAATGAGGCTTTTTATGGTAAACCCCAAAGCAGTCCATTTTGCGGGATTTAACATTGTCGATTTGCGAAAGATAAATTATATGACGCAGCTTTTGGCGTACCTCAGTTGAATATATCGGACATGCTATTTCGACGCGTCTTTCGGTATTGCGTGTCATAAGGTCGGCAGAGGAGATGTACATTTTTTCATCGGAGCCTTGTCCAAAGCAGAAAAAGCGGGAATGTTCCAAAAATCTGCCTACTATGCTTGAAACATGAATATTGTCGGTATAACCCATTACTCCCGGCAAAATACAGCATATACTTCTAACCAGCAAGGACACACGAACGCCGGCACAGGAAGCCTGTGAAAGCTTTTGAATTATGTCGATATCGGTAAGGTCGTTTACCTTAAAGTATATTTTGCCTTGACGGCCTTTGTCTGTTTCCTGCTGAATAAGCTCAAGCAGGGATTTTTTGAATGAAGCGGGTGCTACAAGAAAATGCTTATAACTGCCGTTAAGGTTGCCCTCTGCCATATTTTTGAAAAATTCGGAAGCATCAAGACCAATTTCATGGTGAGCTGTCATCAGGCTTACATCGGTATAATTCAAAACAGTTTCTTCGTTGTAGTTGCCTGTGCCGATTTGTGTTATGTAGGAAACGCCGTTTTTGTCCTCACGAGTTATAAGGCAGATTTTTGCGTGGATTTTGTAGCCTTCAATACCGTAAATTATTTTGCAGCCTGCTTTTTCAAGCTGTTCGGACCAGTCAATGTTGTTTTGTTCGTCAAAGCGTGCCCGCAGCTCCATAATTACTGTGACATCCTTGCCGTTTTCGGCAGCAGCACACAGGTATTCAACCAGACGAGGCTTGGGACCGAGACGATAAATAGTAATTTTAATCGAGGTAACGGCAGGGTCGCAGCTTGCCTCGCGAATAAGCTGTAAAAACGGTTCCATGCTTTCAAAAGGATGTGAAAGCAAAATGTCTCTTTTCATTATCTGCTGCATAATGCTTTTATTTGGAATTAAAGCAGCCGAAACACAAGGAGTGAATTTTTCATCGGTCAAAGCTTTTCTGATTTCAAGCGGTAGCTTGCTTTCAAGGGAAAATGCGTACGGCATATTCATTGGAGCGTCCGAAACAAATATCTGTTCGGGGGTAACACCAATTTTTTCGCAAAGGTACTGTTCAAATTCAGCACTTACCTTGTGTGAAAGCTCAAGACGAACAGGAGCCATTTTTTTCTGTTGTGCCAGTAATTGACGCATGGTGTTGCGAAAATCAACATCAACATCAACAACCTGTTCATCGGTAAGGATGTCGGCATTTCTGGTAAGGCAAAGGCAGGTTGTTTCCTTTATTGTACATCCGCCAAACAAGCGTCCAAGGTGTATTCGCACAACATCTTCGGTGCGTATGTAGCGCAGGGTATCACCGGGCAGGTAAACTACACTGGTCATGTTTTCGGGAATGGCAACAGTGCCGAAAACATCCTTGTCCTGATAACGCAGCATGGAGCATACATTAACAGCCTTGTTTGCAAAGTGTGGAAAAGGCTGGTAGGAGTCAATCATTTGGGGTGAAAGAATAGGCTCCATGTGCAGGTTGAAATAAGCTTCGATGTGGGTTTTGTCGGTTTCGTCAAGCTCACAAGGGCGCAGGCAGTATATACCGTGTTCCCTAAGCTTTGCTTCGACAAGCTCAAGCACTTCCTCGCGCTTTGTGTATAAATTGCTTGTGGTACGGTAAATAAGGTCAAGCTGTTCGCGGGCGGTAAGGTTTGTTTTTGCGTCATAGGATTCTTCCTTTAAAGAAAGTGCATCAAAAAGACCGCCGACACGGAGCATAAAAAATTTATCAAGGTTGCTTGAAAATACCGAAACATATTTAAGGCGTTCCAACAACGGAACGCTTTCATCCAATGCTTCTTCAAGAACGCGTTCATTGAAACGCAGCCATGAAAATTCACGATTTTGCATATATGATGGTTTTGGAAATTGTATAGCCATCAATAGTCCTCCGCTTTTATGTTAAACAGTAATTATAATATCTAATATGTGTGCAAATCACTCCTATTATAATATAATTTACAGCAAACTCCAAATAATTTTTTAAAAAAGAAAATAAAACTTTTTTAAATTTTGAACACAAACAAAAAGGTGTACCAAATATCGGTACACCTTTAAAACTTTATTTAATGCAGGAAGAACAAAGCGAGCAAGCCGTTGGAGTTGCTGCAACACCGCCCAAAGCGGTTTCACGCAGCTCGTAAGGAAGTGATTTGCCTACACGGTACATGGCTTCCACCATTTCATCAAACGGTACGATATTGTGAATACCTGCAAGTGCAATTTCTGCACTTATTAAAGCGTTTGATGTACCCATTGCATTTCGCTGCTGGCAAGGTGACTCAACCAGACCTCCTATTGGGTCGCACACAAGGCCTAAAATGTTTGCAAGTGCGCCCGATGCAGCCGAAAGACATTGACGAGGAGTACCGCCCATAAGCTGAACGGCAGCAGCAGCAGCCATTGCACTTGCGGCGCCTATTTCCGCTTGGCAGCCGCCTTCGGCACCTGCAACGGTTGCATTGTGGGCAATAAGGTAACCAACTGCCCCTGCACAGAACAGTGCGTTGGTCATTTCTTCATCCGAAAAACCGTATTCTTCCTGAAGCGAAAGAAAAACCCCCGGAATAACACCTGATGAACCTGCGGTTGGTGCTGCAACGATAAGCCCCATGGATGCATTTACTTCAAGCACACCCATTGAATATGCCGCAGCGCGGGAAACAACATTTCCGCAAAGGTTTTTTCCGCTAAGGCGAAGCTCGTTCAGTTTTATTGCTTCACCGCCAATAAGCCCGCCCATTGTTTTTGCCTTGCTTTCAAGCGAGGTATGAACAGCCTGCTTCATAATAGAGTAGGAATATGCCATACGGGAGATGTTTTCCTCACGGGATGTCCCCAAAAGCTCAGTTTCACGCAGGAGCATGGCTTCGCTTAAGGAAATATTGCTTTTTTCACACAATTCAAGCAGCGCACTGCCTGTTGTAAAGTCTGACATAATGTTTCCTCCCTTACAGCTCAATCAGAATAGCACTTAAAATTGAAGGCAAAGCTTCGATTTCGCTAAGCACTTTTGCAGGTATTGCACCGTCAGCTTCGATGATGGTGTAGGCGTTTTCGCCCTTAGCCTCACGGTACATACGGGTAAATGCAATGTTGATGTTGTTGTCTGCCAAGCAGCGGGCAATGTGAGCCAGTACACCGGGAGTATCCTTTTGACGAACAAGAATTGTGGACAGCTCACCGCGGAGCTTAACATCTACACCGTTAATCTGTTGAATAACGGCAGCACCGCCGCCAATGGAAGCACCACGAACTGTGCTTACGGTGCCGCTGTCATCGGTTATAATAACATCGGCTGTGTTGGGATGAACATCTTTGGTGTCGTAGTCGGGGCGGAACGAAAAATCAATGCCTCGTTCGCGCGCAATGTCAAAGGAATTGCGAATTCGTGCATCTTCGGGAGAAAATCCGAGTATGCCGCCTACCAGTGCGCGGTCGGTACCATGACCTTGATAGGTACGGGCAAACGAGCCGTACAGTACAAACTCTACTTTAACTATCGGGCGTTTTGTCATTTTGCCTGCAAGCAGCGCTATTCTGAGCGCACCCGCGGTATGTGAACTGGATGGTCCTATCATGTTAGGGCCAATAATGTCGAAAACACTGGTAGATTTCATAAATCAACGCTCCTTAAGCAAACTTGTTGGCAATGGCTACCCAGCCGCCGGCTTCTTTTATTTCGAGCTGTTCCAGCTTGTGCTCACGCAAAGCACAAAGAACATCTTCCTTGCGGTCATCAATAATCCCCGAGCAGATGAATACACCGTCAGGTTTGAGGAAGCGTGGGATATCGGGCAGAAGACGAATTATTACATCGGCAACAATGTTTGCACAAATAACATCGTAGCAGCCGGTAATTTTTTCACCCAAGTCGCCCTGATGGAATTGGATTTTTTCGCTTACATTATTCATGGCTGCGTTTTCACGAGCAACCTTTACAGCAGTTTCGTCAATATCAACACCTTGAATGTCATGGCAGCCAAGCAGTGCAGCAGTTATTGCAAGAATTCCGCTGCCGCAGCCAACATCCAGCATGGTTTTGCCTTCGCAGGCATATTTTTCAAGAAGCTCCATGCAAAGTGAGGTGGTGTTGTGTGTGCCTGTACCAAAAGCCATGCCGGGGTCAAGGGTAAGAACAATGTCATCGGGATTGCTTTCGCAGGTTTCCCAAGAAGGGCACACCATAATACGCTTGCCTATTCTGAGTGCATGGTAGTATTTTTTCCAAGCTGTTGCCCAATCCTCTTCGTTAAGATTTTCAAGGCTTATTTCCAAGCGACCGAAAGCATCTTCGGAGTCTATGGATTTCAAAACAGCCATTTCACGACGAACTTCCTCAAGGGTTTCCATTCCCTGAATGGTGTGAGGCAGGTAAAGAGTTACGCTTGTTTCGGCATCTTTAAGTGACATCAAACTTTCGTCCACATAATCCCAGTTAGGTGTGGTTTGGTCAAGAAATTCTTCAAAATCGGCAGAGTCTTGAATTGCAAAACCGTTTACCCCCATCTGGAGCAAGCGACCGGTAACAGGTTCAACACCTGCGGTGGTAGTATATATTTTAGCTTCTATCCATTCCATAATGCTTTTCCTTTCGTAAAAACATATTTTGCCGTATTAAATGCTATTTCAGATATTATAGCATAAAAATAATAAATCAGTACAAAATAAAGTAAATAAAAGGAATTTTATACCGAAAAAATCGGAGGAGCCATGAAAAATACTTTTATCGTAACAATAGCGGCGCTTGCGGTGACATCGGCAGCGGCATTTTTCGGGATGTTTTTAGCCGAAAAGTATGAGGAAAAATTATTAGAAGAAACAACACAGCAGGCAGACCGACAAGTGACAGATACTCCGAAGGAAGCCGAAAAATATGAATATATAATAGCCGAGTACGAAGGAAAGCTGGCAGTTTTTTTGCCTAACCGTGTAACGCCCAAAAAGGTTTTTGACATTTATGTTTCCACCTTGCCGCAAAAGGACAGGGAAGACCTTGCAAAGGGGGTGGGTGCGGCAGATTATACGCAGCTGCTAAGCTTATTGGAGGATTATTCAAGCTAAAAGCAGTGCATTGGCAGATGGTTGTTGTAACTTGTTTGTAACCATTTAGTTACCGTGCTGGAACGATTTTCCACGATAAAGGGTTTATACTATGAACAATAGTTATGTACTATTTTTAATTATGCAACAAGTTCTTTTCACGTAAAGATTTAATAAAATAACAAAGCACTGATGAGGCAAGCATCAGTGCTTTGTTATTTTTTAGGGGATAACCCTACAATAATGTAAATACTTGTGGTATACTGTATTGATAAGGAATTATTTTTTATAATTCACAGTTTTTTGATAGATTATAACTTCCGACTGTGATATAATACCACACGGTCGAAAAACTGTATTTATCAAGTTTTATCACACTTTATATACACCAAAAGGAGGGACTTGCTTAATATGGCAAACCCTAAGAAACGCAGCTCAAAACAGGTGCCTGTTTCGGACGGACAAATAATAGTGCGCAGATTATTTGAGCTTTTCGGAAAAGCTTTTATTGCAATGGTATTGGTTGGAATAATATCCGGCTCCATTGTTGCGGCTGTAATGGCGGTTTATGTGTTCAAATCGCTTGACGGAACGGTTGATATAGACCTGCACGACTTGGATATGAAGTACACCACTATTCTGTACGGTACGGACAAGAGCACCGGTGAGGAGTACGAGCTAAAACGACTGCAAAGCAGTGAAAACCGTATCTGGGTAGACTTTGAGGATATGCCCGACCACCTTTGGCAGGCAACAATTGCTGCCGAGGACAAACGCTTCATGGAACACCAAGGCGTTGACTGGAAGCGTACCACAGCGGCATTCATTAACCAGTATATTGTTAAAATTCTCCCCGGTACACAGGGTGGTTCCACCATTACACAGCAGGTAATAAAGAATGTTACCGGTGAAAAGGAAATTTCTGCAGCTCGTAAAATTAACGAGATATTCAGTGCTTTGAAGCTGGAAAAACAGTTTTCCAAAGAGGAGATACTGGAGTCTTACCTGAATACCATTCCTTTTGGCGGAACAACACACGGGGTTCAGGCAGCGGCAAACCGTTATTTTGACAAGGATGTAAGCGAGCTTACTGTGCCCGAAGCCGCTTGTATTATTACAATTACCAACGCACCGTCTTACTACAACCCGTTTGGTGAAAAGGGTGCAATTCACAACAAAGAACGCCGCAACTACATTTACACCCAAATGCTTGATTTGGGATACATTACACAGGAAGAGTATGAAGAATATTACGATTCCGATGTAGAGGTTGCTCGAAAAAATACTCTTGAAGGCGAAACCGCAATGCTTACATGGTTTGAAGACTATGTAATTGACGAAGTTATTTCCGACCTTAAATCCGAACTTAACATTACAGGTGCACAGGCATGGGACATGGTTTACAACAAGGGTCTTCGTATTTACACAACCTATGACCCACTTGTTCAGAAAAACCTTGATAACAGCTACAAAAACAGCAATACATTCCCGCCTGTAATAAACTCCGAATATCCCGAATCGGCGGTAGTTGTTCTTAATGCCGAGGACGGAAGTATTGCAGGGCTTATAGGCGGCAATGAAAAGAACGGTGACCGCTTGTTCAACCGTGCAACTGCGGCACAGCGTCACCCAGGTTCTACAATGAAACCTATATCGCCATACCTGCAAGCGTTTGAAATGGACATGATAACATGGTCCACAATGTTCATGAATGACCCAATTATGGTAGACGGCGAGCCATGGCCTGTAAACTTTTACAGTGCCGACGACGGTAAAAAGATAAGCGTGGTTTATGCGCTGCAGCGTTCGATAAACCGTGTACCCGCACAGCTCATGGAGGTTATAGGTCCTGAACAGGCATTTAACTTCTTGGATAAAAAACTGGCGTTTCATTCGCTTGTTTCCCCCGAAGACAACTACCAGCACAATGACATGAACCTTTCGCCAATGACATTGGGCGGTATGACTGTTGGGGTAACACCGCTTGAAATGGCGGGGGCTTACCGCATATTTGCAACGGGCGGTAAATTTGTTAAGCCATACAGCTACACCCTTGTTACCGATGCGGATGACAATGTACTGCTTGAAAAGGATACAAAGTCCGTTCGTGTTATTTCGGAAGAAACCGCTACAATAATCAACAAGCTGCTTCAAGCGGCGGCAATGCAGGCACCGGGTACAGGTACTGCGGCAAACTTGGGCTTTATGCCAACAGCGGGTAAAACAGGGACATCGTCCGATGACTATGACCAATGGTTTATTGGTATGACACCGTACTATGTAACAGCAGTATGGATGGGTTACGACGAACCGTCGCAAATACTTTACTACAACTATCCGCCGCCAATTCTGTGGAAAAATTTGATGACACCTATTCATCAAAACCTTGAACCAAAAGAATTTGCGGAATGTGAAGAAGTCGAAGCTATGGAATACTGTGTGGTTTCGGGTGATTTGGCTACCTATAACTGCCCCGAAACAGCAACAGGTTGGTACAAGGAGTCGTTTGCACCGTCCAACTGTACCGTTCACATGAGGGGCGGTTCGTCCATGCGTGATTACGATGACAACGACGGTGAATTTGAAGGCGGAGTAAGAACTCGCAGGTCTTCTTCAAACGATGATTAAAAATTAATGCGGATAAAACCGCAAAAACAGCGGCTGACAGCTTTGTGCTGTCAGCCGTTTTTGTTATAATGATAAAAATGAATAAGCAAAAATAAGTATGATAGGTGAGGTGGGAAGCCGCATGAAAGAGGAATGTATTATCTGTAAAGCTCCGCTGGAGTATTTAACCGAAAACGAGTATATGGAATGTGCTGTTTGCGGAAAAAAAGAGCAAAGCAAGGCAAGATGCATACAAGGACATTATGTTTGCGATGAATGTCATACAAACGGTATGGATTGCGTTTTAGAGATTTGCTTAAACGAAAAAAGCAAAAATCCCGTATATATTCTTGAAAAAATGATGTCAATGCCGTTTTGCCATATGCATGGTCCGGAACATCATGTAATGGTTGGGGCGGCACTGGCAGCGGCTTATAAAAATGCAGGAGGAAAAATTCAGATTGACAAAGCCGTTTGCGAAATTTACAGCCGAGGAAAAAATGTTCCCGGCGGAACTTGCGGCTTTTGGGGAGCATGCGGAGCAGCTTTGAGCAGCGGGATATTTATGTCGGTAATAACCAATGCAACACCCCTTTCGGTTGAGGAGTGGGGAATGTCCAACAGCCTTACATCAAAAGTATTGGGAAAGATAGGCGAAATTGGCGGCCCCCGCTGCTGCAAAAGAAATTCATACACAGCAATAACCCAAACAGTTGCTTTCGCTGCCGAAAAGCTTGGTGTGCAGATGGAGTTGGATGACATTGTATGCACAAGAATGGCTCAAAATAACCAATGTATAGGCAAACGCTGCCCGTTTAATCCGCAGAATAAAAAGTGATATAACATCAAAAACCACCACAAACTGTAAAGCTGTGGTGGTTTTTTACGAGATGTCTAATTTAAAGCGGATTCGTTTGCTTGTTTGCGGTAGATGAAAATAAATACAACCAATTGTACAAGGAAGGTTAGTGTCCACGAAATAGGATAGGACGCATAAAGCGATTGCGGCGAATGGTATTCGGGCATTTGGAAGATGGTAAATATCCACATTATGCGTATTCCGCACACGCCAAGAATGGAAATTATCATAGGCGCAACCGATGCACCCAAACCACGCAGCAGACCGGTGGAAACATCCATTAATCCGCAAAGGAAATACGGCAGGCAAACAAATGTCATTCGCATTATACCGTAGGCAATAGCTTCGGGGGAGTCGGTAATATAAATGGAAAGCAGGGATGGGCCGAAGAAGAAGGTTGTGCCTCCCACAACTATACCTGTAATGGCAACACTTGCAAGGCAGATTTTAGAAATTTTTGATACCCTGTCATACTGGTTTGCACCAACATTTTGTCCTACAAAGTTTACAGCGGTTTGCTGGAACGAGTTAATTGTAACATAAACAAACGCTTCAATACTTTGTGCGGAGGCATTACCGGACATGAAAATGTCGCCAAAGGAATTTACGGATGATTGAATTATTACATTGGAAATCGAAAAAATTGAACCTTGAATACCTGCAGGCAGACCAATGCGTATAATTTTCAAAAGCTGCTGCTTGTAAATGTGCATTTTTGAAAGGTAAAGTTTGCAAGCATCGGTGCGGCGCATAAGCACTATTATCATTAAAACAGCGGAAATGCCCTGCGAAATAATGGTAGCCAATGCAACGCCCGCTACATTCATCTGAAATACAGTAACGAACAATAAATTCAGCAGTACATTTATACCGCCTGCAAGGCTAAGGAAAATCAAAGGGCTTTTGGTATCTCCTGCGGCACGAAGAATGGAAGCGCAAAAGTTATAAACCATTGCAAAGGGCATACCTGCAAAAAATATTTTCATGTATGATGCCGAAAGAGGAAGCACTGTTTCGGGAGTTCCCATCATTATAAGCAGTTGTTTGCAAAAGGTTATACCTATTACCGCAAGTACAAAACCGCCTATTGCTGCGGTGGGCAGTGATGTGTGCACAATGCGGTGGGTTTCTTCGTCACGGTGGCCGCCAATTGAATGTGCAACGGTAACGCCCGCCCCAATGGAAAGCCCCATGAACAGGTTAACTATAAGTGCGGTGAGCGCATTTGTAGCACCAACTGCCGCAACCGAAATACTGCCGCAGTATCTTCCTACAACAACAAGGTCGGCAGCCATAAACAGCAGCTGCAAAACGCTGGTGAGTATTATTGGTATGGTATAAAAAACTATGTTGCGAAGCAGCGGGCCGCGCAGCATTATATCTTTGGAATTATTCGTAAAAACACCTTCTTTTAGTTTTATGGCACAAAATTATTATATCACTTATTTATTAATAATAAATAACAAAACGCGTAAATAACGACAATGGTTAAAGCGAACACCCTCCGCATAAAGCGAAGGGTGTTAAATCAAACAAGCTCCCCTTGACAGAAATTGCCGTCAGAAGAAATTATTTTAACCTTGCGTATTGTACCGCGAACATCCTCACTGCACAAAACCTGAACAGGGGTGTAGTTTGGTGTGTAACCTGTGTAAAGGCTGTCTTTAACATGACTTTCAAAAAGAACATCCTCAACAAGACCTATTTGGCTTTGCAGGAAGGATTCTCGGGTTTGGTCGGTAGCTTCAATCATGCGGTGGCTGCGTTCTTCCTTTACAGCGTTTGTAAGCTGATTGGGGAATTTTGCGGCACGAGTACCCTCCCTTACAGAGTATGCAAAAACATGAGCTTTTGCGAAGCCTATTTCTTTTGCAAAGTCAACGCTTGCGGCAAATTCATCTTCGGTTTCGCCTGCAAAGCCTACCATAATGTCAGTGGTAATGCTGCTGTTGGTAAAGTTGCGGCGTATGCGTTGGACAAGCTCGCGGAAGTCGCTTGTGTGGTAGTGACGATTCATTCTGTCCAATGTTGCGTCACAGCCGCTTTGCAAAGCAAGGTGGAACTGCGGGCAGAATTTAGGCTGTTTAGCCATTCGTGCAATGTCATCATCGGTAATAAGGTCAGGTTCAATTGAACCAAGGCGCACACGCTCGATACCGTTTACCGAGCATGCAAGCTCGACAGCATCAACAAGACGAAGCCCAAGCTCCTTACCGTAGGTGGAAAGGTTTATACCAACCAAAACAACCTCTTTGTAGCCTGCCTTAGCAAGGCCGTCAAGCTCAAGCAGCAGGTCGGCAGGCTTTTTGGAACGCACAAAGCCGCGTGCATACGGAATTACACAGTAGGAGCAGTAGCGTTCACATCCGTCCTGTATTTTTACAAAAGCGCGTGTTCGTTCGGAAAAACGGCGGATTGTAAGTGCTTCAAATTCTTCGTTGCGGGTGTGTGGTGTTATCTCAACAAAGCGTTTGCCGCCTGCTGCAAGGCTTTGCTTAACAAGTCCAAGCAAAGCGGTGCGGTTTGCGGCACCTGTTATTACATTTACTTCCTCCATAGCTTTTGCCTGCTCGGGAAAAGCCTGCGGGAAACAACCTGTAAGCACGGTAAGTGCGGTAGGGTTTTGACGCTTGAAGCGGTGAAGTATCTGTCGTGTTTTTTTGTCGCCTGTCGAGGTTACGGTGCATGAATTTATAATGTAAACATCGGCAGGTTCGCTGTGTTCAACAATATCAAAGCCGTCAGCGGCAAAAATGTCCTCCAGCGCTTGTGTTTCGTATTGGTTTACCTTGCAGCCCAAGGTGTAAAATGCTGCTCTCATTAGGAAATTTCCCCCAGATATTCTTCAAGGCAAAGTCCGCCTGCTTTAATTTCGCGGGCAGCTTCAACACCAACATAGCGGTAATGCCAAGATTCGTAATCAATTTTTGTAATATCGGTTTTGTCGGCAGGGTAACGCATAATAAAGCCGTAATCTGCGGCATGCTTGTCCAACCATGCAAAAGCGGAAGTTTTTGCAAAGCCCTCATCAAGGCTTTGGTACGACGGAGTTACAATGTCAAGCGCAAGCCCTGTGTGGTGTTCACTTGTGCCCGGTACTGCAATGAGTGCAGATGTAAGCGCAACAGCTTCGTCCTTGCTTTTGCCTACGCTCATCCATTCGTTAACTTTATTGTTGAAAAGTCTTGTTTGTGATTCAACAGGACGATAAGCGGAGCAAACAAGCAGTTCAACGCCGTCCTTGCGTGCATCGGCAATCATTTGCTGGGACACCTGCAAAATTCGTTTGTCAACACGGTATTCACCCTGAACATAAGCCAGCTCAGGGGTGTAGCCCTCTGCCAGCGGATGTGTGGAGTTTACCAACATCAAAAAGCTGTCGTCAAACTGTACGGCAGAAACCTGTTTTTCGTCTGCTTTTTCTTCGTTGGCAGTATCGGCACTGTCATCAGTATCATCGGTATCGTCAGCTGTATCGGTTTGTGCAGCGTGGATGTTATCGTCAGCAGTTTCATCTTCGTCATGCTTTACCACACCGCCTTCAAATTCGGCAGGAGCATCGGCAAAATCTTCGGTGGTGTCCTCGTCGATATCTTGACTAATTTGCTGTGTGGACTGCTGCTGTTCAAGCTCGTCATTGGAAGCGGTGCGGTCGGAACAGCCCGAAGCAATAAGCAGTGAACAGGTTAAAAATGCACATATAATATATTTCATAATAACGACCTGACTTTCTAATCAAAGGTTTTCGGTTTGGTACATAATTACAGAAAGGGCGGTAATAGGTGCGGTTTCACAGCGGAGTATGCGTTTGCCCAACGAAAGGGAAAAACAGCCCTGCGACTTTGCAAAGTCCGCTTCTTCGGGTGAAAACCCACCCTCGGGCCCTACCATTACAGATATTGTTTTTGCAGGAGTCGAAAGGGTTTGCTTTAAAGGTGCGGTACTGTTTTCGTACAGCATAATCGGAAGGTCGCATTCAAGCATTTCGGTTACTGCTTGTTTAAAGGTGAGCACGGGGCGTATCTGCGGAATAATGCCCCTGCCGCACTGCTTGGCGGCTTCGTACGCTATGCGCTGAAAACGGGTAATTTTTTTATCCATGGATTTTTGGTCTATCTTTGCAACGCAGCGGGAGGAGTCAAAAAAGGTTATCTCCCCAACACCCAGCTCAACCGCTTTTTGAATGATAAACTCAGCTTTGTCGCCTTTTGGTATTCCCTGATAAAGCTTTACAAATACATTAGGCTCGGCAAGGCTTGGCTGACGCTGCAATATGTCAAGGCAAACCTCGTCGGGTGAAATGGTGGATATGGTGCAAATGTAGTCGGTGCCTTTTGTATCGCACAGTGTAAGCTCTTCGCCCACACGCATACGAAGCACCTTTGAAATGTGCTTGGCATCTTCACCTGTTATTACGGCGGAGTTTTCACCTATATTTTCGCAAAAGAAACGAGGCATTTTAATTTATCATTCCTTTCATTATCTTCGGGTGCGCGTACGGTGCTGTTGACGGTTCATTTTTTCGCGAATTTTACGGTAACGGTAAAGGTTTATCTGGCGGATTATAAGCAGCAGTACAAACAGAACGCCAAGCATAACGCCGGCAACCTTGAGCAGTACAATACAAATTTCCTTTACCTTTTGCAGAGAAAAACCGCCCTCCATGCTTATTCCGCTTGCGCCGGTTCCGCCGTCGGCTAATGGAATAAGCTCGTACTCAAGCGGAAGCCTTGCGCGTGACTGAACCATTCTGCCGTTGGGGTCGTTAAGCTTAATGGTAACGGTAGGGTTAATTTTATCGGGGTCGCTGTAATATTCGGGAATGTTATATTTAAAGGAAAGCACATCGTCCTCGTCCAAATCGCGGTGGATAAGAAGTGAATAACTGCCCGCACCCGAAATTTTTGCAGTATATACCGGGTTGGATTTATCGTCCTCGTAAACGGGGACTTCAAATTCCTCAAAGTCACGGCCTTTAAGTGTAAACGGTTTAAGATTGTTGAAGCAGTAGTCAAACAGCTTAGCGGTGTCGCTGTACTTGCCCCACTTGCTGCCTGTATTCATGCCAACACAAATAAGCTCAATATCACCGCGCTTGGCAACGGTAACTATTGTGTGCTTGGCTTCTTCGGTCCAGCCAAGTTTACCGCCCACAGCTCCGTCATAATAGTATTTGGAGTCTACAAGCATATGATGGAATGTGCCGAATGTACGGCTTTCTGTCTGCTTGTTCGTTGGCGGCATGGTGTAAAGCAAAGCTCCGAAATAATCACGAAAACCATCAACATTAAGCGCGGCACGGGTAATGAGTGCCATGTCGTAAGCGGTGGTGTAGTGGTCGGGGTGGGGCAGACCGTTTGCATTTACAAAGTGGGTGTTAACCGCACCAAGCTCGGCAGCACGCTTATTCATCATTTCGGCAAAGGCTGCAAGCGAGCCGCCTGTGTGTTCGCCCGCAACATTTGCAGCGTCGTTTGCGGATTGTATCATTGTTGCGTACAGTGCATCGCGCAGGGTAATGACTTCGCCTTCGGTAAGTGCAATGTGTGTGCTGCCTGCCAAAATGGAATGTACGGCTTCGTAGCTAATGATTATTTGGTCATCGGGGGATTTGTTTTCAAGCGCAAGCATTGTGGTTAAAATTTTGGTTATACTTGCAGGATATGCTTTAAGGTCCATTTCCTTTTCAAGCAAAACCTGTCCTGTGGCAGCATCCATAACCACATAGGAACGGAATGTGGTTTCGGGAATGGTGTCACTGCTTTGTGCAAATGCAGGAATAATATTTATTACAGCCATAATGCAGGCGGTTATGAAAGCAAGAATTTTTCTCATGTAAGATTACTCCGTGATTATTAAGTATTGTTGCGAAAAAAAGGCGGAGCAGACAAACAGGCTGTTCCGTTTTTACCGTATAAGCTTAACACAATGTCGTGTCGAATTTATGAATTAAGGTTTTAAACGCTAAACACATTATACCGATTTCACAATAAAAAGAAAATCCCTTTAAAAGGGGTTTGACTAAAAAAACAATAAAAAAACCGCTGACAATTTTTGGTGAATAAATCGAATTAATTTGTTATGCAGGCTTTTGCCGGACTAATTGACTACTTGTACGATTAAAGCTATAATGAGAATGATAAAGTCTGCACAAATTTATGCTGACTTGAAAGAAAAAACTGTAAATTTTCTCGCTGCCTGAGAGCAGTGGAGTTATCGGAGGAATATGACATGAAAAAACTGCTTTCCGTTTTGCTCATGACAGCTGTTTTGCTTAGTGCGGCAGTTGGTTTTACCGGATGTGGAAAAGAAAAAAGCGAACCAATGGAAGAACCTGTTCAGACCGATGCTGTGGAGGAAACAGCCGAAGAGCTTCCATTTGAAGAAGGCGAGCTTGCCGATGATAAATATGTAAACAACTGGGCAGATGTAACAGTGCCGGTGCCTGAAAACACACAGCCAATGACAGGCGAGGAAATGAAAAACCTGCTTGACGAAGCGTGTTCCTGTGTAACAGGTGAAGAAACCGACGAAACACATGAGCATATTGGCGACAACATTGTGCCATTGTTTATGGTTGATGATGCTGATGATGCAGGCAAGCTGAAAATACAGTACACCGCAGAAGAAAAGAACGACATTGAAACTGCGGAAGAATATCTTGAAACAACCATTGAACAGCTTTCTCAGGTTAAAGAAGATATTGAGTTTGCCAAAGAAAACGAAGTGGTTGAAATTGGCGGACAGGAATACCTGCACAACAGCATCGTTCGTGAAGACGGTGTAACCATTGATTATTATGTAAGAGCTATGCAGGAAAAGTTCCTGGTTCTTTCGGTTGGTCATTCCGAAGAAAGAGCAGACGAAGCGCATGCTTGGATAGAAAGCATTGATGCCGCCGCAGAAAAGGAAACTTCTGAAGAAACACCAGAAGCTGCAGAGTAAGTAAAAAAAACAGTAATGTGCGGTGTCGAAGGTGGCACCGCACATTTTTTAGCGCTTTAAATACTTGACAAGAATGGTAATTTGTAGGAATATTTATTTTATTATTAATAATGTAAACAAGGGGGAAACAGTGTGAAAAAAGGAAATCCGGTGGCTCTTTTACCTATTGCGGTATTTTTGTTTATCTATCTTGGACTTGGTATATTGTTTGAATATATAATGAAAATTCCAATGGGATTTTACAACATACCAATAGTTGTAATTTTTTTGATTGCACTTTTGGTTGCTTGCCTGCAAAACCGCGGTGTTAAGTTTGATGAAAAGCTTGCCATTATGGGTAAACATGTAGGAGATAAAAACATTATCACCATGATACTCATCTTCATGATGGCGGGTATATTTGTTGGTGTGGTTGGCAGAAGCAGTGCCAACAGCGTTGCATACTTCATGCTTTCATTGATTCCTGCACGTTATTCGGTAGCGGTAATATTTGTGGTAAGCACCTTTGTTTCACTGGCAATGGGTACTTCGGTGGGAACAATTACCCTTATTACACCAATTGCTGTGGCAATTTCTCAGGCATCGGGCTTTGGCTTGCCAATTTGTATTGGTTCGGTAATCGGCGGTGCAATGTTTGGGGACAACCTTTCCTTTATTTCCGATACCACAATTGCTGCCTGCAACGGTCAAGGCTGTGATATGAAGGATAAATTCCGTGAAAACTTTGCAATTGCGCTTCCTGCTGCGCTGGTTACACTTGTTGTTTTGATTTTCCTTACCGCAGATCAGAATGTTTCGGGAATAATACTCCAGAAATATGACCTTATGCAGATTATTCCATATCTGCTTGTGCTTGCATGCGGTATTATTGGTTTTAATGTGTTTGTTTCACTGCTTTTGGGTATTGTTTCGGGCGCGGTAATAATGCTGCTTACCGGTGCAATACAGCCTGTAAACCTGCTTTCGGCAATGGGTTCGGGTGCTGCAGGTATGTTTGAAACCACAATGGTTGCAATTTTGGTTTCGGCAATTTGTGCTTTGGTGCGTGAATATGGCGGATTTGACGCAGTATTGTACTTTATTAAAAAGATGTTCCGCGGCAAACGCGGCGGTCTTTTGGGAATGGGCCTTTTGGTAGGTGCTATGGATATAGCTACCGCAAACAATACGGTTGCTATTGTAATGGCTAACCCAATTGCAAAAGAGATGAGCGAAATTTACGGAATTTCCTCCAGAAGAGCAGCGTCCATTTTGGATACATTCTCATGTGTGTTCCAAGGTATTATTCCTTACGGTGCGCAGATGCTTGTTGCAATATCCGCAGCTAACGAGCTTGGCTTTGCGGTTTCTGCAATGGAAATTATTCCGAATATCTTTTATCCGTTCTTCCTGCTTATAGCATCGC
The DNA here is from genome assembly GCA_017559185.1 of Oscillospiraceae bacterium. GTDB lineage: Bacteria > Bacillota > Clostridia > Oscillospirales > Ruminococcaceae > RGIG7389. The sequence continues at coordinate 29,252 of JAFYSU010000007.1, forward strand.
TGCTGTTTATAATTTTTGCTCCGTCAAGGGGAGAAAAAGCTTAATAAAACCCAAAAAAGCTCTGGCAAACTAAAGAAGTTTGTCAGGGCTTTTTCAAAGGTTGTGAAATGTTAGCCAAACACTGTGCAATCATAACACATTTATGCAGTGATTAATATGTATAAAATCGAAATTTACTGCGGGGGGTAGCGGTTTATGTTGAAGATTTGGGAAATAGGTGCTAAAATCATTAATGTTATGATTTAAAGCGGACGCGTTAGGGGCGCAGGTTCGCATTTTAATTACTTGGAAAATTAGTGAATTTAGGAAGGAATGGTTTTTTTGAAGCACCCATGGCCTGAAAAAGTTATCAACAAAGGTACACAGACCCTTGAGTCCGACCGTTTGATTTTGAGAAGATTTACAATGGACGACACCGAACTCATGTTCAAAAACTGGACATCCCGTCCTGAAGTGTCCAAAACACTGTCTTGGTGGCCTGCAGAAGATGTTGAAGAAACTCGCGAACTTCTGCGTGATTGGACAAGCTCCTACGCAAGAGATGATTTTTACATCTGGTGCTGTGAATGGAAAGAAAACCATGAGCCAATCGGCAGCATTTCCGCAACTGTAAAAAATGCTAAATTCGACGAAATCGAAATCGGCTACGCTGTTTCCGACCTGTACTGGGGCAAAGGTATTGCAACCGAAATGCTGAAAATGGTTATCCGTTTCATGTTTACTGAATGCAAATACAACCGTCTGTACGCTATGCATGGTGACGACAACCCTGCGTCCGGTAAAGTTATGGACAAATGCGGCCTTAAATTTGAAGGCGTACACCGCAAACAGGGTAAAGACAAATACGGCAACTACTACGACATGAGCGTTCACGCAATCACTCGTGATGATTTTCTTGAAGAAGAAGCAAAAAAAGCTGCCGAAGCTAAATAATTGAATTTAAAGTTAATGTAAAAAAGGAAGCGATTTTAAATCGCTTCCTTTTTTATGCTTAATTTGAATTCATTGTGTGGAAATACTGCCCCATTCACCGCAAACGCTAAAGCCTGCCGACTCGTAAAAGGGGACAAGGCTGTTTTCAGCGAGGTGCAAAAATGCTGTGCGGTTTTCACTTTCCAGAACAGCCGCTAAATGACGAGTAATTTTTTTGCCGTAACCCTTGCCGCGTGCTTCGGGGGCGGTTACAATGCTGCCAATTTCGCCGCTTTTTTCGCCCTTAAATCCAATAATGCCGCAAGCCAAAATTTCGTCACCGTTTTGTATGGTGTAAACCGAAGCTGTGCCGCGGTTCACACGCATGGTAAGGCTGCTTAACCAGTCATCATAATTGCTGTGAGCAGCAAAGTAGGGGTAGCCCTTACATATAAAATCGTAAAGGGTGCGCCAACGGCCTGTGTACTTGTGTACATCGGGGGAAAGGCAGCCGCTGTTACAAACCATGGTTGGGGCGGAATAAACACTGCCTCCAAACACACTATTTATGTTTTTTACAATGCAGCTGTCGCCCAACAGCGAGGAAATTCCCACTGTGCACACAAGGTGCGAAATTTCTTCGGTACAATCCTGCTTAATGCACGACACAATGCCATCACCCATAACATTTGAAACTGTTCCCACAGGTTCACTGCCGTCAAACACAATCCAAAAAAGTGCAAGGTGCGGCAGGTGGGAGTAGCAGGTGTGGCGTGAATAGTTCATAGCGCCGTAAATGCTGTCCTTTAAGCAGGCTTTTTTAAAATCGTCAAAGTTTTCTTCGGTGCAAAGAACAATCATAAATCACCAAGTTTTGCAGGAAGTGCCGCCAACAGCTTGTAGGTGTTTTTAATGTCCTCGCCTTTAAGCATGCACGAAGCGGAGTGGATGTATCTTGCAGGCATGGATACCGCCATTACACGCACACCTTTTCCTGCCGCTTGTACGGCACGGGATTCATTTCCGCCAAACACTCCGCGTTTTGTCTGGCAGGGAATACCAAGCTCTTTTGCTGTGTCAAAACCGAGCTTGTACAGCTCGTGGTCGTAAATTGTGCCCTTGTCCATAAAGGAAACAACAGGACCGCCGCCCATGTGGCAGACATACTTGTCTTCGGAAGCGCCCGAAACATCACCTGCGGTAGTGGTTTCCACAATAACACCAATGTCCGCACCTATTGCAAATGCGGCAGGGCCTGCACCGGCTTGACCTGTTTCTTCATTGGTGGTGAAAACAAACCATGTGTCGTAAGGCAGGTTTTCGGTTTTTATCATATCAATAAGCAATGCACAGCCTGCACGGTCGTCCAAAGCTTTATTTTTAATAAAGTCTGTGCCAATTTCCTGAAAATCGGGTACAAAGGTCACCCTGTCGGCAAGGGAAACCGCTTCGAGAGCCTCTTCACGGGAACAAGCACCGATGTCTATATACAAATCTTTAAGCTTAGCGGGGGAGTCGATTTCCTTTTCGCTTACCATGTGAATTGCTTTTGTGGCAATAATTCCGCGAACCTTGTTTTCGCCAACAAGTACACAGCGGCCAACCACAACACGACTGTCAATGCCGCCAATGTTGGTAAACTGCAAAAGTCCGCTTTCGGTAATATTGGTTACAATAAAGCCTACCTCGTCCATGTGTGCGGAAAACATCATGGTATTTTTGGGTGCTTTATCACCTTTTTTAAAACAGATAAGGTTACCCAGATTGTCGGTACGGCATTCGCAGTAATCTTTTACCTGATTTAAAATATATTCACGAACAAGCTCTTCCTTGCCGGAAACACCTGCAAGGTCGCTCAGTTCTTTGATAAGCTGTTTGTTCATGCCTTTTTACCTCCAACTTCCTTAACATAAGCCGCCATAAGCTTGGCTGTGTTTTCAATATCGGTCAAATCGGCGGTTTCAACGGGAGTATGCATATATTTAAGAGGTATGCTTAAAAGACCTACTACGACACCCTTGCCTGTACGAGCTATTGGGTCGGCATCGGTTCCTGTTTTTGCGCCTGTTACTTCTATTTGGTAAGGAATATCGTTATCCTTGGCAAGCTGCACCAGTGTACGGCTTGTGCTGTCGTTAAGGGTTGCACCAAAGCCTATCATTGGACCTTTGCCCATTTCACCGCATTCGTTCTTTTTTATGTCAGGGGTGTACGCAAAAGAAACATCGGTAATTATTGCATGGGTAGGCGAAAGCTGCCATGCGGCAGTTGTTGCGCCAATGCTGCTGTTTTCCTCCTGCGAAGAAAGTGCAACCGAAAGTCCGCAGTCCAAATCGGCGTCTTTAAGCAGTTCAGCAGCGCGTATAACAGCGGCACAGCCACCGCGGTCATCAATAGCAGGAGCAGTAACCTGATTGCCGCGCAGGCGGAAAACCTCGCCGTCAATGGTAACGCGGTCGCCAAGCATGATAAGCTGTTCGGCTTCTTCTTTGCTCATGCCAATGTCAACAGCAACTTCGGTAACCTTTTGGTTTTTGGCTTCGCCCTCCTGCAGGTGCGGCGGAACGGAGCTTATAATACCTTTTATAGGACGCTTGCCGTGTACAGTTACCTGTGCAGCCATAAGCAAACGACGGTCAATGCCACCGCAGGACGCAACCTTTAAAAAGCCTTTTTCGTCAATATAGGTAACGCTCATGCCTATTTGGTCGATGTGAGCATTGAGCATGATGTGCGGTTTTCCTTCCCTTGGAGGATGAATTTCGCAAATAACACTGCCGAACGGTGTAATTTGTGTTTTTCCGTAAGGGCGAAGCAGCTGTTCGGCAACACCGCTGGCTTGGGCTGTTTCAAGCCCTGTAACACCAATGGCGGAACAAAGCTGCTGTATGAGTTCATAAATTTCCATAGTTGTTTCTCCTTGTTATTTCAAAAAGGCTTAAAGACTGTGTACCAGCTCTTTAAAATGTCTGCCTCTTGCTTCAAAATTGGGGTATGCATCAAAGCTTGCACAAGCGGGTGAAAGTGATACTATGTCGCCCGACTGTGCGTTTTGGCGGGCTTTTTCAACTGCGTCCTTCATGCTGTCGGCATGAATAATTTTGAGTGTATCGGGGTTAAAGCTATCGCACTGACGAACTGCGGTTTCAATTTTTTCGGCAGTATGTCCTGTTAAAATCAAAAGCTTTACCTTTTCGCAAATTTTTGGTGCAAGCGGCTCAAACGGGATTTTTTTGTCGTACCCGCCTGCAATTATAATGAGCTTTTGGTTAAACGAATTAAGTCCTGCAATTGTTCTTGTAGGACTGGAAGCAATGGAGTCGTTGTACCATTTAACGCCGTCCAACTCGCGCACAAATTCAATTCGGTGTTCAACACCGCCGAATTCGCGTGCTACCTTGCGGATATTTTCGGGGGAAACAACACCCCAAACGGCTGTTATGGCAGCGATGTAGTTTTCTACATTGTGAATACCGGGGATTTTTATTTCACGGCTGTCCATTACCGCAGCAGTATTGCCGTTGAAGGTCACTTGTATAATGCCGTCACTGTCTACCCAAGCACCGCGCTCAGGCTTGCCTTGTCGGCTGAAGTAACAGCACTCACCGCGAACCAGCTCTTCAAAAGCAGCAGTTGGCGGATTATCCATATTAAGAACGGTGCGTGAAAAACCGTTTTGATGCAGCAGCAGGTTTTTCTTGCAGTCGGTGTATTCCTCCATTGTGCCGTGAACATCAAGGTGATTTGGGGAAATGTTGGTTACAACGGCAACATCGGGGCTTTGACGCATGGACATAAGCTGAAAGCTGGAAAGCTCGACAACGGCACGGTCATCAAAGGAAATTTCTTCAATAATGGGGAGCAATGCTCTGCCTATATTGCCGCCCAGATGTACATTAAAGCCCTCTGCTTTTAAAAATTCACTGATAACTGTTGTGGTAGTGGTTTTGCCGTCAGAACCGGTAACGGCATATATCGGGCAAGGACAAAGCTGAAAAAATACTTCCATTTCACTTGTTACATGAATACCGCTTTTTCTGGCACAAATAAGCTCGGGGGTATTAAAGTACATTCCGGGAGTACGGAATATTACAGTGTCATCAATATCGGCAAGGTAATTTTCGCCCAGCACCATGCGAACGCCCAAAGCTGTTAATTCATCAAAAGTTTTGCCCAACTGTTCGGCTGAGCGTTTGTCGCGCAGGGTAACAGTGATGCCCTTTTTTGCAAAAAGCTCAATCAGCTGGCGGTGGCTTACACCTGCACCGATGAAAGCAACCTTTTCGTTTTTCATTCGGCTAAAAAATTCTGTAATATTGCTTCTCATGGAAAAGCGAACCTTCTTCCTTATTTATAATAGCATTATTGGAATGCAAGTTTTGCACATGGATATTATAGCCCAACATACCGCCGATGTCGACAAATAAAGGGTCGAAAATTGCAATGTAAAATGAAAAAAGCCGTAGTTGGGGCAGGGTTAAAAAGAAATAAACAAACTTTGTGTAATTTGCCTTTGGAGTATACGGGAGTAAAACGGAGCAAAAACGAGAAAAACGGAGATTGCACATTGATAAATTAAAAAGTTTGATTTTTGGTATTGACTTTTAATAATGCCGCACATATAATAATACTTGCTGATTTAACCGCTATTTTACGCAGACGGCGTTTCATTAGAGTAGATACCCGGCTGTCGGTTAAATAAATTATAATTTACAAAATTACAGGAGGAAGTAAAGATGTCTACTACTATGCCAAAAGCAAGCACAGTTGTACGTAAATGGTACATCATCGATGCAGCCGACAAGCCACTGGGCAGAACCGCTGCTAAAGCTGCAACAATTCTTCGCGGCAAACACAAACCAACTTTCGCTCCACATGTTGACTGTGGCGACCATGTTATTATCATCAATGCAGCTAAAGCTGTTTTGACCGGTAAAAAACTTACCCAGAAAAAATACTACCGTCATTCCGGTTGGATCGGCGGCCTGAAAGAAGTTCAGTACGACAAACTCATGTCCGAAAAACCAGAATTTGCTATGATGCTGGCTGTTAAAGGCATGGTTCCAGATACCACAATCGGTCGTGCTGCTATGACAAGATGCAGAATCTTCGCAGGTGCTGATCATACTCACGCAGCTCAGAAACCAGAAATGCTCGAGTTTTAATCGGAAGGAGGACAATTAGAATGTACACAAGCAAACCATACCTGTATGGTACAGGCAGAAGAAAACACTCTGTTTCCCGTGTTCGTCTTTACGCAGGCACAGGCAACATCACCATCAACGGCAGAGACATTGACGATTACTTCGGTCTCGAAACACTGAAACTGGTTGTTCGTCAGCCACTCAACCTCACCGAAACTATCGGTAAATACGACGTAGTTTGCACCGTTGCAGGCGGCGGCGTTTCCGGTCAGGCAGGTGCTATCCGTCACGGTATCTCCCGTGCACTGCTCCAGCACGAAGGTGAAGACCTCCGTCCAGTTCTGAAAAAAGCTGGCTTCCTCACCCGTGACCCAAGAATGAAAGAGCGTAAAAAATACGGTCTCAAAGCAGCTCGTCGCGCTCCACAGTTCTCCAAAAGATAATTTCCCTATTGGGATTATTTGCAAAACCCTCGGATTTTTTCCGAGGGTTTTTTGTTTATCTTTAAAATATTACCGAGAGATAAAATCACAAATTCGCATATTGTTTTAGTATAGTAGTGTGCAAAATCAACAAACGCTCCAAAAAATAAGGGGCGCGCATTAAATGAAGTCACAAATTCGGTCACAAAATGCATAAAAGTGTTGACTTTTTCGTCAGAACTGCTATAATTTAGAAAAAAGTGTGTGTTGAACATATTTGTGGGAACACTTTAATTAAAGTGTTCCCACACCGTAACAGCTTACTTCGTTGATGGATTGCCCGATCCATCTCCTGCTCTGATACAAACAAAAGGCTTGCCGACTTCGTTGCCCGCGAGGTCGGCAAAACCTTTTTCAACGGATTTTTCATCATTTTATAAACACAAGTCAGTGCAATATATAAGTGAGAGTACGAGTTACAGATAAAATTTATGTAAATTAGTTCATAAATATGTAACTGTAAATGAAATAAAGTTACTAAAAGGAAAAGATTAGTTGACGAACAAAACCCATTTTTATCAAGTAAGATTTTAAAAAGTTGTTAAAAATCGAGATATTGCGAATTTTATGGAATTTTTTTCTTTAAAAAGGCTTGCATTTTTGTTCTTGTTGCAGTAAAATAGTGCGGGTATTGAGGAAGGTTTGTGAACTTTCTGTCATATACGGTGCTTTGTTATTCCGCCGGCAGAGCAAAAATAAGTGATTGATTGGAAATTAGTCCATTCAATATAAAAGAAAGAAAACATTCAAAGGAGAAATTTACTATGAAAAAGATTTTGGCTATCCTGATGGCAGTTATGGTTGCAGGTTCTATGGCAGCTTGCGGCAGCAAAGAAGCTCCAGCTGAAGCTCCAGCTGAAGAAGTTGTTGCTGAAGAAGTTGTTGCTACTGAAGAAGCTCCAGTAGAAGAAGCTGCTGCTGAAGAAGCTGTAGCTGAAGAAGCTGCTGCTGAAGAAGTTGCTGCTGAAGAAGTTGCTGCTGAAGAAGCTGCTGCTGAATAATTTCAAATTAATTTTTGAAAGTAACGGTCTCCGCTTTGCGGAGGCCGTTTTTGCGTTATCGGTGATGATTAAAGTTAGGAACTATTTGGGATAGCAAATAAAGCAGACGGTTAATGTCGGCGCTGAATATTTCGTTTTCAACAGTTGTTAAAAGTTCGGGGATATTTTCCGCAAGAGGCAAAGGGGCGTTAAGCAATATTTTGGGGTGAGCTGTAGAAATAACTTTTTCGTTTTTTTCAAAAAGCTCTTCGGTCAGCTTTTCACCCGAGCGTATTCCGGTGAATATAACGGGAATATCTTTATTTACCGTTAATCCGGCAGATTCAATCATTTTGTGAGCCAACTCCAAAACCGAAACTTGGCTGCCCATATCAAGAGTGAATATTTCGCCGCCGCAGGCTGTTTCGCAGGATTTTAAAACCAAATTTACCGCTTCGGTAACTGTCATGAAGTAGCGCGTCATGGCAGGGTGGGTTATGGTTACGGGTTCACGCCGTTTTATTTGGTTCATAAAAATTTCGCCCACACTGCCTGTGGAGCAAAAAACATTTCCAAATCGCACACAGGAAAAAACAGTGCTTGATTGTTGATTTATAAGCTGTACGGCAATTTCGGCTGCGCGTTTGCTTGCACCCATAACGCTTACGGGGTTAACGGCTTTGTCGGTTGAGATTAAAACAAATTGTTCGCAGCCGCATACAGCACATGCACGGGCGGTAAAAATTGTTCCGAGCAGATTGGTTAAAATTCCCTGTCTTGGGTTTTGCTCTACAAGGGGAACATGTTTGTTGGCGGCAGCGTGAAAAACCAGTGACGGATTATAACGGGAAAAAATTTCCGTAATTTTTTCGGGAGATGTTACAGAACCATTAATAAGAATGTATTTGCCTTTGTAAATAGGTTCAAGCTTTCGGTCAATGTAAAACAAGCCGTTTTCCCAGTGGTCGTATATTATAAGTCTGGCACAGCCTAATGCAAGAATCGTGCGGCAGAGCTGTGAACCAATAAAACCGGCACCGCCTGTTACAAGGACAGTTTTGTTTTCAATAATAGCAGCAGCGTTGGAAAGGTCACAGTGAACAGTTTTGCGGCCCAACAGCTTATTAATAAGCTGCTCGTTGTAAATACGCTCACCGAACGAAAAATTCTCATTAAAAGGAAAAAAGCTCACATAAAATACCTCCTTGCGAGCGTTTTAAAGGATGCTGGGATATTTAAGTATTGGAATATACTCGAAAATAAATTCATTTACATATATGGTATGTTTGGTTAAAACCAATGAAAGCCTTGAAAAATAAGGTTTTCATTGGTATAATGATTGCGTATACAGTAAAACTTTTATTGTTGTAATAATGATTGGAAATACCAAACAGCCGAACATAATACAATGTCGGCTTTGTTTTGCTGTTAAAAAACTTTGTACATTGGAGGTGCTGTGTGTGAATCCCGACCCTACCGGCAGTATAAATGCCGAATACTCAAAGGCTGAATTGCCAAAAAGTGAATAATGGGCAGGGGAACAGGCAGCAAAAAATGCAGGCAGTATTCCCGTGCCTAATAAGGGAGTGTGCTTGAATTTGATAAAAATGTACAAGACAATAAACAACCGCATGACCGAAATACTCCAGCCTGAAACAGGATGTTGGGTAAATGTGGTTGCTCCGAATAAAGAAGAAATAAATTATATTTTGGAAATGCTTAAGGTTGAACCCGACTTTCTTAATGCGGCATTGGACGAAGAAGAATCGTCCCGTATTGAAAAAGAGGACAACCAGCTGCTTCTTTTGGTGGACGTTCCGGTTGCCGAAAAGCAGGAGGATGACTCCATGCTTTATTACACCATGCCTATTGCAATAATCACGACTGACGACTACATTATTACAATGAGTCTGCGTGAACAGATAATTCTTAACGAAATAGCAGCGGGTGCGGTTAAAAATGTTAAAACACAAATGAAAACCCGTTTTCTGCTTACAATTTTGTTGCGTGTTGCCGCACGATTTTTGGCTTATCTTAAACAGATAGACAAAATTACATCACAAGCGGAAAGACGCTTGCACAAGTCAATGCGTAATCAGGAGCTTATTCAGCTTTTGGATATTGAAAAGAGCTTGGTTTACTTTTCCACATCACTTAAATCCAACGAGGTAACACTTGAAAAGATTTTGCGCGGAAGAATAATAAAGCTTTATGAGGAAGATGAAGACCTGCTGGAAGATGTAATCGTTGAGGTTAAGCAGGCAATAGAGATGTGTAACATCTACTCGGGAATTTTAAAAGGAACAATGGATGCATTTGCATCAATTATTTCCAACAATCTGAACATTGTTATGAAGGTGCTTACATGCCTTACTGTTATTATGACAATACCAACCATGATATACAGCTTTTACGGAATGAATGTTACAGGACTTCCGCTGCCGCATGCATGGTTCCCGTTGGCTTTAAGCTTGGGTGCAACGGTATTTGTTACAGGTATACTTTACTGGAAAGGAATGTTCAGGTAACAATTAATTCGTTTTTAGCTGATTTAATACCCTTGCAAAGCTTCTTGCCATGCTTTGCGGCATAGGTGTAAAAATCAGTAAAAATAATAAAACAAAAATACTTGTCTTTTCATTTGAATACTTGCCGATTATCCACCCGCAGGGCGGAGAATACTATTCAATGTGGAAAAGACCTTTAATCACTGCGGTCTGATACCGCAAATAATTTGTAAAGGATGTGCCGCTTTGGAAAAATATGTTGTAAGTGGCAATAAAAAGCTGTATGGGGAAGTTACCATAAGCGGAGCAAAAAATGCCGCTGTTGCAATTCTTCCCGCAACTGTTTTGGTTAAGGATAAGTGCATTATTGAAAATGTGCCTGCAATAAGCGATGTTACTATTCTTTTTAAAATTCTGGAAGGAATGGGTGCAAAGGTACGCTTTTTGAATGCTTCAACGGTAGAAATAGACACACGCGAAATAAATGAAGCAGTTGTTCCGTATGAACTGGCAAGATATATGCGCGCCTCCTACTATTTTTTAGGTGCGCTTCTTGGTCGTTGCAATGAAGCAAGCGTTTCCATGCCGGGTGGCTGTGATTTTGGCGTTCGTCCGATTGACCAGCACATAAAAGGCTTTGAAATGCTTGGCGCAAAGGTAAGCATTGAAAAAGGAATGATAAACGCAAAAGCCGAAGAGCTTGAAGGCGGTCATTTTCAGTTTGAAAAAGTGTCGGTAGGTGCGACAGTGAATGTAATGCTTGCGGCGGTAAAGGCAAGAGGTCTTACCGTTTTGGAAAATGCAGCAAAAGAACCGCACATAGTTGACCTTGCAAACTTTTTGAACTCGATGGGTGCGGACATTCGCGGTGCAGGCACCGACACCATAAAAATATACGGTGTGGACATTCTGCACGGTACAAACTACTCCATTATCCCTGACCAAATCGAAGCCGGTACTTACATGACAATTGCGGCATCGGCTGGCGGTAATGTTTTAATTAAAAATGTAATTCCAAAGCATCTTGAATCCATAAGCTCAAAACTTATGGCAGCAGGTGTTGAGGTTATTGAATACGATGACTCGATAAGAGTAATCCGTGAGGGTCAGCTTAAAGCTGTAAATGTAAAAACAATGCCTCATCCGGGTTTCCCTACCGATATGCAGCCGCAGATGACAGCTTTGCTGTGCCTTGCTGAAGGTACAAGCATTGTCACCGAAGGTGTTTGGGACAACCGTTTCCGTTATGTTGACGAGCTGCGCCGCATGGGTGCTAATGTTCAGGTAGATGGTAAAATAGCGGTTGTGCAGGGTGTGTCGGCATTTACACCGGCACCTGTGAAGGCATGTGACCTGCGTGCAGGTGCGGCAATGATACAGGCGGCTCTTTCCACAGATGGAGTTACCGAAATCGAGGATATACAGTATGTTGAACGAGGATATGAAAATATCATCGAAAAACTTACAGGTCTGGGTGCAAACATCCGCAAGGTAGAAATGCCCGACCCAAACCTGCTTACATCGGCAGGATAAAGCATAAGCTATCAAATGAAAAATATAAGACTGAATGAACTGTCATTCAGTCTTGTTTTTTACAAAAAATACATTGGCTGTACATATAACAAGATTGTAAGTGTGTGAGTATAATAATACTACCACGCAGAAAGGAAGCGTAAGGTATGACGGAACTGCTAATAAGGAAATTAGTAAAAAATCATGAACAGGTTAAAGACCCTGCGGTAAGAGCAGCTTACGGAACAGCTGCGGTAGCGGTGGGGATAGTTACAAACCTTGTGCTTTTTGCAGGTAAAATAACAGTAGGTCTTTTGTTTTCCAGTGTATCCATAATTGCAGATGCGGTAAACAGCTTGTCAGATGCGGGGTCTTCGCTCATAACACTGGTAGGTGTAAAAATATCCGCAAAGCCTGCCGACCCTGACCACCCATACGGGCATGAACGCGCGGAATATATATGCGGTTTTTTGGTGTCATTGGTTATTCTGCTTTTGGGTATTGAGCTGTGCAAAGGCTCGGTAGCAAAAATATTTAATCCGGAAGTGCTGCAGTTCAGCTGGCTTACGGTTGTTATTCTTGCGGTTTCCGCACTGCTTAAGCTGTGGCAGGGAAGATTTTACAAAAACATTGCTGCGCGTATCGACTCCACATCTATACTTGCAGCAGGGGTAGACAGCATTAACGATGTTGTTTCCACCACTGCGGTTTTGGCAGCACTGCTTATTTCGCATTTCACAGGTAAAAACCTTGACGGTATAATGGGTCTTGCAGTTGCATTGTTTATTTTGCGTGCAGGTGTTGAAATAGCAAAGGAAACACTCAATCAGCTGTTGGGTGAAGCTCCCGACGAGGAAATGGTAAAAGCCATTGAAGAAAAAATAATGTCGTACGAGGGTGTTTTGGGTATACATGACCTCATGGTGCATTGTTACGGCCCAAGCCAGTATTTTGCGACCGTTCATGCGGAGGTATCCTCGTCTGTTCCGATTATGGAAAGCCACGACCTTATTGATAATATCGAGCGTGATGTAATGACCGACATGGGAATACATTTGGTTATTCACATGGACCCGCTTGAAACCGACAATCCAGAAATTGACCGTCTGCGCAAGATTGCCGATGAAGCAGTGTTTGAAATAGACCCAAAACTCAGTATTCATGATTTCCGCGTGGTAACAGGTCCATCACACTGCAACCTTATTTTTGATGTCACAATACCGTTTAAATACCCAATAACTCCGGAACGACTCAAAACAAGAATACAGGAAGGCTTGGACGCAAGGGAAAAAGGCTTGTATGCAGTTGTGAATATTGACCTGCCTTACTCGGGGACAATGCACACAAGCTGATTTTACATCCATTTTACTTGACAAATTAAGGTTAGAGAACTATAATTTTCCTACGAAATAAAAGGGAGTAGCAAACACCGAAAGGTGTTGTATTTCATCGTCAATACGGCTGTACAGCCCGGTGAATACGCCTTACTTTGTATGGATTGCAAGACTTTTATTGCAAGCTTATTTTTAAGCAGGCAATAGGAGTCTTTTTTTGTTGCCTGCAATTCATTAAAGGGGCGTATTTTTTATGTTTATGCAAATTTTATTTTTGCTTATCGGGTTTGTCTTTTTGGTAAAGGGTGCAGACTGGTTTGTTGAAGGCAGCTCCGCCATTGCTCACAGAATGGGCATACCAAGCATTGTAATAGGTCTTACCATTGTCGCATTTGGCACAAGTGCACCCGAAGCGGCAGTAAGCATAGCGGCATCGCTTCAGGGCAATACAGGCATTGCTGTTGGTAATGTTCTTGGGTCAAACATTTTTAACCTTTTGGTTGTTACCGGTGCTGCAGCACTTATAAAAACCGTTGGTGTTCACGATGGCATTATCCGCCGTGACCTGCCTTATTCAATACTGGCGGCGGCAGTATTGCTGGTACTTGGATTTGACGGAAAGCTGTCCCGCATTGATGGTTTGGTGCTGCTGCTTATGATGGCATACTTTATGTACTACACATTCCGCAGCATTCCAAAACAGGAAGAAGAAACTGATGAAAACGCAGACCTGCTTCGTCCGTCGGCAGGTAAAGCGGTGGTAATTGCAGTTGTAGGTCTGGTAGGCATTATTCTGGGTGGTCAAATGGTGGTCGACAGTGCTTCTGCATTAGCTGTGGCTCTTGGCGTAAGTCAGGCGGTAATCGGTCTTACAATAGTAGCAGTGGGAACATCCTTGCCCGAACTTGTAACAAGTGCGGTAGCGGCAAGAAAAGGCGAAAGCGATATTGCAATAGGCAATGTGGTAGGCTCTAACATCTTTAACATTCTTAGCATTTTGGCTATTTCCTCTATCGTAAGTCCGCTTGGGTTTGCGGTGCATTCACTTTGGGACTGCGCAATACTCATAGCTCTGTCGCTGGTTGCTTGGGGAATGGCAGTTAAAAACAAAACCTACGGCAAAATTGCAGGTGCTGTTGGAATACTGACTTATGTGGCTTATACAGCGTATATTCTTGTAAGATAAGCCATTGACACAAAAGGAAAATATTTGATATACTGTCCTGTATTCGAATTGCACAGATGTGAAAATTGAATGGAACGGATAATAATTGATTATAATAAACACTGTAAGGAAGTGTGGGTAGAATGTCTTATTTATTGTTAGTTGTAGGCTTTTTCTTTTTGATTAAGGGTGCAGACTGGTTTGTTGACGGAAGCTCGGGTGTGGCACGACGCTTTGGCATACCAAGTGTTGTAATAGGTCTTACCATTGTAGCATTCGGAACAAGTGCACCGGAAGCAGCAGTTAGTATTACAGCGGCGCTTAACGGTGATAACGGCATTGCTGTTGGTAATGTTTTGGGTTCAAACATCTTTAACCTGCTTATGGTTATTGGTGTAACGGCACTGCTTAATCCGTGCAAGGTTGACAGCGGTATAATTGCGCGTGATTTTCCGTTTTCCATACTCATTTCCGCTGTGCTGCTTGTTCTTGGTATAGATACCTTTTGGGGCAGAGGTGAAATGAATGTTATTTCCCGCGGTGACGGCATGATTTTGCTGTTCTTTATGGCCATATTTGTGGCATACACCATTCGCGGAGCAATGGACCCTGAGCGAAAACCCGAACCTCGTGATGCTATGGAACCAAAACCACAGGTAACCAAATGTCTTGGTCTTATTGTGATAGGTATTGCAGGTATAGTTTTGGGCGGTCAGCTTGTTGTTGAAAGTGCTACCGCAATTGCAATATCCTTTGGTATCAGCCAAACACTCATTGGTCTTACAATTGTTGCTATGGGTACTTCCTTGCCTGAGCTTGTAACAAGTGCAGTAGCGGCTAAAAAAGGTGAAAGCGATATCGCAATAGGTAATGTGGTGGGTTCGAACATTTTTAACATTTTGTTTGTACTTGGCTTATCTTCCGCTATTACGCCTGTACCGTACAGCATGCTTTCCGTTTATGATACAGCTGTTGTTATAGCAGTAAGCTTGCTTATCTACCTGTTGTGTTATACCAAGCGTCAAGTAAGCCGTGTTGAAGGTGCAATTTCTGTACTGGCTTACTTTGCTTACATGGCATATATTATTGTGCGATAAACCAAAAAGTTAAAACCAAAATAAAGGGCTGTTCTTAACCGAACAGCTCTTTGCTTTTATTTGGTAAATAAGTTTGACATTGACTGAACATAGAGTTAAAATACAAGGTAAGACTTTGTTCCTAAAAGCTTGAAATAAAGGGAGTTTTCCCGTGTTATATAAAGAAAGGAAATGAATATGGAAACAAAAACCGTTCGCACCCGATTTGCACCAAGTCCAACAGGGTATATGCATGTTGGCAACCTTAGAACTGCATTGTATGCTTATTTGATTGCGAAAAAAGATAACGGTACATTCATGCTGCGCATTGAAGATACAGACCAAGAGCGTCAGGTAGAAGGTGCTGTTGATATTATTTATAATACACTCAAGGAAACAGGTTTGATTTGGGACGAAGGTCCGGATATTGGCGGCCCTGTTGGCCCTTATGTTCAAAGTGAGCGCATGGCAAGCGGTATGTACAAAAAATATGCGCTTGAACTTATTGAAAAAGGTGCGGCGTACTACTGTTTTTGTGATAAAGTTTCTGATGAAGAAAAAGAAGAAGTTGCCGAAGGTGTTTCCATTAGTAAATACGACGGCCGCTGCTCCCGCCTGAGCAAAGAAGAAATCGAAGCAAAATTGGCAGCAGGTGTTCCTTATGTAATTCGTCAGAAAATTCCAACCGAAGGCAAAACAACCTTCCATGACGAAATTTTTGGCGATATTACCGTTGACAACTCCGAACTGGATGACCAGATTTTGATTAAGCGTGACGGTATGCCAACCTACAACTTTGCAAATGTTGTGGACGACCACACAATGGGCATTACTCATGTTATCCGCGGCAACGAATACCTCAGCTCTGCACCTAAGTACAACCTGCTGTACGAAGCATTCGGCTGGGATGTTCCTGTTTACATTCACTGCTCGCCTGTTATGAAGGATGCTTCCCACAAACTCAGCAAACGCAACGGCGATGCTTCTTATCAGGACCTTGTTGCAAAAGGCTACCTTAAAGAAGCAGTTATGAACTACATTGCACTGCTTGGCTGGGCACCAAAAGGTGAACAGGAAATTTACTCCCTGCAGGAACTTACACAGGCATTCAGCCTTGATGGTATTTCCAAATCTCCTGCTATTTTTGACAACGCAAAGCTTAACTATATCAACAGCGAATACATCAAAGCGCTCAGCCCTGAAGAGTTCCACGAAAAAGCACTTCCATGGATTAAACAGGCTGTTAAACGCGAAGATGTTGACACTCGCGTGCTTGCAGACCTTATGCAGAAACGCTGTCAGGTGCTTTGCGAAATTCCTGAACAGCTCGATTTTATCGACACATTGCCTGATTACGATGTGGAACTGCATTCCCACAAAAAAATGAAAACAAGCCCCGAAACTGCAAAAGCAGACCTGCCAGTGCTGCTTGAAATGCTTGAACAGCTGGACGATTTTTCCAACGACAGCTTGTATGCTGCTGTTGTGGCACTTAGCGAAAAAATGGAAATTAAAAGCGGCAGACTGCTGTGGCCTTTCCGCGTAGCAGTAAGCGGCAAACCGGCAACACCGGGCGGTGCTACCGAGCTTGCTTCCATTCTTGGCAAGGAAGAAACCCTGCGCAGAATTCGTGACGGTATCAGCCGTTTGGCATAAATTTTTGTTAAAGTAAAATGAGAGGGAGGTCTTTTCGATGGAAAACCAAGCACCTGCTAAAAAGAAAAGTGTTTTTTCGGGCATTCAGCCAACCGGTGTTTTCACACTGGGAAATTATTTGGGGGCAGTTAAGAACTGGCCTCAGCTTCAGGACGATTACCGCTGCACATACTGTATAGTGGATATGCACGCAATAACAGTGCGTCAGGACCCAAAACAGCTGCGTCAGCGTTCTTTGGAAGCATATGCACTGCTGCTTGCTTGCGGTGTTGACCCGCAAAAAAGCAATGTGTTCATTCAAAGCCATGTTAAAACCCATGCCGAGCTTGCTTGGGTGCTTAACTGCAATACATCCTTTGGTCAGCTTTCCCGCATGACACAGTTTAAGGATAAATCCCAAAAACATCCTGAGGATATTAATGCAGGCTTGTTTGATTACCCTGTTTTGATGGCGGCTGATATTTTGGCATATCAGGCTGATTTGGTACCTGTTGGCATTGACCAAAAACAGCACCTTGAGCTTGCTCGTGACATTGCACAGCGCTTTAATACTCAGTATGGAAACACATTTACCATTCCTGAGCCATACATTCCGCAAGCTACTGCAAAAATTATGTCCCTGCAGGAGCCAACCAAAAAGATGAGCAAGTCCGACACCAATGTGAAGTCGTTTATTTCCATTCTTGACGAAAAGGATACCGTAATCAAAAAATTCCGCAGCGCAGTTACCGACAGCGAGGCTTGTGTTCGCTACGCTGAGGGCAAAGACGGAATAAACAACCTTATGACCATTTATCAGGCAGTTGCAGGCAAAAGCTTTGAAGAAATCGAAAAAGACTTTGAAGGCAAAGGCTACGGGGACTTCAAAACAGCTGTTGGTGAAGCTGTGGCAGACCACCTTGCACCTGTGCGTGACAAATGGAAAGCATTGATGGATGATAAAGACTACCTCAAACAATCTTACACCGATGGCGCACAGCGAGCACTTGCAATTTCGCAGCGCACAATTGACAAGGTTTATAAAAAAGTGGGCTTTATTCCTCTTGGATAAACATCAAAGAAATTAAAAGCGTTTGGGGATGTGCCGCAAAAAAGGCATATCCCCATGATTTTTATTACAAATTATATTTAAGGAATGATAATATGAGCAGCTATACACTGCCTGCGCTGGACAGCCGTCTTGCGCTGATAGCTTCAATGGTGCCGCAGGGGACTGTTGTTGCGGATATAGGCACCGACCATGGTTTTCTTCCTGTATATTTGGTAAAACAGGGCAGATGCTCCCGTGCTTATGCGTGTGACATAAACGAAAAACCGTTGGATAAGGCAAAGTTCCTTATTTCTCGTCATGGTGTATCCGATAAAATAGAAGCAAGGCTGACAAACGGACTTTCGGGTTTGGAAGAAACCGATGTTGACACAGTAATAATTGCCGGCATGGGCGGAGAACTTATAGCCACCATATTGGAAAACGGAAAAACACTTGTAAGAAAAAGCGGTGTTACTCTGCTGCTCCAACCAATGACACGCCCCGAAACATTAAGGGAATATCTTGCAAAAAACGGCTTTGAAATTACCGAGGAGCATGGTGTGAAGTCGGGGAAATTTATTTACAGTGTAATTAAATGCGTGTATACGGGAATACCACAGCCGCAAACACTATTTCATAATTATGTGGGTGGACTTGGCAAAAGTGACCGTACCGAGTCGGCAGATTACCTTAAACGAACATTGGATATTATTAAAAAGAAAACCGCAGGCTTGGAAATGTCGTCAAAGGAAAGTGAACGCGAACAACTGCCTGCACACAGGCAGCTCATAGAACAGCTTGAACAGCTTATCGGAGGGACGAAATGACAGTAAAGCAGATATTTGAACTTATTGATAAAACAGCACCTTTTTCCACACAGATGGATTTTGATAATGCAGGGCTGCTTGTTGGCGACCCAAACCAACAGGTGGCGAAAGCGTTGCTTGCGCTTGACTGCACACCACAGGTGGTTGAAGAAGCCGAAAAACTTGGTGCACAGCTTATAATCACACATCATCCGCTTATTTGGCAGCCAATGAAAAAAGTAACTGCGGAAAGCTTGGTTTACCGCCTTATCCGCAGTAACATTTCGCTTATAAGTGCGCACACAAACCTTGATGTATCTCCAATAGGTGTAAACGAATACCTTGCAAGAACACTGGGACTTGAGGATATTGAACCGCTTGAAATAACCTCAACCGACGAAGACAATGTCTACGCACTGGGCAGGGTGGGAACACTTCCGACTGCGCTTACCGCGGAAGAATTTGCACACCGCACAGCCGAGCTGCTTGACTGTAACGGAATTCGCTACACAGGCTGGGGCGGTCAAATAACAAAAGTTGCGGTTTGCGGCGGCAGCGGCGGCTCGATGGTGGGCAAGGCTTTGGCTGCGGGCGCACAGGCTTTGGTTACAGGCGATGTTAAGCACGATGTATTTTTGGCAGCCGCAGCAGCGGGCTTGGTGCTTGTGGATGCAGGTCATTTTGAAACCGAAACTGTAATTCTTCCGCACCTGTGCGAGCTGTTGGAGGAACAAGCCCCAAGTGTTACCTTTACCATAGCGCAAAGCAACATAGCGCCAATACGAACTGTATAATTACTGCGAAAGTTACAAAGAGGAGATATTTAGATGGCATTGGACGGTGCGTTTCTGCGCTGCTTGAAAAATGAAATAGAAGAATGGGGAATTGGTGCAAGGGTAGACAAAATTGCGCAGCCCTCAAAGGAAGAGCTTGTTATAGGTCTTCGTCAGCCGGGGGACAGCCGCCGCCTGCTTGTATGTTCGGGGGCGGGAAGTCCGCGTGTGCATTTTACCGAAGCGAAAATCGAAAATCCCAAAACCCCACCCATGTTCTGTATGCTTATGCGCAAGCATTTAACATCGGCACGATTAACCCGTGTGCAGCAGCTTAGCATGGACCGTATACTGTTTTTAATATTCGAAACCTACAACGAGCTTGGTGACCAGGTTGAGGTTGCACTGGCGGTCGAAATAATGGGACGGCACAGCAACTGTATTTTGATTGGAAGCGATGGTAAAATTGTAGACTCATTAAAACGAATAGACATGGAAATGTCCTCGGTTCGTCCTGTACTGCCGGGTATGACCTACATTCTGCCGCCTGCACAGGATAAACTGGACATAACTACCGAGCCTGTAAGCAAGGTGATGGACCGACTTCGTTTGGGGCGTGATATTCCGCTGAGCAAAGCACTGATGGATGCTTTGCAAGGCTTTTCGCCAATAGTATGCCGTGAAGCTGCCTTTGTTGCCGATGGCGGAATGGACAATGTTGTAAGCCAACAATCAACTGACAGCATGGAAGCGCTTGAAGCGTGGCTTTTACAGACAAAGCATTGCCTTACAAATGCACAAGCAGCACCCACAGCGGTGTTTTATCCCGACCGCAAGCCGCTAGATTTTGCATTTTTGAATATTGGGCAGTACGGCAGTGCAATGAATACTCGCAGTTATTCAAGCTGCTCGCAGCTGCTGGACGAGTTTTACACCCAGCGCGACTTAATGGCAAGAATGCACGCAAGAAGCTCCGACCTGCTCAAATTTTTGCAGAACAGCATCGACCGTGTTCGCCGCAAGCTGCTGCTGCAGCAGGACGAACTGGAACGCACTGCCGAACGCGAACAGCTTAAATTGATGGGCGACCTTTTAAGCTCGAATTTATACATGCTGCAAAAAGGGCAGACACAGGCGGTGGTGCAGAACTACTATGACGAAGAACTGCCGAATGTTGTAATAAAGCTTGACCCAAGACTTACACCGTCGCAGAATGTGCAGAAGTATTATGGTGAGTACCGCAAGGCACAAACTGCGGAGAAAAAACTTATCTCGCTTATCGAAGAAGGCCGAGAAGAGCTTGTGTATCTGGAGTCGGTTTTCGACCTGCTTACCCGCTGCACATCTTCGGCGGAGCTTGACCAGATACGCGAAGAACTGGCACAGGGCAAGTATATCCGTCTTTACAAAGGCAGGGATAAATCCTCAAGCAAGCTGCCGCCGAAAAAATATATTTCCGATGACGGCTTTACCATTCTGGTGGGAAGAAATAACCTGCAAAACGACCGATTGACCTTAAAGGAAAGCCGCAACTACGATATGTGGCTGCATACAAAAAATATTCCTGGTTCGCATGTTATAGTTGTTGCGGACGGTAAAACAATCCCCGATTCAACACTGACTCAGGCGGCAATAATTGCAGCTGTTAACAGCAAGGCGGCGGACTCGTCACAGGTGCCTGTGGATTACACTGCTGTGCGAAACATTAAAAAACCACCGGCATCACGACCGGGTAAGGTTATTTACCATGTTTACCAAACAGCCTATGTAACACCGGATGATGAGCTTGAAAAAAGGCTCAGAGTAAAGGAATAATATTTAAAAGGGAGGAGCGCATATGAAAATAACCATGCCGACAGCAGTCGAAACTGCCATGAGCATATTAACTGCAAACGGACACGAAGTTTTTGTGGTAGGTGGTTGTGTGCGTGACTTCCTGCGTGGGCAGCAGCCGAATGACTGGGACCTTTGCACATCGGCAGTTCCCGAAGAAACACTAAAATGCTTTGAAGGCTTTAATGTTATTCCTACGGGACTTAAACACGGAACGGTTACGGTGGTTATACAAGGAACACCTTTGGAGATAACCACCTTTAGAGTCGACGGAGAATATACCGACGGAAGACGACCCGACAATGTAACCTTTACGGCAAACATAACCGAAGACCTTGCCCGCAGGGATTTTACCGTAAATGCCATGGCATACAACGAGGCAAGCGGATTGGTGGACCCGTTCGGCGGAAGAAGTGACCTTGAAAAAGGAATTATACGCTGTGTGGGTAATCCCGAGCAGCGTTTTAAAGAGGATGCTCTGCGTATTTTGCGCGGACTTCGCTTTGCGGCGCGTTTTGGTTTTAGTATTGAACAAAACACGGCAGAAACAATAAAACGGCTGTACCCGCTGCTCGAAAACATTGCGGCAGAACGCATTTTTACCGAGCTGTGCGGTTTTTTTAAAGGCGAAAAGGTTGAGCCGCTGCTGGACGAATTTGCCGATGTTTTTTGCTTTTTAATGCCTTGTCTTTCGGCACTTAGGGGAATGGAGCAAAATCACCCATACCATTTGTATGATGGCTATACTCACACAATAAAGGCGGTGCAGGCAGCACCGCCGAATGAGGTTTTGCGTTTTGCGGCACTGCTGCACGATACTGGAAAGCCGCTTTGCAAAACTACCGACGAAAAAGGGATTGACCACTTTTACGGTCACCCTGACGAAAGCGAAAAAATAGCAGCCGATGTTATGCAAAGAATGAGAGCCGACAACGAAACTGCACACCGTGTAAAACAGCTTGTTAAACTGCATGATGTTCGGTTTCCTTGCAATGCAAAAACCGTAAGACGCTGGCTTTCACGACTTGGTGAAAAAGATTTGCGTGACTTGTGGGCATTACAGCGTGCCGACAGAATGGCAACTCGCTTTACCAAAGAAGATTTTGAACTGCTTGATAACCTGCAAAGCTGCTTGGATGAGGTTTTACGCAAACATCAGTGCTTTAGCTTAAAGCAGCTTGCACTTAACGGAAAAGACCTGATTGCGTTGGGTATTCCTAAAGGAAAACAAGTAGGGACAGTGCTGAACTTCCTGCTGGACGCGGTGTTGGAACAACCTGAACTTAATACAAAACAAACGCTTACCAACATGGTTTTGCGTGATTATCTGCCAAAGTAAAAAGGAGAAAAGCAAAATGAAACTTGTGTCGTGGAATGTAAACGGACTTCGTGCGTGTATGGGCAAAGGCTTTGGCGACTTTGTTGCTGCGATTGATGCCGATGTAATATGCGTGCAGGAAACCAAAATGCAGCAAGGACAAGCCGAAATACATTTTGACGGATACGAGCAGTTTTGGAACAGTGCCGAAAAGAAGGGTTATTCGGGAACAGCGGTATTTACCCGTATACCTCCTTTAAGTGTCAGCTATGACATGGGCATTGAGGAGCACGACAAGGAGGGCAGAATAATCTGTGCCGAATACGAAGAATTCTTCCTTGTTACGGTGTACACCCCAAATTCACAGGACGGGCTGGCAAGGCTTGATTACCGAATGAAGTGGGAGGACGACTTCCGCAGTTACCTGCTTAATTTGAGGGAGAAAAAACCGGTTGTGGTTTGCGGTGACCTTAATGTTGCTCATAACGAAATAGATTTGAAGAACCCAAAAACCAACCGTAAAAACGCAGGTTTTACCGATGAAGAACGCCAAAAGATGACACAGCTGCTGGAAAGCGGCTTTGTGGATACATTCAGGTATTTGTACCCCGATGCCGAGGGGATATACAGTTGGTGGAGCTACCGCTTTCAGGCAAGGGCAAAAAATGCAGGTTGGCGTATAGATTATTTTTTGGTCAGCGATGAGCTTAAAGACAAAATTTGCGACAGCAAAATATTAACCGATGTTTACGGAAGTGACCACTGTCCGGTGGTTTTGGAGCTTAAATAGAACAAAAACCGAAAATTATTCGGAAAAGTTCCTAAAAATGAAAAAAACTTTAAAAAACTATTGACTTTGCCAAATTACTTGCGTATAATGTAATGCATAACCGCATAAAGACAAAAGCTATGAAAAGTAGAGTAAGCAGTGAAAGACTTTACAGAGAATCCCTGTAAGCTGAGAGGGGATATTTCGGAAACTGCCGAAGATGGACTTGGAGCTGCACACCGAGGTCGAAAAAACGGCTAAGGCTGTGTCCGGGAACGCCCGTTACAGCGTCAGGGTATGAATGTACCCGATAAGGCTTTCACCCGTGAGGGAAAAGCGAACCAGAGGTGGTACCACGAAGCGTTAGGCTCTCGTCCTCGGATTATCCGAAGACGAGGGCTTTTTTGTATATCTAAAAAGACTCAAAGGCAAAAATATTTTTGGTAAAGAAAAGGTTGCGTAACATGATAAAGATAAACAATTTAACTAAAGTGTTCGACAGTGCCGATTCCGAGGTTACTGCACTTAAAGGAATTGACCTGCATGTACATAAAGGCGACATCTACGGCATTATCGGTATGAGCGGTGCGGGAAAATCCACATTGCTTCGCTGTATTGCTCTTTTGGAAAATCCAACCGAGGGCAGCATTGAAGTAAACGGAAGCGATATTTCTACACTTAAAGGCAAAGAGCTTATTCAGCACCGCAAACAGATTGGAGTTATATTCCAAGGCTACAATCTGCTCATGCAGCGTACAGTTAGGGACAATGTGGCTTTCCCACTGGAGCTTAGTAATGTAAGCAAGGAAGAGATTAAAAAAACTACCGACCGCTTGCTTGAAATAGTAGGTCTTGGCGATAAAGCCGACTTTTACCCATCGCAGCTTTCGGGCGGACAAAAACAGCGTGTGGCAATAGCTCGTGCGCTGGCAAACGACCCCAAAGTGCTTTTGTGTGACGAGCCTACATCCGCATTGGACTCACTCACCACAAAATCCATTTTGGAACTGCTTAAAGAAATCAACAAAAACCTTGGCGTAACAATAATAATAATTACCCATGAAATAGGGGTTGTAAAATCCATATGCAATAAAGTAGCGGTAATCGACAGCGGTTCCTTTGTGGAAACCGGTGACACCAAAAAGATACTCACCGACCCAGAAAGCCCGATTACTCGCCTGCTGCTTGGTATGACGGAGGTGAAAGGCTGATATGTTGGATTTGCTCATTCAAAACAAAGACATGTTTTTGCAGGGAACATGGGAATCGCTTTACATGACAGTGTTTTCCACCTTCTTTGCTTATCTTATAGGACTTCCGTTGGGCATATGGGTATACACTTCTGCTCCGGGCGGAATTGCTCCAGCACCAAAAACAAACACCGTTCTTGGCTGGATAATTAACATTGGCCGTTCGATACCGTTCATTATTTTGATGGTTGCGCTTATTCCGTTTACACGAATGGTAGTTGGAAAAAGCATTGGGCCTACAGCAGCTTGCGTTTCGCTCATAGTTGCGGCTGCACCGTTTGTTGCAAGACTTGTGGAAACTTCCCTTGAAGAACTTGACGGCGGCGTTATTGAAGCGGCAAAAACCATGGGTGCTACAAACAAGCAGATAATCCTTAAGGTGCTGCTGCCCGAGTCCATACCTTCGTTGGTTCGCGGACTTTCCATTTCCACAATCGCACTGATTGGTTATTCCGCAATGGCGGGTGCTGTTGGCGGCGGCGGTTTGGGTGATATTGCAATCCGCTACGGTTACCACCGCTATCAGCAGGGAATAATGATAATCACAATTATTCTGCTGGTTATAATAGTTCAAATTATCCAGTGCCTGTTTAACTTCATCGCACGCAAAATTGACAAACGAACCATTTAGCGAATATTTCCTGCCCAATGCTTGACTGCAGCAGTATTGGTAAGGAATTACGCAGATGATATAAATTAAAAAATTCAAAGAAAAGAGGAAATAATTATGAACCTGAAAAAATATCTTGCTGTATCCCTGTCCGCTGCTATGCTCGTTTCCTTTGCTGCTTGCGGCGGCAAAACCGAAGAAGCTGCTCCTGCCGAAACACCTGCTGAAGGCGCTGCTGTTGTTTTGAAAGTAGGCGCATCTCCTGCACCACATGCTGAAATTCTTGAAGCTGCTCGTCCATTGCTGGAAGAACAGGGCATCACACTGGAAGTTATTGAGTTTACCGACTATGTAATGCCAAACACCGCACTTAACGAAGGCGATTTGGACGCTAACTACTTCCAGCACGAACCATACCTGCTGGACTTCAACAAAAACAACGGTACCGAGCTCAGCACAGCTGCTGCTATTCACTACGAACCACTGAGCGTTTACGCAGGCAAATCCAGCGACCTTGCTAACCTTGCTGACGGTGCTTCCATTGCAGTTCCAAACGACACCACCAACGAAGCTCGTGCATTGCAGCTGCTTCAGGCAAACGGCATCATCACCCTTAAAGAGGGCGTTGGTCTGGAAGCTACCAAAAACGATATCGTTGAAAATCCAAAGAATGTTGAAATCGTTGAAATGGAAGCTGCACAGCTGCCAAGAACACTTGAAGATGTTGACTTCGCTGTAATCAACGGCAACTATGCTCTTGAAGCAGGCGTAACAGACAAAGTTGTTCTGGACGCTGAAGGCAAAGCTGTTTCCGAAGCTTCCGACTCCGAAGGGGCTACAACATTCGGCAACATCGTTGCAGTAAGAACAGGCGACGAAGAACGCCCAGAAATCAAAGCTCTGAACGAAGCTTTGAAATCCGAAACCGTTAAAAACTTCATCAACGAAAAATACAACGGTCTGGTAGTTCCACTGTTCTAATAGTTTTTAAGCATTAAAAATCCTCTCTGTTTCGGCAGAGAGGATTTTTGGTGCACAAATTTACATTGATGCAGAGTTGCGGATAAAAACAAGTAAATAGACAATACAAGTAAAGAATGTTAAAATCAAAGAATTAATAATATTTGGAGGATAAAAGTGAATGCATAAAAAAATGTTAAATGTCGTGCCGGGCTTTGCATTGGCTTTATTAATTGCTGCAGCAGCAAAATACATCGAAAGCCTTTTGCCAATACATCTTATAGGAGCATCGGTAATAGCTTTGTTTTTGGGTATGGCTGTAAATCATTTTTTCAAGCCTTCCAAAATGATTGCGCAGGGGCTTAAATTTACATCAAAAAGAGTGCTTAAATTTGCAATTGTACTTTTAGGGGCATCACTCAGCATAGGGACTATTTTGCAGGTCGGCAGGATGTCGCTCACCGTTATGGTGTTTACACTGCTTACCTGTTTTGGTGGCGGATACTTTGTGGGCAAGGCTTTGGGACTTAACTGGAAGCTTTCCAACCTTATTTCGGCAGGAACAGGTATATGCGGCGGTTCGGCAATTGCGGCAATTGCTCCCGTTATCGAAGCCGAGGACAGCGACATTGCCTACGCCATGTCCGCTACATTTTTGTTTGACATGGCAATGATACTGCTGTTCCCTGTAATGGGACATGCTTTGGGGCTTAGTGACATGGCGTACGGCTTGTGGGCAGGAACTGCGGTTAACGATACCTCCAGTGTTGTTGCGGCAGGCTATGCCTATTCAGAAGCGGCGGGAGACTTTGCCACAATGGTAAAGCTTACCAGAACCCTTGCAATAATTCCTACCGTATTGATATTTGCAATGATACAGGCAAATATCAAGAAAAAACAAGCAGCTACCGACGGTGCGGCAAAGGTTAGTGTAATATCGCTTTTTCCATGGTTTATTGCAGGCTTTTTGGCAATGGCTGCGGCAAACAGCTTGGGACTTATTCCGCAGACAGTAGCGGCTGCGGCAAAATCAACAAGCAAGTTTTTAATGGTAGCGGCACTTGCGGCAATAGGTATGAATACAGGACATAAGGAAATGAAAAAGTCGGGCTTTGCACCAATGGTACATGGTTTCATAATTTCCGCACTGGTGGTTATAGTTGCAATTGCTGTGGAATATTTCATGGGTTTGGTTTGATTAGGTAATGGGACAGACTCTACTTGTACGGTGGCTGAGGTATAACATAAGTCTGAATAAGATGAAAAAGAACTGTGTTTACTGCACAGTTCTTTTTATATAGTAAGACTTTTGGAAAAACTGTGTTTAACTTATGGTGCAAAAATACGAAATTCGTGTCAGAGGTAGAAATAATGACAAAAGGACTTGTGATTTTTCATTATTCGTATTAGTATTAAAGTAGTGTATTTTGTTTTCTTATAAATGATATAAATAATAAACAGGAGCGTGAGCCCATGGCAGTTTATCGTATTTATGTAGAGAAAAAGCCTGAATTTGCTGTTGAAGCAGCAGGGATTTTGGCGGATATCCGTTCTACCTTGGGAATTGAAAGTGTTAAAAATGTAAGAATGCTGAACCGCTATGACCTTGAGGACATTGACGGTGCAGATTTTGAAATGGCAAAAAACACTATTCTTTCCGAACCACAGGTAGATGTGACCTATGCCGAGCTGCCACAGCCGGCTGAAGGTCGAGTTTTTGCTGTTGAATTCCTGCCAGGTCAGTTTGACCAGCGTGCAGATTCCTGCGAAGTTTGTATTCAGCTTGCAACAGGAAAAGAACGCCCAACCTGCCGTACAGCAAGAGTTTACATTTTGGAGGGCAGTATTTCCGACGAGGATTACGCAAAAGTAATGCGTTCCCTTATCAACCCAATCGAAAGCCGAGAAGCATCTCTTGAAGAAGCAAAAACCCTTAAAGTAAACTATGAGCTGCCTGACAGTGTTGAAACTGTTGAAGGCTTTATTGCTTTGGATGAAGCACAGCTTGCTGCATTTATTAAAGAAAAAGGCTTGGCAATGGATATTGACGATATTCGTTTCTGTCAGGCTTACTTCCGCGATACCGAAAAACGCGACCCTACCATTACCGAAGTTAAAATGGTAGATACATACTGGAGTGACCACTGCCGTCACACCACCTTCGGCACCAATATTGACAGTGTTGATATTGCAAGCGACTTGGTGCGTGACAGCTACGGCAGATACTTGAAACTGCGTGAAAAACTTTATGCAGGAAAAGACAAGCCAATCTGTCTTATGGATATGGCTTGCATCGGTGCAAAAGCACTTAAAGCACAGGGCATGCTGCCTGATTTGGACGAGTCCGAAGAAATCAACGCTTGCTCTGTAAAAATTACAGTTGATGTAAACGGCAGCGACGAAGAATGGCTGCTCATGTTCAAAAACGAAACACACAACCACCCAACCGAAATCGAACCTTTCGGCGGTGCTGCTACCTGTCTTGGCGGTGCTATTCGTGACCCGCTGTCCGGCAGAAGCTATGTATATCAGGCAATGCGTGTAACAGGTGCGGCTGACCCGCTGACACCATTCGAAAATACCCTTGCAGGCAAACTGCCTCAGCGTAAAATTGTTACAACAGCAGCTGCAGGTTACAGCTCCTACGGCAACCAGATTGGTCTTGCAACAGGCTTGGTAAAAGAAATTTATCACCCAAACTATGTAGCTAAGCGTATGGAAATCGGTGCTGTTGTCGGTGCTGCTCCTGCTCGCAATGTAGTTCGTGAATGTCCTGCTGCGGGGGATAAAATTATCCTGCTTGGCGGTAAAACAGGTCGTGACGGCTGCGGCGGTGCAACAGGTTCTTCCAAATCCCACACCAACGAATCCCTCACATCCTGCGGTGCCGAGGTTCAGAAGGGTAATGCTCCAGAAGAACGCAAAATTCAGCGTCTGTTCCGCAACGGTGAAGTTACCCGTATGATTAAACGCTGCAACGACTTTGGTGCAGGCGGGGTTTCTGTTTCCATTGGTGAATTGGCAGACGGTCTTGTTATCGAACTGGATGCTGTTCCAAAGAAATATGAAGGTCTTGACGGTACTGAGCTTGCTATCAGTGAATCTCAGGAAAGAATGTCCGTTTGCGTAGCACCTGAAAATGTTGAACGCTTCCTTGCTGAAGCAGACAAAGAAAACCTGCAGGCAACCGTTGTTGCAACCGTTACCGAAGAAGCTCGCCTTGTAATGAACTGGAAAGGAAAAACAATTGTTGACCTTTCTCGTGAATTCCTTTCCTCCAACGGTGCGGTTAAACACACAACCGTAAGCATTCCTGATGCTAAGGTTGACACCTGCCACTATAAACTTACAAACGACAAAGCAGGCTTTACTGCACTGCTTTCCGACTTGAATGTATGCTCGCAGAAAGGTCTTGTTGAGCGTTTTGACTCCACCATTGGTGCAGGCACAGTTCTTATGCCTTACGGCGGTGCAAGCCAGACTACCGAAACACAGGCAATGGCTGCAAAAATTCCTGTACTGGGCGGTGATACAACAACCTGCTCCGTTATGGCATACGGCTTTAACCCATACATTTCCGAACAGAGCACATACCACGGTGCTGTTTTGGCAGTTATCGAATCCGTTGCTAAGCTTATTGCAGTGGGTGGTAACCGTCAGAAATGCTGGTTGTCCTTCCAGGAATATTTTGAACGCTTGAAAAATGACCCTACTCGTTGGGGCAAGCCAATGGCAGCTCTGCTTGGTGCGCTTGATGCTCAAATGAACCTGTGCTGCGGTGCTATCGGCGGTAAAGACTCCATGTCCGGTACATTTGAAAATATTGATGTTCCGCCAACATTGGTGTCCTTTGCAATTTGTGCATCCAAAACAGACCAGATTATTTCCCCTGAATTCAAAAAAGCAGGCAGCCGTTTGTACCTGCTTGCTCCTGAATACAAAAACGGTATGCCGGACTTTGTAAGTGTAAATGTAGTGCTTGACGAAATGCAGGCACTTATACACAGCGGCAAAGTTCTTTCCTGTTGGGCTCTTACCGCAGGCGGTGTTGCCGAAGCAGTTTGCAAAATGAGCTTTGGTAACGGTATTGGTGCTAAACTTACAGCAAATCTTGACGAAGCAACACTCTTTAACGGAATTACAGGCGGCTTTGTGTTCGAAGCAAGCGAAGACATTAAAACTCTTGCATCCGTTATCGGGGAAACTACCTCTGAACCTGCAATCACCCTTTCCACAGGCGAAGTTCTTGCTCTGGATGAGCTGTACAAAGTATGGAGCGGTAAGCTGGAAAGCGTATTCCCAAGCATTGTACCTCACGGTGATGAAAAACCTGAAGTATTCAACTTCAAGGCAGACTCTTACGCAGCACCTGCAATCAAAACTGCTCGTCCAAGAGTTCTCATCCCTGTATTCCCTGGTACAAACTGCGAATTCGACACTGCTCGTGCATTCGAAAAAGCAGGTGCACAGCCTGAAATTCTGGTTATTAAAAACCTTACCGCAGCTCATATCTCCGAATCTGTTGAAGCTGTTAAAAATGCAATTGCAAACAGCCAGATTATTGCTCTGCCGGGTGGCTTCTCCGGTGGGGACGAGCCTGACGGTTCCGCTAAATACATCGTTTCCTTCTTCCGCAACCCTGCACTTACCGAAGAAATCCATAAACTGCTCCAGCAGCGTGACGGCTTGATGTGCGGTATCTGCAACGGCTTCCAGGCACTCATTAAACTTGGTCTGGTTCCTTACGGCAAAATCATCGAAACCGATGACACATGCCCAACACTCACCTTTAACAAAATCGGTCGTCATCAGTCCGGTTTGGTTAGAACCCGTGTGGCTTCCAACAAGTCCCCATGGCTCATGCATACACAGCCCGGTGACATCCACACAATTGCTATCTCTCACGGTGAGGGCCGCTTTGTTGCTGACGAAAAACTGGTTGCACAGCTTGCTGCTAACGGCCAGATTGCAACCCAGTATGTTGACGAAAAAGGTCAGCCAACAATGGATATTCGCTTCAATCCAAACGGTTCTGTTCATGCTATCGAGGGTATTACATCCCCAGACGGCAGAGTATTCGGTAAAATGGGTCATACCGAGCGTTTTGCAGGCGACCTTTACCTGAATGTTCCGGGCGAAAAATTCCAGCCAATCTTCAAAGGTGCTGTTGACTACTTCACCAAATAAGCTTTTTAATAAAGCACAAATTAAAGGGCAAGCCGTACGGCTTGCCCTGCGTTTTTATTGAAAAAATTAAAATTTTTTTCACTTTTACACTGATTTACACCCACCTCCTGTGATATAGTTAAACTACAGAAAGTAAGGCAGAAAAACTAAAAAGGGACGAACACGAGCATTTAGTGCGGTGTTCGTCCCTTTGC
>JAFYSU010000051.1 GCA_017559185.1 Oscillospiraceae bacterium
AAAAAAGCCGATAACTAAGCCGTTTATTTTGCGAACTCAAGCAGTTCTTCCTTGGTAAAGGAATATTTTTGGGTACAGAACTGGCAGCAAACCTCACACTGTCCATCCTCATGAGCCATCTTTTCAAGCTCCTGTCTGCCAATGCTTATAAGTGCCTTTTCCACACGCTCCCTGCTGCAATCACAGCGGTATTCGACAGGATATTCATCCAGCAAACTTGGGTTAAGACCATCAAGCACCTGAAAAGCTATCTCCTGCGGTGTTTTTCCGCTTGCCAACAGTGAAGAAACAGGTGCCATACCTGCCAAATTTTGTTCAAGGCGTGTAATGGTATCCTCATCAACGCCTGGCATCAGCTGTACCAAATATCCGCCTGCTGCCTTAACGGTAAGGTCGGGATTAACAAGCACTCCCAAGCCGCATGCAGTTGGAGTTTGTTCGCTTGTTGCATAGTAGTTTGTAATGTCCTCGGCAATTTCACCTGTAACTATAGGTGTCTGTCCAACATAAGGCTCACGCATTCCAAGGTCTTTTATTACATAAAGCATACCGGAGCCCACTGCACCGCCAACATCAAGCTTGCCCTTATCATTAAGCGGAATTTCTACAATTGGGTTTTCAACCCAACCCCTGACATTCCCCTCACCGTCGGAAACCGCTATCAAAGTACCTGCTGGGCCGTCACCTGCCAAACGAAGTGTAATACTGTCTTTTGTATTTTTAAGCATTGTACCCATTATGGAAGCAGCTGTGAGCAGTCGTCCCAAAGCAGCAGTATTAACTGCCGAAGTCTGATGAATTTGCTCCGAGCAAGCAGCAATATCCGTACTGTCTATTGCACAGCACAAAATACCGCCGTCCTCTGTAATGGTACGAACGATTTTACCCATAATTTTCTCCTTTTGAAGTATTCTTTAATTTTTATCGTTTTCGAGCCGCATAAATCAGCCTCTGGGCATCTTCGGCAGGCTTGTCGAAACAATCCTCACCGTAAACCGCCAGCTTTTCAAAACCTGTTTTTTCAAGCAGCTCATCAATTTCTTCGCAGGTGTATGCTCTTTCACAGAAGAACTCACTCTCACGGTAATACGCACCGTCTTCCTCAACAAAGAAGTCGAGCGTTATTTCCACAATGTGATTTTCTTCACTGTAGGAATTCTGCCACACACAGTAAACACTGTCGGTATCGTACACAAAAACATTGTTGCCCAAAACCTCACGGTGCTTGTACACTGTGTTTACATCGAAAACAAAAACTGCACCCGGTTCACTGAACAGGCTTACTCTTTCAAAAATTTTTTCCAGAGTCTTAATATCAGTAACATGGTTAAGGCTGTCCAATGCACATACAGTCGCATTTATTGTACCGTAAAGGTCAAGCTCCTCCATTTGCTGGCACAGGTACAACACATCCTGGCCGCTTTCGGCTTTTTTGCTCATCGCTTCCGAAAGCATTTCGCACGAACCGTCAACACCAATTACATCATACCCCAGCTTTGCCATTTCAACCGACAAGCTGCCTGTACCGCAAGCCAAATCAAGCAAAATTCCACTTTCGCATCCAAATTTTTTGAGCAGCTCATGAAAGTAAGCCGCCCGTTTGGGATATGACACATTTTGCGTCAATCCGTCGTAAAACTCCGCAAACGCCGAATACGCCATTAGTTATTCCTCTTTTCATCAGAAAAACGCCTCCCTCCCCGCTGTTTACACGGAGAGTGAGGCTTATTTTTCAGCAAATCATTTCTTGTTTTTTTCCAAACGGTCAAAAACTATTCTGTAACCGTCAGAACCGTAATTAAGCGAACGGTTTACACGGCTTATTGTAGCAGTGCTTGCCCCTGTTTCACTTACAATGTCACTGTAAACCTTACGGTCATCAAGCATTTTTGCTACCTGAAAACGCTGCGACAAAGCCTTCAGCTCCGGAACTGTACACAAATCTTCAAAAAATTTGTAGCATTCATCCATCGTTTCCAATGTAAGAATAGCCTCAAACAAATAATCTACATTAAGCTCTTTCAATTTGGAATTCATCGTCCTGTCATTCCTCCCGCATTAATATCAATAATCCGCACACAGCAGTATTATTTTAACCAAACAACTGCCTCTTCACTATTTCACTTTAAACAGCGAATATAGGATTGTGGTTATATATTAACATTTTAGAGTGCGAAAGTAAACAGGAAATTTAAAAACATTTTTATTTTCCGTTAAATTTCTTCATTTTCTTCGCTATTGTTCAGTGCTTCTTCGGCAAGTTCATCAAAAATTGCTCTGAGCTCATCAACACCGTCACCTGTTTGCGACGAAAACGGTATCATCATAATATCTTCACCGCAAGGAATTTCACGCTTGAATGCTTCAAGTCGTTCCGCCTGCTGTTTTTTGCTGAGTTTATCCTTTTTGGTAAGAACAACTATAAACGGAATTTCGTTATCAATCAAAAAGTTTACCATCATCACATCATCTTTTGTAGGCGGATGACGCATATCTATGAGCTGGCAAACAAGCTGAATGTTTCTTTCGCTGTTAAAATAATGCTCCATAAGGTCTGCCCAACGGCTTTTTTCGGTCTTTGCAACCTTTGCATAGCCATAACCCGGCAGGTCGACAAAACGGACATTTTCCAAGCTGAAAAAGTTTATTGTGACCGTCTTTCCCGGCATAGAACTAACCCTTGCAAGCTGCTTGCGGTTGAATATCTTGTTTATAAGTGTGGATTTTCCCACATTTGAACGGCCGGAAAAAGCAATTTCCACCCACTCCGACTTTGGAAGCTGCGCCGAAACGCCGTATGATGTTTCAAATTTAACCTTGTTGTAATTCATCTGGTCTTCCTTCCTTAATGCACAAAACGGACAGGGCGGGTTATTCCTGCCCTGCCCGTTAATCGTTCGCTATTGGAACAGTCCTGTGTTTTCGGTTGTTTCGTGTTTTGTAAGCTCAATATCCGCAACCTGTTGTTCTTCCTTTGGTTTTACCAATGCACATTCAAGAACAGTGGAAATATCCTCGGCAGGTACAAAGGTTATTGCATCACGCACCACAGGTGAAATGTCATGAAGGTCAGCAAGGTTGGCTTTTGGGATTATAACTGTTTTTATTCCCTGACGATATGCCGCCATGCTTTTTTCCTTAAGGCCACCAATTGCAAGAACTCTGCCCCTAAGCGTTACCTCACCTGTCATGGCAACCTTGCTGCTTACCGGAATATTGGTAAGTGCCGAAACCAGTGCAGTTGTTATGGTAACCCCCGCCGAAGGGCCGTCTTTAGGAACTGCACCCTCGGGGAAGTGGATGTGAATATCCTTAGTTTTGTAAAATTCCTTGTCAATGCCGTATTTGTCAGCCAAGCCTCTTACGCAGGTAACCGCTGTTTTAGCCGACTCCTTCATAACATCGCCAAGCGAACCTGTAAGCTCCAGTTTTCCGCTGCCCTCCAGCACCGCTATTTCCGCCTGAAGTATCTCTCCTCCAACCGAAGTCCAAGCCAAACCGTTTACAACACCAACGGTATCCTTGGTTTCCAGTTCGTCAGGCTTGTATTTCCATGGACCAAGCAAGCTTTGTACAGTTGCTTTATCTGCCTTGCAGGAGGTTATTTCCTCCGCTACAATCTGTTTTGCAGCTTTGCGGCAAACAGATGCAATACGGCGTTCAAGTGTACGAACACCTGCTTCACGGGTATAACCGTCAATTAGTGCATACAAACCATCGGTTGTAAATTTCATCATCTTTTTATCAAGACCATGCTTTTTAAGTTGTTTTGGCACAAGATGATTTTTTGCGATGTTGAATTTTTCTTCGCGTGTGTAGCTGGAAAGGTCGATTATTTCCATACGGTCATACAGCGGAGCAGGAATGGTTTGAGCGTTGTTTGCGGTTGCAATAAACAGCACCTCGCTCAAATCGAACGGAAGCTCAATGTAATGGTCGCGGAACGCATAGTTTTGTTCAGCGTCCAATACCTCAAGCAGTGCAGACGATGGGTCCCCCTTAAAGTCACTGCCCAGCTTGTCTATCTCGTCAAGCAACAGCAGCGGATTACGGCTGCCTGCCTGCTTCATTGCGTTCATTATTCTGCCCGGCATAGCACCGATGTAGGTTTTACGGTGACCGCGAATGTCGGACTCGTCACGAACACCGCCAAGCGACAATCTTACATAATTGCGTCCGATTGCTTTTGCAATAGACCTTGCAACCGAAGTTTTACCAACACCCGGAGGCCCTACAAGACAGATTATCTGTCCCTTTACATCGGGGGCAAGCTTGCGTACTGCAAGTGACTCAATAATGCGTTCCTTTACCTTTTCCATACCGTAATGGTCTTTGTCCAGCTGTGCTTTTGCTTTCACAACATCAATTTTATCCTTGGTTACGGTGTTCCAAGGCAATTCCAAACAGGTATCAAGGTATCCTCTTATAACAGCTGCCTCATGTCCGTTAGACGGCATCTTTTTAAGACGGTCTACTTCCTTTTTCAGCTTTTCGGTGCATTCTTCATTCAATTTGAGCTTTGCAATTTTTTCTTCGTAACGGCGAATTTCTTCGTCTATATCATCGTTATCGCCAAGCTCGTTGTTTATTACCTTTATTTGCTCACGCAGGTAATAATCACGATGGTTTTTATCCATCTGCGCTTTTACCTTATCGTAAATTTCGCGTTCAAGACCCATTACCTGATTTTCATTTTCCAGCATGTCGCAAATCATTTCCAAACGCTTTTTAACGGTGCTTTCGGCAAGTATCTGCTGTTTTTTGCTGTAATCAACAGGAATGTGCTGTGCAAGGTACTCGGCAAGGTAAGCCGGGTCTTCACAGGTCATAACACTGGAAACAAATTCCGGTGCCATTTTGGGCGCATATCCGCTGTATTCACCAAACAATTCCTTTACAGTTCTTGCAAGTGCTTCCAGCATAGCTGTCTGGTTTGCTCTTACAGGCTTCATTGGAAATTCTTCGGTAATAGCTTCAAGTGAGCTATTTTCGTTTTCTACCACTTCTTTTAAGGTTGCACGGTATTTACCCTCTACAACCACACGCAGGTTATTGTCAGCAGTTTTAAGCACCTGCTTAACTACCGCCACAACACCCACCTTATGCAAATCCTCAATTTGAGGCACTTCGTCTCTCACTTCTTTTTGAGCGACCAAAAAAACCATACGGTCTTGCTTCATGGCTTTGTTCAAAGAAGAAACCGAACGCTTGCGTGCCACATCAAAATGAAGCACCATTCGCGGGAAAACCACAAGTCCGCGCAGAGCTATCATCGGCATTCTCAAGCCGGTCATCTCTTCAAATTTTTCCTCCATCAGCAATACCTCCTTTAACTGCCTACCGCGGCAGGAATTTTAACATATTTCATTTGCTAAAAAACAAAATAAGGAACACCCACATCTCCCTTTTGGGACATATGGAGCGTTCCTTATATTTTATCACAGATTGATATAATACCGCAATAACCGTTTTGTAAACATTTTTTGCCGTAAAGTACTATGACAAAAGCTGTCTTCTGCCTGAAGCAGTATCGTAACGGTCAATAACTACCGCATTGGGGTCGGCAATTGTTTCACCGGTAATGGTAATTCTGTAAATTGACGGGTCGGACGGAGCATCAAACATAAGCGGGTTGAGCACTTCTTCCATTATTGCACGAAGTCCCCTTGCCCCTGTTTTTCGCTCGATTGCCTTTTCAGCTACACCTTCAAGTGCTTCCTTTGTAAACACAAGTTCGATGTTATCTAGCTCAAACAGCTTTGTGTACTGTTTAAGCAGGCAGTTTTTAGGCTCGCTGAGTATTCTTACCAAACCTTCAACATCCAAATCGTTCAAAGGTGCAATAACAGGAGTTCTGCCCACAAGCTCGGGAATAAGACCGAATTTAACCAAGTCGTGCGGTTCTATTTTTTGCAGAAGCGCACTCTTTTCCAGCTTGCTCTTGTCGGCAATTTCCGCACCGAAGCCAAGTGAACCTTTGCCCACACGGCGTTCGATTATCTTTTCAATGCCTTCAAACGCACCGCCGCAAATAAACAGAATATTTGCAGTGTTTATCTGCACAAAATCCTGATGAGGATGCTTACGACCACCTTTGGGCGGAACATTTGCAACCGTTCCCTCAAGTATTTTAAGCAACGCCTGCTGAACACCTTCACCGCTTACATCACGGGTAATTGAACGGTTTTCGCTCTTACGGGCAATTTTATCGATTTCATCAATATAAATAATACCTGTTTGAGCGCGTTCAATATCGTAATCCGCAGCTTGAATAAGCTTGAGCAGGATATTTTCCACATCTTCGCCCACATAACCAGCCTCGGTAAGTGTGGTAGCATCGGCAATAGCAAAAGGCACATTAAGCATTTTCGCCAAGGTTTGTGCCAACAGTGTTTTACCTACACCGGTAGGACCAATGAGCAGCACATTGCTCTTGGTAATTTCAATATCACCTTTATTTTCCTGCTTTTCACAGTGAATACGCTTGTAATGGTTGTAAATTGCAACCGACAGTGCGCGTTTTGCATTTTCCTGTCCAATAACATATTCGTCCAAAGCAGCTTTAACTTCGGCAGGCTTCAAAACACGAACAGGCTGCTCATCAGCTTTGTCCTGTTCGCCTCGTTTGCCGGAACGCTTTTTATCTTTGCCGTATTGATCATCCAAAACACTTTGGCACAGCTCAACACATTCGTTGCAGATGCAAACCCCAACAGGGCCCGCTATCATACGCTCTACATCTTCCTGCAGTTTTCCGCAGAAGCTGCAGCGCAGCGTTTTTTTGTCACCACTTGCCATAATTGTCCCCGTTTCCTATCTTGTGTAGATAACCTTGTCAACCAAGCCGTATTCTTTTGCTTCTTCCGCAGACATAAAATTATCACGCTCGGTATCACGAATAATGGTTTCCAACGGCTGTCCCGTATTGCTTGCCAAAATCTTATTGAGGTTTTCCTTGATTTTAAGCAGACGGTCAGCATGAATTTTAATGTCGGTAACCTGACCTTTCATGCCGCCCAAGGGCTGGTGAATCATAATTTCGGCATTAGGCAAAGCCAAACGCTTGCCTTTTGCACCGCTGGACAGCAAAAATGCACCCATGGATGCTGCCATACCTATGCAGATGGTGGAAACATCACATTTAATGTACTGCATGGTATCGTAAATAGCCATACCCGCAGTAACAGAACCGCCCGGACTGTTGATGTAAAGGCAGATATCCTTATCAGGGTCCTGACCTTCAAGATATAAAAGCTGTGCCACTACCAAGCTTGCGGTAGTATCGTTGACTTCGTCACACAGCATGATTATTCTATCGTTAAGCAAGCGCGAAAAAATATCGTAGGAGCGCTCGCCTCTGCTGGTTTGTTCGACAACAACAGGTACCAAACTCATTAAAAACACCTCCGTTTATTGTGCTTTTTTAAAACCACAATGGCTTAAAATTCAAAAATCTCTGAATATGGTAAAACAAGTCCCTTTAATAATGGACTTGTTTTACCTTTTTTAATCCGCTAATGCGAATTATTATTTTTCTTCTGTTGCTTCTTCAGCAGCTTTTTTTGTTGTTCTTTTTCTGGTTGCAGGTTTTTTTGCTGGTTTTTCTTCGCCAGCTTCTTCACCTTCAGCAGCTGCTTTTTTGGTTGTTCTCTTTTTTGGAGCTGGTTTTTCTTCTTTTTCAGCTACAAATTTTGCATTTTCTTTTACAAATTCAAATGCTTTACGACGGCTGAGAATATCAACAACTTCTTCTTCAGGAATAGCCTGTTTCAGTTTTTCAATGGAAACGCCGTACATTGGAGCAAGTGTTTTG
This sequence comes from Oscillospiraceae bacterium, assembly GCA_017559185.1. Taxonomy (GTDB): domain Bacteria; phylum Bacillota; class Clostridia; order Oscillospirales; family Ruminococcaceae; genus RGIG7389. Next base: position 7,814 of record JAFYSU010000051.1, read on the forward strand.
TACTCTTCTTCAATGTCTTCAGCGGTAGGAGCAAGACCTTCAGCTTTGCAAACAGCTTCCAGAGCCAGTTCAACCTGTACTCTGTACAGTGCGCTTACTTCGAAGGTAGCACGCATAGCATCCATTGTCATGCCGGTGTATTTCAGGAAGGTTTCGAAGTTCATGCCCTGTGCGTACAGACGCTCAGCATATTCGTTAACCATCTGGTCAACAGCTCTTTCTACCATTTCTTTTGGAATTTCAGCTGTCATAAGGTCTACAAGAGCTTTGTAGATGTTCTGTTCTGTTTCAGCTTTTGCTTCAGCTTTTTTGCTGTCAGCAAGTCTTTCTTTAATTTTAGCTTTGAATTCTTCCAGAGTTTCAGCTTCGTCATCAACATCTTTTACGAATTCATCGTCAAGCTCTGGGAGCTGTTTTTCTTTGAGCTCTTTCAAAGCGGATTTGAATACAGCTGCTTTGTTAGCCAAGGACTGTTCGCCGTAGTCACCAGGGAAGGTAACATTGATGTCGAATTCTTCGCCAACATTTTTGCCAACGATGCCTTCTTCAAAACCTGGGATGAAACGGCCTTCACCCAAAGTGATTTCAACATCGGTACCTTTACCGCCTTCGAATGCAACACCGTCAACAAAACCTTCAAAGTCAACAACAGCCATGTCACCCATCTGTGCGCCTCTGCCTTCAACAGTGATGGTTCTTGCATTTCTTTTCTGAACATTTTTCAGTTCTTCTGCAACATCTTCGTCGGTAACTTCTTCGGAAACCTGTACAACCTTCATACCTTTGTATTTGCCCATGGTAACTTCAGGTTTAACGGTAACGGTAGCAACGATAACGCAGCCTTTGTCTTTACCGATTTCTTTGATTTCAACATCTGCAGGAGCAACAGGTTCAATACCTGCTTCTTTAATAGCTGCAAGGTATGCATCAGGATATGCAAAGTTTACAGCTTCATCGTACAGAACTTCAACGCCGAACATTTTTTCAACCATGTTTCTTGGTGCTTTGCCTTTACGGAAACCTGGAACATTCAGCTGTTTAACCATTTTTTTATAAGCTTTGTCAAGTGCTTTGCCAAAGCTTTCTGCATCAACACTGAACTCGAGCTGAACTCTGTTGGTTTCTACTTTGTTAGATGAAATCAGACTCATTTTGTAATAACATTCCTTTCAACTTCTGTCTGCCTCTTATCGGCAGACAATGGGTTATTGGTAAAAACACGGCAAAACCGTATTTTTCAAAATTTAGATGAACGACTATCCGCCGTCCCTTTTACCGCAGCATTACGGCTGCGGTTTTATTGTGTTTACGGTCAAAAGACCATACCACGGGTCATTATATCATAGTTTTTTTAAAATTGCCACTTTTTCGTAAAAGTATTTTGCGGAAAAATGAAAATACTTTTTACCCTACACCTTAACGGGAGTAAAATCTACATAATCACAGGATATAAGGCGAAAATCAATCCCCATGTACTCCCCGTTCAGTGCAAATTTGCAGCCGTGCGAATGAATATGTCCGTAATAGCAGCGTTTTACCCCTGCCTCACGAATAACATCGACTATTTCGGGGCAAATTTCATCGCCGTACACAGGCGGATAATGCAGAAACACTACTCTTTCACCATCAAGCTTTTCGCCCTCCTGAAGTGACATTTTAAGTCTTCCTGCTTCACGCGCAACTATTTTTTGGTCATGCGGCTCGCCTTTTTCAAACATCCAGCCGCGTGTTCCGCAAACAACTATGCCGTCAGCCAAATATGCATTGTTGCTGAGTATGGAAATGCTGTGCAGTCCATGCTGCTGCAAAAATTTATCCATTTTGCTTTTGGTAGTCCACCAGTAGTCATGGTTGCCTTTTAAAAATATCTTTTTTCCGGGAAGCTCATGAATAAATTTGAAATCCTCCAAAGCTTCTTCAAGAGATATCCCCCACGAAATATCCCCCGCAACCACCACAGTATCCTGCGGGGAAACGGTATTTCGCCAGCCTTCCTCCAAACGCTGCACATAATTGCCCCAACCCTTGAATATATCCATGGGTTTTTCGGTGCTGAACGAAAGATGCGGGTCACCAAGTACAAATACCGCCATTTGACCCTCCTTTATTTACAGACCCAGAATGCCTTTTACATAGCTTTCCAAGCCGTCTTTTGCACAGCTGTCGGTAAAGCGTGCCGCTTTGCTTCTAAGAGATGCCAGATTTTCCGGCACAGGGCATTTTGTTGCCTGTTCAAGCATATCAACCAGTTCAAAATCACTGTCTGCCTTAACATCCTGTCCGCGTACAGCGCTCAATACAGCACCCGAGAATTTATAAGGATTAGCTGTAGATGCAATAACGGTTTTTGTGCTGTCGCCGCTTTCTTTAACATAATCACGGTAAACCTTCAGTGCAACCGCAGTATGTGTATCCATCAGGTAACCATAACGGTCGAAGCAATCTTTCAGCTCGTCGGCAGTTTCCTTGTCACTGCAGCAGCCACCCCAGAAGAATTCGTCGGCTTTTGCTTTAACAGCCTGCGAAACGGTGTAATTACCTTCGTTTTTAAGCTGTTCCATAAGCGCTGCAACTGCTTTATCATCACACTCGTAAAGGTCGAAAAGCAGACGCTCAAGGTTGCTGGAGATAAGAATGTCCATAGATGGCGACTTGGTTACATGGAAATCACGATTGCGGTCGTAGCTGCCTGTTTTAAAGAAATCTGTAAGAACACGGTTGCTGTTGGAAGCACAAATCAGCTTTCCTACCGGCAGACCCATCTTTTTGGCATAATATGCCGCAAGAATGTTGCCAAAATTTCCTGTAGGCACAACAAAGTTTACTTTGTCGCCAAGTGCAATTTCTTCGTTGTTAAGCAAATCGCAGTATGCGGAAAAATAATATACTATCTGCGGTGCAAGTCTGCCCCAGTTAATGGAGTTTGCACTGGAGTACATCATACCCTTTTGTGCAAGCTGGTTTTTCATGCTGCCTGTGAATATCTGTTTTACACCGCTTTGAGCATCGTCAAAGTTACCGTCGATACCGCAAACATGAACATTACCGCCCTCCTGCGAAACCATCTGCAGTTTCTGCATTGGGCTTACACCCTTTTCAGGATAGAACACGATTATTTCGGTATTTTCAACATCCTTAAAGCCTTCAAGAGCCGCTTTTCCGGTGTCGCCGCTTGTTGCAACCAAAATTACTATTTTTTTGCCGTCCGCAACCTTTTTTGCACTTGTGCTCATAAGGCGCGGAAGCAGCTGAAGTGCCATATCTTTAAAAGCCGCTGTAGGGCCGTGCCACAGCTCCAGCAGGTATGTGGTGTCGCTGAGCTTTACAGTAGGTGCAATATAGCGGGTGTCGAATGTTCTTTCATTATATGCACCGTTAACACACTCGTACAGCTCTGCGCGCGTGAAATCGGTCAAAAATTCGGAAAGGATGTACTCTGCTCTTTGCGGATAAGCCATCCCCGCAAGCTTGTCGAGCTGCTCAGCTGATATCTGAGGAAATTTTTCGGGTACAAACAAACCGCCTTCTTCCGAAATACCCTGCACAATAGCCTGTGCGGCAGTTACTCTTTTTGATTTATCCCTTGTACTGATAAATTCCATATCATTTCCCGTCCCTTCACAGATGAGATTGCAAGAACCTATAGGCATTGTTATAAAAAATATCCTCTGCCGTTTGTTCTTTAAGCCCTAATTTTAACATAGCTTCCCACAGATTAGCAAGTTTTTCGGCAGAATTTAATGATAAATCTATTTCAGCACCGTCAAAATCTGTACCAAGTGCAATAATATGTTCACCACCCAAGGACAGCATGTGGTACACATGGCGCATCACCTCATCGGTACCGCCCTTTTTGTCATTAGAAAGAAAATCTATGTAAAGGTTCAGTCCAACCAGCCCGCCGCGGCGAACTATCTCCTTAAACTGCTCGTCGGTAAGGTTTCTGGGATGCGGACAAACCCTGCTGCTGTTTGAATGCGTACAGATAAATGGCTTTTCAGAGGTTTCGCACAAATCCCAAAAGCTTTTTTGCGAAAGGTGCGAAGCATCCGCAATTATCCCAAGGCGTTCCATTTCCTTTACAGCTTGTTTTCCGAAAGCGGAAAGTCCTTTATCAGGCTGTGATGCCGCACCGCTGCCAAGCTCGTTTTCACCGTTCCATGTCAGCGTTATCATCCTGACACCTCGGTCATACACCATCTGCAAATTTTCAAGCCTGCCCGCTAAAGCTGCACCGCCTTCAATCGCCTTTATAAAGCCGCATTTGCCTTTAGGAACAGCTGACAGATGTTCCGCAGCTGTAATCGGAAACAACAGGTCACTGTGCTTTTCCAGCAGCATATCGGCACAGTTCATTAGCTTTTCAAAATATTCAACAGCAGCCTGCCCCCTGTATTCGTCAGGAATGAACAACGCAAAAACCTGTGTCCATTGGTCAACTGTTCGCAAATCACGCAGGCAAACATTATTTTTGGAGTCAAGCAGGTCTCTGCCATGGTTAAAACATTCCGTAATTGTGTCACAATGCAAGTCAAGCAGCTTCACGAAATCATCTCCTTTGATTTAAATCTAAAGAGTAAACGCATTTTCTATATGCTGATAACGGGCAACAGCAAAGCCATTGCCCGTTTTTAATTCAATTTCTATAACATCAAAGCGAGGATAAAGCTCGGTTTCGTACTGCATGAGATAGGTCTGCGCAGTTCGTATCAGCTTTTGCTGTTTTGTAAAGCCAACCGCATCGGCAGGACGGTACAACGGTGACGCACTTCTGGTTTTCACCTCTACAAACGCCAGCACATCACCTTTAACAGCAACAATGTCTATTTCACCGTAGCGGCAGCGGTAGTTTCTTTCCTGTATGCTCCAGCCTTCACTTTTAAGGCGTTCGGCTGCATAATCTTCTCCCATTATGCCGATAGTTTTTTTATCCATACATCATGCTCACTTTTCCGCAAGATTTTTCAAAAAGCTCAAACGATGCACATCGGTTATTCCGCAGCTTTTTATTGCTTCATAATGAGCCTTGGTGGGATATCCTTTATGCTTTTCAAAACCGTATTCGGGATATTTTTCCGCAAGCTCCAGCATTGCACGGTCACGAGTAACCTTTGCCAGTATCGAAGCCGCACCTATTGAAGCGGAAAGCGAATCCCCTTTTACAAGCGTTATTACATTTCCGTCAATCGGCGGTTTGCGGTTTCCGTCCACCATTATAAGTTCCGGATTAACCCCCATTGCTTCAACGGCACGGCGCATAGCCAAAAATGTTGCCTGCAAAATGTTAAGCTCGTCAATTTCCTTTTCGCTTGCCTGTCCAACACCCCAGTAAAGCGCTTTTTCCTTTATAACATCAAAAAGTGCTTCTCTTCGTTTTTCGGTAAGCTTTTTGGAATCATTAAGACCTTCTATGCACTCATCGGGATTAAGAATAACCGCAGCGGCAACAACAGGTCCAGCCAAAGGACCTCGGCCTGCTTCGTCCACACCGCATATAAGCTTTAAGCCTTGCTCCCAACCGTGTTTTTCAAATTGGTAGCGGTCAATAATTTCGTCGTTTTTATTCACAGCAAACACACCTATTCAAAATCTTCCGGAGCTTCAAGCGATATTCTGCCTATTACAGCTCCGCGGAATTCATCCAAAATTGTAAGCGATGCGCGTTCGGTGTCTACCTCTCCGCCACTTACAAGCATTCCGCGTTTGCGGCCTACAAGCTTGAGCAGGTCAAACGGTTCAAGCCCGTCACCTTCGCCCGGTTTCATTTTATAGCGCTTTTCAACCATCTGCGGATAAGCTGCATAAAGGTGGGAAAGCAGTCTCATTCCCAGCCAGTGTGTATCCACAACATCGTCCTTAACCGCACCTGTGTACGCAAGGTATTCGCCAACTCTTTGGTCTTCAAACTTTGGCCAAAGAACACCCGGCATATCAAGCAGGTCAACACCGTTTTCAATTCTTACCCACTGTTTTCCGCGGGTAACACCCGGACGGTCCTCAACCTTTGCACGCTTGCTTCCTGCAAGACGGTTTATAAGCGAGGATTTTCCCGCATTTGGAATACCCACTATCATCATGCGTATTGGCTTGCTGGACATACCTCTTTCGGCACGCTTTTCCATTACCGGTTTAAGCACCTGTCTTACAGCAGGCAAAAAAGCCCCCAAGCCTTTGCCCGACTTACAATCGGTAGGAATTGCGGTTATTCCCTGTTTTTTGTAATACTCAACCCAACGGGCTGTTGTATTTGGGTCGGCAGAATCGCATTTGTTCAAAAGAATAATACGCGGTTTATTTCCTACAAGAGAGTTTATTTCGGGATTGCGGCTGCTGTGAGCAATTCTTGCGTCTGTCAGTTCAACCACTATGTCAACAAGTCCAACACATTCCTTTATCATTCGGCGGGTTTTCGCCATATGTCCCGGGAACCACTGAATATCGGGGGTTCTTTGTAAATACTCTTCCATTGTTGCAACCTCCTGTTCAGGCACTTTGCGGTATTTGCCAAACATATTTGTTAAGCCGACCGCACCGACAAAACAATGTTTATTATTAATTCTGCCGCATTTTTCAGCAGATAATATTATTTTAAAATGCAAAAAAGGGACATTTTGCATGTCCCTTTTTCCGAACGCACGGACAGCCGTGCGCGATTCACATTTAGCGGATAGCCTGTTTAACTTTAGCAGCTTTACCCACTCTGTCACGCAGGTAGTAGAGTTTGCTTCTGCGAACTTTACCTTCTCTAACAACTTCCACCTTAGCAACTTTTGGGGAATGGAGAGGGAAAACTCTTTCTACGCCGCAGCCGTGAGCAACACGACGAACGGTGAAAGTTTCAGCAACGCCACCATGTTTTCTTGCGATAACGGTACCTTCAAATACCTGAATTCTTTCTCTGTTACCTTCTTTGATCATAACGTGAACTTTTACAGTGTCACCGATACTGAACTGAGGAACTTCGGATTTCAGGCAGTCCTGGGAAATGTGTTTCAGAGCATCCATTGATACTTCCTCCTTAATATTGCGGTATTCATGCCAGGCACGACAGAGGAATACCAGATTCATGTGCAATTCCGCGTGCAGTTAAACTGTTTGTACGACCTGCACACCTTTAAAAAAGGGCATAAATCGACACGGAAATTACGTACCTGAATATAGTATCATAAGCTGCATTTAAAGTCAACACGAAAAACGAATTTTTTAATCATGTTCGGTTTCTTGATTATCAAGCTTTACTCTTGCTTCGTCATGCATCAGCATATAGTCACGAAGACGCAGTATTTCCAAATCATTGCACAAATAATGCAGCTGACCGTCCATATCGCTCGACGAAATATAAAGCTCGTCACGATATCCAAACACATCATAACTTACCCCTGTGGAAAATTCCAGCTTTATTGTCCACAGACTGTATTTGTCCTGCGGTACAACTTTTTCGTCGCCTTTAAGCAGCTCACCAGGTCTAACATTAAGATTTTTCAAAAATGCACTTGCATTTTCAAGCTGTTCCCTTTCGGTTATCTGTACATCAACCACAAAGGTATCTTCCTGATAGGAAAGACAATATCCATCGCCCGCCAAGCCGCTGAATGTAAGCCTGCTCAGGTTGGACGGTGTCATGTAAACCAACCACTGTGCTCCGCCCGCAGCACCTGCATTACATCTCTCCGAAAGTTCAACAAGCTGTGCATACATCGCATCAACATCCAATCTTTCGGCATCAAGGTAGCATGCATGCTTGCCTTTTTCGGTAAAAATCAGAAAACCAACCATATTGGCTGACGGATTATACTCCGGCTCGTAGCTTTCCAAAATTTCAGCAAGCTTTTTTACCACTCTTTCCTTTGTTACGGGATGATAACGATATCCATCTCCGTCAAGGCTGTACACCTCGGTAATAATATCATCTTTAAGGGTTATGGGATTTGTTTTGCTGTCGTAAACAGTATCTGCCTGTTTTTCCGGCAGCTGTTCTTTTTCGGATAGCTTTTCGTTTTCCTGCTGCGCAGTGATTTCGGTTTTGTCCTTGGTGTCATCTTTAGTATTTTTAGAAGGTTCATCATCCTCGGACGGTTCCCAAGGCAGCACAGCTTCAAAGTTTCCCGCCTGTACTTCTTTTTCGTTGTCATCTTTGTTAACAAAGAAAAAGGTTATGCACACCGCCGCCAAAAGCATTACACCAAGCACCGCAGCTGTTTTTATACGATTCATTACCGTGAATACTTCCTTTCGGTTATTCAAAGTTGTTCAAATCCGCAGTAAGAACTGCTGTACGACGAACGGATGTCTGCAATATTTCAGCATATACAGGGGAATTTTCCAAAAGCAGCATGGGGTTTACATTGGTTTCTACACCTGTTGCCAAACGCAGTTTAAGCAAAACGGAGGTTTCGTCAAAGCTGCTTTCAAGCACAGTGTAAAGACCGTTAAGCTCCATATCTTTAACGCCCTTTTTGGTGCGTTTTTCCACCACAATACTGTCACGGTTCAAAAACTCGGTTAATTTTTCATGCACGGATTTTGGGTTTTCACATTCAAGACACAACTCGTAATCCGCCCATTTTATTTCCCTTGCATTCATCTTTTGGTCGGCAACACGGCTTATCTGCAAACCGGTCGGAAGAACTTGATTAAGTCTCTCTTTAACCTCATCAAGCGGAATGTCCGCAATAAGTCTTGCATCAAAGCTCTCGCACAAACCTTCAAATCCAAGTGAAAGCGGAAGTGCAAATGTCATGTACAAATGCGGGTTAAAACCTTCGGTATACCACATAGGAAGTCCCGCACGATTAAATGTACGAGTCCAACAGCGAGTCATGTCCAAATGGGAAATGTACTTAGCCCTTCCCGTTTTCTCGAAGAAAATCCTGATATTTCGCTGCAACACATTTCTCCCCTTTCAACAGCTTATTTGCCGCACAAGCCGAGCATTTCTGCTTACAGTTAGGCGTTGTGGTGTCGGCATGTGCCAGTTTGTTTTCACGAATTAAAAATTCCTTGGAAACACCGTAATCCAAATGTTCCCATGGTTCAATTTCGTCGTAAGCACGGCGGCGGTTTGCGTAGAATGCCGCATCCAGTCCCAACTCTTTCATGGAGCCTGTCCAGCGTTCAATATCCAAATGTTCACTCCAACCATCCAAACGGCTGCCTTTTTTCCATGCCAGTTCAACAACATCACACAAGCGGCGGTCACCTTTTGCCAGTATTTCTTCCACAAAGCTGGTTGAAGCATCGTGGCAGCTAAGTGTAACCTTTCGTGTGGTAATGCTGCTGCGCAGCAATTTTTGCTTGCGGTCGAACTCTTCCATTGTATCCTGAGGTTCAAACTGGAAAGGTGTAAATGGCTTTGGCACAAAGCATGCACAGCTTATTGAAACATTAACACCCTTGCCCTTTGGACGATTTGGCATTGCGTAGAACATATCCACAATTTTCTGTGCCAATACGGCAATACCGCGAATATCATCATCGGTTTCGGTAGGAAGACCCATCATGAAGTAAAGCTTAACATTTGTGTAGCCACCCTCGAACGCAGTACGGCAGGTGTTCATGATTTCTTCTTCGCTTACATTTTTGTTTATAACATCGCGTATTCTTTGAGTACCGCCCTCGGGAGCAAATGTAAGACCGCTTTTACGAACCTTTGCAATCTTTTCAAGCAGAGCTTCCGAAAAGTTGTCCACCCTGAGCGATGGGAGCGACAGATTTATTTTTCTTTCCTGAGACCATGTAAGCATTTTGTCGAGCAGTGGTTCTATCTCGGAAAGGTCACTTGTGGAAAGGCTGGTAAGCGAAATTTCGTTGTAGCCTGTGGAGTCGCACAACGCCTTGCCGCATTTATCAATTGTTTCTGCCCTTTTTTCGCGGAACGGACGATAGATAAAGCCCGCCTGACAAAAACGACAGCCACGAATGCAGCCTCGAAGCACCTCTACCATTGCACGGTCATGCACCGGCTCAACAAAAGGTACAACAAATTTGTCTGGATAGAAAACCTTGTCCATGTCAACGATAATTCGTTTTGTTATTTTTTCGGGAATATCATCATAAATCGGAGTTACAGCCTTGATAGTGCCGTCTTCGTGATATGTTACATCGTAAAGTGACGGAACATACACACCCGGTATCTTTGCAGCCTCGTGCAGATACTGCTCCTTGCTCCAGCCTTCGTTTTTCGCTTTAAGGTGAAGTTCGGTTATTTCAAGGTTTACCTCCTCGCCTTCACCAATAAGGAACAAGTCAACAAAAGCGGTAAGCGGTTCAGGATTGCATGCACAAGGACCACCCGCAATAACAATTGGGCTAAGTTCTTTTCTTTCGGACGCACGAACAGGCAGCCCCGCAAGGTCAAGCATATTAAGAACGCCCGTATAACTCATTTCGTACTGGAGTGTAAACGCAATAAAATCAAAATCTTTTATTGGGTCAAAGCTTTCAAGACCGTACAGCAGTATTCCCTCGCTGCGCATTACATCTTCCATGTCAACATCCGGTGCAAAAACCCTTTCACACCAGAAATTTTCCCTGCTATTATACAGAGAGTATAATATTTTCATACCAAGATGAGACATTCCCACCTCGTACATATCCGGAAAACAAAAAGCAATTCTTTCGTCAACTTTTGTTTTATCCTTATGAACGCTTCCCGGTTCTCCGCCAATATATCTTCCCGGCTTCTGCACCTTAAGCAGATTCCGTTCCAGCTTTTTAGGTATCATCGGCAACCTCCATAGCGGGCATATCAGCCCATTTTTTACAGCAGTTGTACTGCAAGTCAGCATAAAACTAATTATGACCGGATTGTTTTTCGGTCATATTTTATCTATTTTACTATACAACATATTTGCCTTTTATTCAACAAAAATCACCGTTTTGATATAACACCCCCCACAAGGAAAATAAGGGTTATAAGCAGCGAAAAATTCCCGCCGTTTTTTAAAAGCATAACAGCAGCACAGCTTAACGGTATTATTGCAGCTGCCGAAATAATCAACGATATTTTGTCAGCCGCCTCATCACTTAACCTGTTTTTAAGCAAAGCCAGCAGCGCCTGTCCGCCATCCAGCGGAGGTATTGGGATAAGATTAAACACCCCAATGGTAAAATTTACTGCTGAAAGCATTGGCGATATTTTTAATACAGCCGCCGCAAACAGTAAGCTGAAAACACAGCCTGCAATGCATACCAATGCTTCTTTAATGTAGCTTGCTGTACCTTCGCCCCTTCTTATCTGCACCCCAAACGGATAAAAACCTATCTGAGCAATTGGTATTTCCAACACTTTCATCACCGCTATATGCGCCGCTTCGTGACAAGCTATGGAAACCAAAAGCATCCAGCCTATCCCCGCCTTATCCATACACAACAGCGCAGCTGTCACCAATAAAAACGAAAATGTTATAACCACCCTTGTTTTTCTTATGTAAAAACTCATTCTTCCACCGTTTTCCCCGAAGTATATGCCGACCACCTGTATTCTTTAAGTTCTTCCAGTATCCAGATTGGGTTTACATGCTTTCCGTCCACTATAACATCAAAATGCAAATGCGGTCCCGTGGACATTCCCGTGCTGCCAACCTTTCCTATTCTTGCCCCTCGTCGAATATTATCCCCTATGCTTGGTACACTTTGGCTTAAATGGCAATAGCGGGTTTTAAAATTGCCCGCATGTTCCACCGTAACATAGTTTCCGTAAATATCCGAAACACCTCTGTCCGTCACAGTACCGGGAAGTGCACTCAGCACCTCTGTACCTTCTTTTGCCGCTATGTCCATTCCCATGTGAAAATCATGCTGTCCCGTAATAGGGTGTACCCTATACCCAAACAACGAAGTCACATACCCTTCAACAGGTAAAAGAGGAAAAGCATTGGTTACCACTGCCGCAAGCGATGCTTCGGCAGGTATTTGAAGTTTACCATCAATGACTTGGCTTCCGCCTTTTCCATCGGGTGTTCCTTTACTTATTTCGTACACGCTTGCGTTAACCTGCTCTGCCGCCCATTCAAACCGTTCTTGAGCCATCTGCAGGCTGTCAGCAGCAATTTCGGACACGGTCGGAACTGTTTCACAATACATAAGCTCGCTTGCCTGTTCCCTTATTGTTTGGTAATCACTGTCACCTTTTATCCAAATTGCTGCTGCCGTAAGAACAGCCGCTGCAAAAATTTGAAATTTCAGCGCACTGTAAAGACCGTCGGGTTCTTCGGCTGTCGCTCTCTGCGAAGTTTTCTTTGCGGTCATCTTCATCACTCCGAAAAAATGTTTTTTTACACTTTATTTCCGCCAATGCCAAAAAATACCCAAACAAATTTTTTACAAAAAAAAATCCGAGCATGTCCACAGCCTTTAAAAGCTGTGAAAACATGCTCGGATAAATTATTGATTTTAGATTTCAACGATACCTTCGTATACCAGTTCAGCTCTGCCGGTAAGCAGTACAGTCTGGTCTGTGTAACGAACTATCATGTCGCCGCCTTTGCTGCGAACTGTGATATCTTCACCTTTACGGCAGTATCCGTTTTCAACCGCTGCAACTACAGCTGCGCAAGCACCTGTACCGCAAGCAAGTGTTTCACCGTTGCCGCGTTCCCATGTACGCAGTTTGAGAGTGTTGCGGTCGATAACCGAAACAAACTCAGTATTAATGCGTTTAGGGAATATTGTTGCATTTTCAAATGCGGAACCGCGTTTTTGAATATCCATGGTTTCAACATTATCATGGAATACCACACAATGCGGATTACCCATAGATACACATGTAATGGAGTACAGCTTGCCGTCAATTTCAACCGGACGGTCAATAACCTTGTCACCGTCAAGTTTTACAGGCAGGTTTTTAGGATTGAAGTCAGGCTGTCCCATATCAACGGTTACAGAGTTAACTTTACCGCCGCGGGTATATACACGAACCTCACGAATACCGCTGAGGGTTTCAATGTGCATAACATCTTTTTTGCAGAAGCCGTTGTCGTAAAGGTATTTAGCAACGCAGCGAATGCTGTTGCCTCCCATTTTTCCCTCGCTTCCGTCACGGTTAAATGTACGCATTTTTGCATCCGCAACATCGGAACGGCAGATAAGCACAAGACCGTCTGCACCAATTCCGTAATGCTGGTCGGTAAGTGTAACACTGAGAGATTCAGGGCTGGAAACTTCCTGATGCCAGCAATCGAAGTAGATGTAGTCGTTACCGCAGCTCTGCATTTTTGTAAATTTAAGCTGCATTTTTTCCTTACGCATGCTGTTGATGTCAACAAGCTCGGTGTTGCTTTCGCTGTGACGGCTGATAAGGCTGTTTGCCAAAGCATTTGCAGTATCAATGGAAGTAAGGCATGGGATGGCCAGCTCAACCGCTTTACGGCGAATTTTTACGCTGTCACGGTTTGGCAGTCTGCCTTTGGAGGAAGTGGAAATGATGTACTGCACCTTTCCGCTTTCAAGCAGTGTAATTGGGTTGATGGAGGATTCATGAACCTTGCCGATTTCCTCAACATCAAGACCTGCTTTGCGAAGTATGCTTGCAGTACCTTTTGTGGAGTACAGCTTAAAGCCAAGTTCGGCATAGCGTTTTGCAGTATCAACGATTTCTTTTTTATCGCTGTCTTTAACTGTAATGAATACGCCGCCTTTTTTCTCCATTTTGTAGCCTGCGGCAATCATGCCCTTGTACATAGCTTCGCTGAGTGTTGTACCAATACCCAAAACCTCACCTGTGGACTTCATTTCAGGTCCGAGCTGAACATCCACATCAAGCAGTTTTTCAAAGGAGAATACAGGCACTTTTACCGCTACATAAGGCGATGTTTTGTAAAGACCTGTACCCCAACCCATATCTTTGAGTTTTTCACCCAGCATAGCACGGGTTGCAAGGTCTACCATTGGAACGCCTGTTACCTTGCTGATGTAAGGGATTGTACGGGAAGAACGAGGGTTAACCTCGATTACATAAATGGTGTTTGCATGGATAACATACTGAATGTTCACCAGACCCTTTGTGCCCAAGGAAAGTGCAAGGTTTTTGGTATGCTCAATGAGTTTTTCGGTAAGCTCACCTGTCAAATTCCATGCAGGGTAAACAGCAATCGAGTCACCGGAGTGAATACCTGCACGCTCAACATGCTCCATTACACCAGGAATAAGAATATCTTCACCGTCACAGATTGCGTCTACCTCAATTTCGGTACCCATGAGGTATTTATCAATCAGTACAGGGTTTTCAATGTTCTGTGCAAGAATAATTTTCATGTATTCACGAATATCATCATCACAGAACGCAATAATCATATTCTGACCGCCAAGTACATAGGAAGGACGCAGCAGAACAGGATATTCCAATTCTTTTGCAGCTTTAAGCGCTTCATCCAATGTCATAACGGTGTGTCCGGAAGGACGAGCAATATCAAGCTTTTCAAGCAGAGCATCAAAGCGTTCTCTGTCCTCAGCCATGTCGATACATTCACCGGTTGTACCGATAATGCTAACATTCTGAGATTCAAGGAATTTTGTCAGCTTAATAGCAGTCTGACCACCGAATGCAACTACAACACCCACAGGTTTTTCTGTTTCGATGATGTTCATTACATCTTCCGGAGTCAGTGGTTCAAAGTACAGACGGTCTGCTGTATCAAAGTCGGTGGAAACGGTTTCTGGGTTGTTGTTTATGATAACTACCTCGTAACCTTTTTCCTGAAGTGCCCATACACAGTGAACGGAAGCGTAGTCAAACTCAATACCCTGACCGATACGAATTGGACCGGAACCAAGAACGATAACGGTTTCTTTTTTGTTTTCACGCTGGTCAAGGAACTGTTCAGCTTCGTTTACTTTGTCGTATGTGGAGTAGAAGTAAGGTGTCTGTGCATCAAATTCTGCTGCACAGGTATCAACCATTTTAAAGCCTGCGTGTACAGGTTTGGTAATTTCCTGTCCGGAAAGACGAGCAATTACCTTATCAGGGAAACCAAGCTTTTTAGCTTCAAGGTAAAGCTCATCGGTCAAGGTTTCTTCTGTCAGACAGCGTTCCATTTTAACAAGGTTATTAAGCTTGCTCAGGAACCATTTGTCAATCTTGGTAATATCGTAAATGTACTGTGCTTCAATACCGCGTTTAAGTGCTTCGTAAACCACAAACAAGCGCAGGTCGTTGCAGTCGGAAAGTTTTGCACGAATTTCATCATCGGTATATGCCTGCAAGGATTTAAGTGTCAGGCAGTCCATGGAAATTTCGGCACCGCGAACAGCTTTCATAATAGCAGACTCAAAGTTCTGAGCAATAGCCATTACTTCACCTGTTGCTTTCATCTGTGTGCCAAGTTCTCTTTTAGCGTAAACAAATTTATCAAACGGCCATTTTGGGAACTTAACAACAACATAGTCAATAGCAGGCTCGCAGCATGCGTATGTAGTGCCTGTAACGGCATTTTTAATTTCATCAAGGGTATAGCCGATAGCAATTTTTGCAGCAACCTTAGCAATTGGATAACCTGTTGCTTTGGAAGCCAATGCAGAGGAACGGGAAACACGAGGGTTAACCTCGATTACAGCATATTCCATGCTTTCAGGATGCAGCGCAAACTGGCAGTTACAGCCGCCTTCAATGCCCAAAGCATTTACAATGCTGATAGCTGCTCCGCGGAGCATATCAAATTCTCTTGTGGAAAGTGTTACTGCAGGAGCAAGAACGATACTGTCGCCTGTATGTACGCCTACAGGGTCAAAGTTTTCCATGGAGCAGATGGAAATGGTATTTCCGTTGCTGTCGCGCATCATTTCAAACTCGATTTCTTTCCAGCCGGCAATACATTTTTCAACAAGAATCTGATTAATTGGGGACTGGCGCAGACCACCTGTTGCAATTGTGTGGAATTCTTGGTCGTTATGCGCAATACCGCCGCCGCTGCCGCCCAGTGTAAAAGCAGGACGAATAATTACAGGGAATCCTATCTGATGTGCAAATTCGGTAGCCGCCTCAATGTCGGTAACTACTTTGGATGGAATACATGGCTGATTAATGGACTCCATGCAATCCTTAAAGGACTGACGGTCCTCTGCCTTGTCAATTGTTTCAGGTCTTGCACCAAGCAAGGTTACACCGTGTTCTTCCAAAAAGCCTTCTTTAGCAAGCTGCATTGACAGGTTCAGACCTGTCTGACCGCCAAGTGTGGACAACAGACTGTCCGGTTTTTCTTTTATGATGATTCGTTTAACTGTTTCAATGGTAAGCGGCTCAATATAAACATGGTCAGCCATTGCATTGTCGGTCATAATGGTAGCAGGGTTGGAGTTAATAAGAACTACCTCAAGACCTTCTTCCTTCAATGCGCGGCAAGCCTGTGTTCCCGCATAGTCAAACTCTGCCGCCTGACCGATAACGATTGGACCGGAGCCGATTACAAGTACCTTTTTAAGAGATTTATTCAACGGCATATCAGTGTTCCCCCTCCATCAGGCTTACAAATTCGTCATAGCAATATCCGGCAAGACCTTCAGGATTGAACTGTACGGAAAATGCAGGAATATTGTTGTATTTAACACCCTCACAAGAGCCATCGTTCACATTTACATATGTAACCTCTGCATTGCTTGGCAGA
The DNA here is from genome assembly GCA_017559185.1 of Oscillospiraceae bacterium. Classification (GTDB taxonomy): domain Bacteria; phylum Bacillota; class Clostridia; order Oscillospirales; family Ruminococcaceae; genus RGIG7389. The sequence goes on from JAFYSU010000051.1 coordinate 24,412, forward strand.
GTGTCAGCTTTAACAGCATAACCATGATTTTGTGCGGTAACAAATACTTTGTTGTTTTTAATGTCCTTAACAGGCTGGTTAGCACCACGATGACCGTATTTAAGCTTGTATGTTTCAGCACCCTGAGCCAATGCCAGCAGCTGGTGACCCAAGCTAATGCCAAAAACAGGTACTCCCGCTTTGCAAAGCTGTGCTACCTGCTCGATAACCTGTTTGTTTTCGGCAGGGTCAGCAGGACCGTTGGACAGCACAACACCATTTGGTGCCATTGCCAAAATTTGTTCGGCTGTTGTGTTGTAAGGCACCTTAACCACTGTACATCCGCGGTTTACAAGCTCGTTTACAACGCAAGCTTTTGTACCGAAATCCATCATAACTACTTTGTGTTTTGCATCTTCTGCGCTGTATTCAGCAGCTTCTTTACAGCTTACAGCTTGTACCGCATCGCAAATTTTGCAGGCAGCAAGTTCGTTTGCAATTTCCTGTGCTTTTTCGGCACTGTCGGTAATTTTAGCGTTCATAACACCTTCGCGGCGAATAATTTTTGTAAGCTCACGAGTGTCTACATCGTAAAGACCGATAATGTTTTTTTCCTTCAAAAAAGCGTCAAGAGTTCCTTCACAGCGAAAATTTGAAGGTTCCTGACACCACTCTCTAACGATATACGCTTTTACATGGGAGGAATCGCTTTCAAAATCAGCCGAAATTACACCATAGTTACCAATAGCCGGAAATGTTTGAACTACCATTTGACCATAATAACTTGGGTCTGTCAAAGTTTCCAAGTATCCTGTCATTGCAGTTGTAAACACGATCTCGCCGGTAATTTCTCCGTCAGCACCAAATCTTTTCCCCTGAAAGACCTGTCCGTTTTGCAGGACCAGATATGCCGTTTTTTCCATAACCGCCCTCCTGTTACTTCTTTGTAGTCGTATTTTGTTTTTAGCTGCGGCACAAAGCAAATTGCCGTTTTTCTTCATTTCGTAAAGCTTTTTTGACACAGCAAAAACTGTTTTTAAGCTGAATATTTCATTCTTACATCATGCATATTCTAACCTGATATTATATATTATATCTACCTCGTTTTCAACAGTAAATTCAACATTATTTTTACAAATAATGCTGTTGAAAATTTTTATTAAATAAAATTATAGTTTATGTTGCTGTACATTGTCAATATTTTCACCTTTTATTATTTTTGTTTTGCCAAACTTATTTAACTTTGCAAACACATAAAATAAAGGCATTGCGGACTTTGCCGCAACGCCTTTATTTTACTGCTGTTTTTTGCTTTGAAGCTCTGGATTTTACAATAAATCTGGCTTTTCGCATCATTCTGTTGTAGGTCAGTACCGTAATGTAAAGCAAAAAAGCCGACACTACCGCATGAACCAGTGTTCCTATTATCATAGCTTCCCAAAAATTAATAGCCATTGGAAAATTCTTCATTATAAGCAGATTAACCACCGAAACAAAAATGACACCAATGTGATAAAGTGAAAGTTGGTACGCTCTTGAACCTTTTTTTACCATTCCGCTTACAGTAAGTAAAAGACCTGAAAAATTCAGCAACCCCGAAAGCAGTAAAACCGGAATTGGAAGTATTACCCTTTCAAGTCTAATCAGCACAATAACCGAAATTAATGCCAAAAGTGTATTTATCGCCATAAAAGCATACATCAATTTTTTTTGCATTTTACCCCTACCTTTAAATTGTAGTTTTCATAGTATATCATACAATACCAAAAAAGTAAATTTTACAATTTCACTTTAATTATTGCCAATAAAATCCACTGCCAAACACAAAACCCGTCCGAAAAAATTCGGACGGGTTTTAAAGCAATATTTATTACTGAACTTTGTTCTTTTCTCTTGCCTGAACAGTTTTCTTCCAAGCATACAAAGCCAATGTAACAGCAATAATGCCGTAAGCGATAAATACACGGAAGTATTCACCAAGCTCGGCACTGCCGAAGATGTTTTTACCTGCCATTGGGGATACATTAAACAGTACATGGAACAGGATTGTACCCATGATAGCCTGTCCAACAGTAGCCTTGGAAACAGATGCACCACCAATGAGGAGTGCCGCTGCCGAGAACATACCAACATTTTCGTGAGCGCTGTATGTGCTCATGTTGCCCAAGTTCTGCAGGAAGATAATCTGACCAAAGGATGCCAAAACGGTGGAAATGCAAGTAGCAATGATACGGGTTTTGTCAACATCAATACCCGCAACGGATGCAACCTTCATGTCCTGACCAACAGCACGCATGTCCTGACCAAGCTTTGTTTTAAGGAAAGCAGGAACAAACATGCAAAGCAGTGCAATCAAACCAAATGTAACCATTGGAATTTGGCAGAGGGCTTTCATCTTCTTGCAAGCATCTGCATGGCTTGCCCAGAAGCAAATTACAAAGATTGCCGCAAACACTGCAATGTTAACAACTGTGCGAACCTTTGTTTTGTCAGTTCTTTTCAGCAGTTTTACAGCGTTGATGATAAGGAAAATCAACGAGAAAATAATACCTGCTGTGAAGATGTCCATTTTCCAAATGTTATCAATGGCATATTTAAGATTGTTAAGGTTTACTGCACTTCTTACACCTATGCCGGAATCAAGCATGATACCCGGAGCATCGATTGGAATTATACCGCCCCAAACGAACAGCAGCAGGAACTGATAAACCCCCGATGCAAAGAAGCCAAGAATCATACTGGTAATCATTTCACTGCCTTTGGTGTTGTTAAGCAGTTTACCTGTAAGCCAGCCAAGGAATACAGCCAGCGGAACAGAAAGTGCGCTTGCTGCAATTACAGCCGACAGACCGTTCATACCTGCAACACACACAATCAGCAAAGAAATCTGACCTGCCATTGCACCAAGAACGATACCAAAGTTAAGACCCAAGCCTGTAAGAATTGGAATAATAAGGGAAATAACCAGAAATGCGTTTCGGCTAAAGCGGGAAATAACGTCCATCATAATAATGGAAGGAGCAGAACCGGAAAACGCAACACCAATCATACAAACGATAATAAATACGATTGGAACTATGTTGGAAACCATAAAACCTTTGATTTTATTCATTCCGTTGGATTTAGGCATCGCCTTCACCTCCAGACTGTGTCAACGCATACAAAATGATACCGTTGGACACTACAATACGAATTACTTCGGACAAGCCGCCTTCTGGCATAAGCTGGTTTGCAACCGGCAAAGCAATTGTCAGCAATGCTTGGAACAGGAATGTACCCAAAATTACATGAGAAATTTTGCACACTCTGCCTGTTGCACCACCCAAAAGAACAGCAGCAACCGGTGGGAATGCCATGTTCAAAGGAGCATTGTACAGCTGGTAAAAACCAAAGCTTTGTGCATAAACAATAATACCTACAGCACCCAGAACAGTAGAAAGGATTGTACCAATCATTCTGGATTTTTTAACGCTGATACCGGAAGCTACTGCAAAGCGTGGGTTGTCACCTACAGCTTTAAGGCAGATACCTGTTTTGCTGCGGGAGAACAAGTACACCAAACCGCATGCAATCAGACCGAACAGGATAAGACCTGTAGGAACTGTAACGCCGCCGATTTCGAAAGCAAAAAGATTGTTGAGGATACCGTCATAGTTATCACTCAAGGTAATTGTGGAACGCAGACCAGAGCCGGAACCACCGATAGGCCATATCATTGCAGGGTCTTTAAATGGCAGAATAAGCCAACCCATACACATCAAGGATACAACAGCGTAACCAACATATGTTCCTACCATCATTTCGTCGCCCTGTACAGCATTGATAAGCTTACCGTAAAGGTAACCTGCAGCAATTGCCAAAGGAATGGCAATAACCATTGCCATAACAAGACCAACGCCGCCTCTAAAGCCAATTTCAATACTTACAAGACCACCCAAAATACCGCAAAGCAAACCAACAGGCAAACCGTAGTTCATGCCGGTACCTGCCATTACAGCAGGAAGCATTGCCAAGGACAGTACCATATTCATACCAAAACGAACAAGAACGTCACTTGCAAGAGTGCCCATGTTTTGCTGCTGAACAACAGCAAGGATAATCAAAACAAACAGGAATGCAACGATGATTATACGAGGCAAACCAATAGCCTTAATATTTTTCTTCAGCTGTTCCATGCCTTATTCACCGTCCTTTCCCGAAATACCGCTCATTGCCATACCGAATTTAGCATCGGAATCATCCGGCTTAAGAATATCTGTAATTTTACCGCCTGTTACAATAGCGATACGGTCACAAATAAGACGCAGCTCTGCCAATTCGGAAGATGTCATGATAACAGTAAGTCCGTATTCTTTGTTAAGCTTAACAACTGTATCAAGAACCAGACTCTTCGCACCAACGTCAATGCCGCGGGTAGGCTCGGAAATGAGCAGTACATCAGGCTGAAGCAGCAGTGCTCTTGCAATGCACACTTTCTGCTGGTTACCACCGGACAAGCGTCTTACAGGCTGTGTTGGACCTGTGCAGCGAATATCAAGTTCTTTAATGTAATTTTCCGCATTTTTACGGATAGCATCGGCATCATACTGTGACATGAAGCCGAATTTTTTCAAAAATCTGTTCTGGTTTACAATCGCAGGGATAACCATATTCATTTCAATGGATGTATCCGGAATAAGACCAACGCCGCGTCTGTCTTCGGAAACAAAGCTCAGCTTAGCTTCAATGGAAGCCTTCGGATTGTTCAGAGTAAGTTTTTTGTCCCCAACCATGATTTCACCTTCGGTTGGATAAATACCCATCAAGCCGTTTGCAACGCCAATTTTACCCTGACCTGCCAAACCGCCCAAACCAAGAATTTCGCCTTTGTAAACATCAAGGTCAAGACCGCGAACAACTTCGCCCGGCATTGCAACCTTCATATTTCTTATGGACAAAGCAACTTTGCTTGTGTCAATTTTAGCGGATTCTTCCTTCTGGGAAAGGTCAATTTTACGACCAACCATAAGTTCAGCAATGTGTTCCATGGTTGTGTCTTTTTTGTTCAGAGTGGTTATCCAAGTACCGTCACGCATGATAGTAACTTTATCCGCTGCATCGATAACTTCGTCCAGTCTGTGGGAAATAAACAGGATGCCAACGCCTTCAGCTGCAAGCTTTTTCATTGCAGCAAGCAGGCTGGCTGCTTCACTTTCGGTCAAAACAGCAGTAGGTTCGTCAAATACAAGTACTTTTACATTTTCCTTGTCAATTTCACGCGCAATTTCAATAAACTGCATGTAACCTACAGGAAGACCTGCAACAGGAATGTCCTCGTCAACATCAAGACCAAGCTTGTCCAATGCTGCACGGGAATCACTTTTCATTTTATCTTCGTCAAGCTTTTGAAGCTTTTTGCCAAAAATAGTACTGAGCAGACCGTTTTTACGGGGTTCTCTGTTCAGCTTAATGTTTTCTGCAATGGAAAAACCGGGAATAAGCATAAATTCCTGATGCACCATGCCGATACCAAGTTTCATTGCATCGGATGGATGCTTAATGCTTACCTGTTCGCCATCCATAGATATAGTACCGGAAAAACCACCGGTATTGTGAATTACAGGCATACCGAACAAAATGTTCATAAGTGTGGACTTACCCGCACCGTTTTCACCGCATATAGCGTGAATTTCACCAGGCATAACTTCCAAGGAAACGCCCTTCAAAACCTTGTTGCCATAGTATGCCTTTTCGATGTTTTGCATCGAAAGTACAGGGGTGTTTTCGTTCAAAATAAATCGCCGCCTCGCTTAATGATTCAATAGATTACTAAAACGTGTTTTCTTTCTTCTTTACAGCTGCCCTTCCAAGTAAGCAGCTTTTTGCACAAATGCTCAGCGCAATAACACTCTTGTGTGTTAATCCTAAAAACAAACATCACGCCACAGGGAGTAAATCGCCTGTGGCGCAATGGCTTAACGATGTTTTAAGCACCGTTTAAATTCAACTTTGTAATAAGCTGATTATGCAGCAGCTTCTTCAGTTGCAGCAGCTTCTTCAGCTGGAGCTTCTTCAGCAGCAGCTTCTTCGGTTGCAGCAGCTTCTTCAGCTGGAGCTTCTTCTGCAGCAGCTTCGCCACCGAAGGTGTAGAAGTTGCCAAGCAGTACGAAGAAGTTGTCATAAGTTACGCCAGCTTCTTCAAGTTTCTGAACAACTACTGGACCGCCTGCGATTTCAGCACAGATGTCAGTCATAGCAGCCATGTCAGCTCTTTCGGTAATCTGACCGTCGAGGTATGCCTGAGCGTATTTAACGCCAGCTTCAACGAACAGCATGTTTACAGGAACAGTCCATGTGGACATACGGCCTGCGTTGCCAGCTTCAACAACTTTTTTGGTTGTTTCAGCAAGGATGAATTCTACATCGCCAGCTTTGTCATCTGGAATTTCGATGCCGAGTGCACCTGGGTAGCCATGGTATGGGCTTGGGCAGCACTGCTGAGGCATGATAGCACCACAAGCGAGAACCTGTTTGATGAGTGGTTCCTGCATAGCGCAGTTTGTGGAGAAGAATGCGGTGTCTTTACCGTATTTGTCAACCATTTTTGGAACATCTTCCAGAATGAACTGCTGAGCACCTGGAACGCCTGCGTCACCTGTTGGGTCTGGAGCGTTAGCTTCAACGAACTCGATACCCAGTTCAGCACATTTTTCTTTCATCAGGTCACGACGGCCGGACAGCAGAGCTACGCCCATGTGACGTGGGAAAGAGTAGTGTACGAAAGTTTTAGCGCCCATTTTAGCAGCCTGTTCAACTACAGCGTAACCCATGCCGAGTTCGTCTGCGTTAAGAACGATGTCTGCTGCTGGGGAGATAAGGGATGGGTCTTCACCGGAAACACCAGCGATAACCAGCAGGTCAGGTTTGATTTCTTTTGCTTTTTCGATAGCAGCAGTTGCACCTGGAACAGCCTGAAGGAATACGAGAGCTTTTACAGCGTCATCGGAAACCAGGTTTACAGTGTTGGAAATTGTTGTTTCCTGTTCTTTGGAGAAGTTATCTGGGTATGTTGCGGTAACAATCATATCCGGATAAGCTGCTTTCAGTTTTTCAGCAGCGCGGAATTCTTCCTCACCCTGAGAAACTGTGCCGGTGATGATAGCAATTTTGTAGTCTGCAGCAGCTGCGCCTTCAGCTGGTGCTTCAGCTGGAGCTTCAGCTTTGCCGCCGCAAGCAGCCATGGACAGAGCCATAGTCATGGACAGCATGAATGCCAATACTCTTTTCATTGCGAATCCTCCTAAAAATTTCTTTCTTTTGAACATTTCATCATGTTATACATGATAAACAGCTTGATTATATCACACATTTTCTTTACTTGCAACAAATTTGCGTTAAAAATGCTACGGTTTAAGCAAAATGCCGAATTTATATTTAAAAACACCTTCTCAAAATCTAAAAACTGTGTTTATGCTTTAAAATAACTTTAAATAACTTTAAACTGTAAAATTATGCTGCATGTAGTTTATCTCCCGTAATTATGCTATCATTTATAAAACAGGCGTTTCAATATATATTAAGTCGTCTGAACAATTGCCCTATTGTTTGCAGAAATTGAAAGGAAGAAAAAATGAAAAAACTTTTAATCATATTTTTTTGCAGTGCCGTATTTGCAGCATCAGCAACCGCTTGCAAATCACGCGTACAGCATGATAACAACATTCAAGACGAGGCTTCCGTAAGCGACAATGCTCCTTCCAAAAGCACCGATTTACCTGAAGCCACTGACAGCGATACTGACAGCAACACTGCTTCTCACGAAGATTTCGATATTTCCGACACCGCTTCTTCTCAAGAATCATCACACGAATCACCAGCTCCCGAAATAATACTTCCTACCGACACCCTTCCGCTTGGCGAAGTATTTACCATTCATATTTTAAATGCCGCTTTGGAAGATGTTTCAGCCGAAACCGACCTCCCTTTCCAACCAAGGTTTTTTAATCACGGTGAGCAACTTACCGCATTTCTTCCCATTTCCTATTACAATTCCCCAGGAAATTACTCCTTGCGTATAAATATAAAGGATGAAGCTTTTGATTACACTGTTTGCGTTTCTGCCGCAAATTTCGAGGTTCAGCATCTCACCATAGACTCAGCCATAGTAAATTCCACAAACACCAATGAAGGCAACACCGAATGGGAAACCCGTATTGAACCGCTCAAGCTTATTTCCGATACAGAGAGTCATTGGGAGGGGCAATTTATACAACCTGTATATGGAGAAATAACAACTCAGTTCGGCATGACACGATACACCAACGGCAGCAGTATTCCCACAATACACAGCGGAATTGACATTGCCGCCAAGCAAGGCTCACCAATAGCCGCCGCCAACAACGGCAGAATATTGTTTGCCGACTACCTTATACTTACAGGTAATACGGTTATTATTGAACATGGCTTTGGACTAAAAAGCTTTTACTACCACATGGATTCGCTGAGCGTGAATGAAGGTCAATTCGTTAAAAAAGGAGACTTGGTCGGGACAGTAGGTTCCACAGGCTATTCCACAGGACCACACCTGCATTATTCGCTGCTTGTAAACGATGTATTTGTAAACCCTTGGACAGCATTCGAAAAAGGCTTTGAATAATCTTTACCCAATATATTTTACATCAAAAAACCGCTGCGAATTTTCGCAGCGGTTTTTTGAATTTGCAGTTATTATTTTTTTAAACGCACAGCACGCTTGCCTTTTCATTTAAAATCATTAAATGCCTGAGAAAGGTTTTCACTGGTTTTTGTTTTGATTTTACCCATAAAGGTTGCACCACGGTCAATGGAAACAGAACCTGTGTCCAAATCGCCCATAAGCAAGGCCTGCGAACGAATGCTGGTTTCTCCTTTAACCAAAGCATCACCTTGAACCTTACCGTCCAAAATCAATTCTTCTGCTTCGATATTTCCAACAGATACGCTGTTAACATCAATGTCCAAACGACCTTTGCAGGTCATTTTGCCCATTACACGAGCGCCTTCCATTCTGATTTCACCGGCAACAATGTCGCCTTCAATTTTTCCGCGAACGGTAAGCTTGCCTTCAACATCAACATTACCGTTAACACGTCCTGCCATAACAACATCGTTTTTGGAATGCAGAGAACCGTTAATAACAACATCCTCTGTCAAAACAGCACAAGGACGAACATCGGTTTTAAGCTGGTAGATTTTGTTGTCGGAACCGTTGCTGTCGTTTGCGGCAGCATTGTAATCATCATTTGAAAGCTCTCTTGCTGCAGAACCATTTACAGATGAATCGGTATTCATGAGTTCACCAAACATTTGTCTTAATCCACTTTTCTTTTCCATTATGTCCTCCTTATTTGTTGGGCAATGTGAATTATTGTGTTTACTTTAAGTAAATCTATTTATCCTATAAACAATATGTATTATTATTGCAAAAAGCCGCTCTGCGTGTTGCAGCAGAGCGGCTTTTCTTTGGCGGAGATGGAGGGACTCGAACCCTCGCGGCAGTTTCCCACCCTACGCCCTTAGCAGGGGCGCCTCGTCACCAACTTGAGTACATCTCCGTATTGGCAACCGTCTTTAAGGTTATTAAGTTGTTTCTCTTTCATTTATTAAGAGAGTTGGCGGAGAGAGTGGGATTCGAACCCACGGTTCGTTGCCGAATCACTAGTTTTCAAGACTAGCTCCTTAAACCGCTCGGACATCTCTCCGTGCAGAGAACATAAGTTATATTAGCATAAAATTTATCATATGTCAACATCAAATTAATTTTAATATCCATTAAAATTCCTCTCTCCACTTTGTTTGCTAAATACCTAACAAGCCTTTTATTTATCGGATTTTTTGCAATTTTACCCTTTTCACGACGAATTTGATAACTTTTCGTCAATTTAACCAACTTTTAATCGGTACATTTCCACACAAAGCAGTTTTTTCGGTGATAAAATTATTGTAATTTACACAAACTTGTATATTTTATATAAAAATCGCAAATTTTCTATTGACTATTGAAATTCTATCCAGTATAATAAAGCCATAGAAAATAAGTGAAACAAATGAAATCTCTCTCCTAGAAAATTATACATCTTTTCCGTTATTACCTATGACACAATGACGCCCGTTTTCGCTGACCACGAAAACGGGCGTTGTTGCGTTTGCGATTAATTTAAAAACTTTTTCAAACACACACTAAGGGGCACAACATTCAAAAACAGTTGTGCCCCTTTTGCTTTATATCATCTTAATTATTTAAGTTTTTCCGTTGTATATCTTTCTTACCATATCCTTATAAGCCGCTTTACCATCACGCTTGTACAAAATTTTAAGAGCCATTTCTTTCACGATATCCTCTTTGCCCAATTTGGATGCCATACTTGCAGCAACAAGGCACAATTTATCCTGATCATCAACACTCATGTTGCTGTTTCCGCAAGCCTCACGACAAGCCTCAATTGCTTTTGTCGCTACAATGTTGAATAAACGCTCATTTTGTGCATCCTCGTACAGCCACGCAAGATTAGCCCAAATTCTTGCGCTTGCAATGCGACTGTCCACCGAACCTTTCATACATACCAATGCAAGGAAATACTGAGCTATAACAAAGTTTAAATTGCGCTCTCTTTTAAAATTAAGGTCAAGTCTTCCACGAAGAATTTCAAGCTGTTCTTCGTACTGCTCCTTTTTCATTATTTTGTTTTTAGCGAAGTTCTGTCTGAAAGAAGTGTAATAACAATGCGGACAAGTTTCCAATGCATGCCATTCCACAATAAAGTCCACATATCTTTTGCGCATATCCAAGCTTTCTTCTGTTTCAAGCAGAAGCAGCTGCTCAATAATTCTTGTGCCTTCAAAATCCTGTTTGCAGTGCGGACAGCTGTACTGGGCTTTAGCTAAGAATTTTTTATGTTCCGGATGAATAATGTTGCTGTAGTCGGCACTGTCCTCAAGCAGCATTGCTTCAAGAGTTTTTTCTTCCTTTACACCGTCTTTGCTAATAAAGGTGTGCTTTTCAAGAAGCTCTTTAAGCGCAACTACATCAACAGTTTGACGAGTGGTAAAGTCATTAAGCTCTTCCAACAGCATGTTCATATTCATTGAAAGCAGCTGGAAGTTCTTCGCCATTGTCTGCATTATAACCATTGCATTCTGATAATTGTTTTGAATAAAGCTTTCAAAAGAATCTTCATGCACTTCCATTACAACTACATTGTTCTGTGCTATTACGGTAAAAATGCTTGGTCTTCCTGTAAGGACGGTCATCTCGCCAAAACACTGCGGAAAAGAAAGTATCCCCACAAGGTATTCGCCAGGTGTACCATAATTAAGATAGAGTGCAACATTCCCCGATAAAATCTTGTATAAACATCTCTTTTTGTCGCCCTGTTCTACAATGACTTCATCCTCTTTATATTTGGTAATTGATGTTCCGCTCATTATCAAAATCCCCTTTCTGTTTATATACCCAATAGCTTATATTGTATCTTTAAATAATTCGTTTAAGTGCTTCGTTGGTTGTTTCAACATACCGCACCTTGCAATCCAATTATAATTAATATAATATTACTAGATTGTTTATTTTTTGTCTATTATAAACATTTGCTAAAACTTGTCATTTTTCTTATTTTACTAAAAATAAAAACTGCCCCAAATACAAAGATTCGGAGCAGTTTGATGCAATTTTTTAGTTTTAAGTAAATTGTATTATTCTTTCACACCTTTAAACTGTGCCAGATATTCATCGTATGTTGTCATACGGTCAATCAAGCCATCGGGTGTAAGCTCAATAATACGGTTTGCAATTGTCTGAATAAACTGATGGTCGTGAGATGCAAACAGCACAACCCCTTTAAAGTCCATAACACCGTTGTTAAGTGCGGTAATGGATTCCAAGTCAAGGTGGTTGGTTGGCTGGTCAAGCATGATAACATTGGAACCTGCAAGCATCATTCTGGAAAGCATGCAGCGAACCTTTTCCCCACCCGAAAGAACCTTAACAGGTTTCAATGGGTCATCGCCGGAGAACAGCATTCTTCCAAGGAAACCGCGAACATAGCTTTCATGCTCATCGGTGGAATACTGGCGCATCCAGTCGATAAGATTAAGGTCGCAGTCATTAAAGTATTCAGAGTTATCTTTTGGGAAATAGGACTGGCTTGTGCTTACTCCCCATTTAAATGTACCTTCGTCAGGTTCAATTTCATCCGCAAGAATTTGGAATAATGTAGTTTGCGCCAAGTCGTTGTCTGAAATAAATGCTACCTTGTCCTCACGATTCAAACGGAAGCTTACATTGTTAAGAACCTTTACGCCATCAACAGTTTTGGAAAGATTTTCAACCTGCAGCACTTCTTTACCAACTTCACGGTCAGGCTTGAACGCTACATAAGGATATTTTCTTGAGGAAGCAGGCATTTCTTCAACACTCAGCTTATCAAGCAGCTTTTTACGGGATGTAGCCTGCTTGGACTTGGATTTATTTGCAGAAAAGCGTTCAATAAAGCTTTGCAGCTCTTTAATTTTGTCCTCGCGGCGTTTGTTCTGGTCACGCAGAACCTGCTGAACCAGTTTACTGGATTCATACCAGAAATCGTAGTTACCAACATAAAGCTTGATTTGATTGTAGTCGATATCAACAATGTGTGTGCACACTACATTCAGGAAGTGACGGTCGTGGGATACAATTATAAGTGTACCCGGAAAATCCAGCAGGAAGTCTTCCAGCCAGTTAATGGACTGAATGTCCAAATGGTTGGTAGGCTCGTCAAGAAGGATTATCTGCGGCTGACCAAACAATGCCTGTGCCAGCAGTACTTTTACCTTTTCGCCGCCCTGCAATGTGTGCATTTCGTTGTAAAGCATATCGGAGCCAATACCAAGCCCCTGAAGAATTTGAGTTGCCTCGGTTTCGGCATCCCAGCCGTTCATTTCAGCAAATTCACCTTCAAGCTGCGAAGCCAGCTCGCCGTCTTCGTCGGTAAAATCTTCCTTTGCGTAAAGAGCTTCCTTTTGCTTCATTATGTCATACAAACGCTGGTTGCCCATAATAACGGTATCCAGTACAGTGTACTGGTCATACCGGAAGTGGTCCTGTTTAAGTACCGACATACGGGTCTTTGGAGGAATATCAACAGTTCCGGTGTAGTTGTCGATATCGCCGGAAAGAATTTTCAAAAATGTGGATTTTCCCGCGCCATTCGCACCAATAACACCATAGCAGTTGCCCGGAGTAAACTTCAGGTCAACATTGTCGAACAGTTTGCTGCCGCCAAAGCTCAAGCCAAGATTGCTAACAGTAATCAAAATTTCATCATCCTTTTATTAATCATCGGGTTAGTCGGGCAGAATTCAAACAGCTCCGTTACCTTTTGGAAAACTGCTTATTCTACCCTGCAAGCACATACGAAATAAATTATATCACAGCTTAAAGCTAATTTCACTACTGTTTTAAAATATTATTTTGCTTAATTTACAATATATATTCAATAAGAAAACTGCAATTAATTAAATCGCATTTACTTTGTGTTATTTTAACAAATTAAACGAAATAGCCAAAGTTAAGTTGACTTTTTCGTGCTAAAGTGTGATAATTGTATTGGAAAATTGTATATTAATTTCAACTTGAAAGGTTGTGTTTCTATGAATAAATACCCCATTATCACCATAAGCCGCGAATACGGATGCGGCGGTCGTGAAATAGGCAGAAAATTAGCGGAAAAACTTGGGCTTCCATATTATGATTACGAAAAAATTTCCAACATTGCTTCCCGTGACAGCGGATATTCCGAAGAGCTGTTTGAAAATGCTGACAAAAAAGCCAGCAACAGCCTTATGTATTCAATGTCTCTTATTGGTACCGGCGGTCCTTACAATATGCCTTTGAATGACCGTCTTTTCCTTATTCAATCAGGTATCATCCGCACTATTGCCGACCAGGGACCGGCTGTTATTGTAGGCCGCTGTGCAGACTATGTTCTTATGGACTATACCAAATGTGTAAACATTTTCTTGTTTGCTGACATTGAATCTAAAATTAAACGCGTTATGCAGCGTAAAGATGTTTCCGAAAAAGAAGCTGCTCAGCTTGCACTTGTTTCCGACAAACGCCGTGCTACATATTATAACTATTACTCCGACCGCAGATGGGGCAAAATGGAAAATTACGACATTAGTGTAAATACCTCCAATACCGATTTGGACAGCGTTGTTGATGTTCTTACCGCTTATGTTAAAACTACTTTGGGTGACGAACTTACAAACGCAAAAAAAGAAGCTGGTCTTTAATGATTGGCTTTCCCTCAATTTATAAATTGAAGGCAGGAATTAAATTATGAGTAAACACAAAATCATTACCATCAGCCGTCAATACGGAAGCGGTGGTCGTGAAATAGGAAAAAAACTTGCTGAAGAACTTAACATTCCGTTTTATGATTACAAGCTTATCTCCCTTGCCGCAAAAGAAAGCGGATATTCCGAAGAGCTGTTTACAAATGTTGAAAGCAAAAAAACAACAAACAGCCTTTTGTTTTCGCTTTCGTCCGCAGCAAACGCTCGCGGGATATTTGGAAAATCCCTTGATGACGAGCTTTTCGCAATTCAAACCGAAATTGTACGCAAAGTAGCTTCCGAAGGCTCCTGCGTTATCGTAGGTCGCTGCGCCGACTACCTGCTGCAAGAGGATTTCGACACCATTGATGTTTTCATATATGCAGACAGCGAAAGCAAAGTCCGCAATATTATGGAACGCAAAAAGCTTTCGGAAAAAGAAGCTGCCGAGCTTGTTCTTCTTACCGACAAACGCCGTGCAGCCTACTACAACTACTACACCGACCGCAAATGGGGCAGGGTTGAAAATTACGACATCGCAATTAACAACAGCTCCGGTGATGCCGATTTGGCAGTTCAAATCATAAAAAGCATGGTCGAACACAAATGGCGTGACTGACAAACAAAATATTAAAACAAAAGGACAGAGAGCCTCAGCCAAAGCTGAAAGCTCTCTGTCTACTTTTTTATTTTGGGGTAATGTTGGGGCAAAATTATTAGCGCTTGCGTGCAGGTGCAATATGAATTGCTCTGCCTACTGCATTTTCGGCAGCTTCGGTAATACCTTCGCTGAATGTTGGATGTGAACGAATTACCGATGCAAGCTGCTCACGGGTAGTACCGTTAGCAATTGCGGAAGCAAGCTCCGATATCATGTCGGTTGCTCTGCCGCACATAAGCTGTGCACCAAGCAAAGCTTCGGTTTCTTTGTCGAATATCAGCTTAACAAAGCCTCTGTCCTGTTCGTCAATTATAGATTTACCGTTAGCCGACATTATAAATTTACCTGTAATAACTTCCTTACCATCCCTTTTTGCATCATCAGCGGTAATGCCGACGGTAGCAATTTCAGGATTTGTGTAAACACATGCAGGAACAAGGTCCAAACGAACACTTGGTTTTTCACCTGCAATTATTTCTGCAGCGTAAGCACCTTCAGCGGCAGCCTGATGTGCAAGAGCACCGCCTGATGAGTCCCCAATTGCGTAAATGTTTGGTACTGTGGTTTGCTTTTTATCGTTTACAACCAAAGCACCACGCTGCATTTCAAGACCTAAGCTTTCATCAAACAAGCCTGCTGTGTTGGATTTACGGCCAACAGCAATCAGTATTCCGTCAGCTTCAACCGACATCTGCTCATCTTTTTTGGTAAAGTAGCAGGTCAGACCGTTTTCTTCGGTAATTTTGTCAACAACAGCACCTGTATGTACGGTTACTCCGCGTTTTTTCAAAATCATACCGAGGTTTTGAGAAATTTCTTTATCCATACGAGGCAGCAGACGGTCTGCACCCTCCAGAATAGTAATTTCACAACCCAAGGAAGCGTAAACACTGCCCAGTTCAACGCCTATAACACCACCGCCAACTACAACAAGGCGTTTGAAAACCTTATCGTTAACAGCAAGGAACTGTTCGCTGTTCAAAACATTTGGCAGGTTTATACCTTCGATAGGAAGTGCTGCAGGACTTCCGCCAACTGCAATAATAATGTTTTCCGCTTCAATTTCGATATTTTCTTCACCGCTGATGCAAATTTTGTGTGCATCAGCAATATGTGCAGTACCTTTAATAAGGTCAACTTTATTAGCTTTAAGCAATCCTTCAACGCCTGTTCTGAGCTGTTCGGAAACAGCCTCCTTGCGCTGGTGGATTTTTTCTATATCATACGATACTCCCTCAACACTAACGCCAAGCGAGTCCATTTTTTTTGCATGTTCATACGCAGTTGCGCTGTGCAGGAGTGTTTTTGTTGGAATACAGCCTCTGTTAAGGCATGTACCGCCAACTTCACGATTTTCTATAACGGCTGTTTTAAGTCCGAGCTGTGCTGCACGAATAGCTGCTGTATAACCACCCGGGCCTGCGCCTATTACCGCCACCTGATAGGATTC
This sequence comes from Oscillospiraceae bacterium, assembly GCA_017559185.1. GTDB lineage: Bacteria > Bacillota > Clostridia > Oscillospirales > Ruminococcaceae > RGIG7389. Next base: position 40,833 of record JAFYSU010000051.1, read on the forward strand.
CATTTGGAATTTCCTCCTTTTTTGTAATTAAAAATCTTCCTGCAATATTCTTTCTTTTAAGTCATTCAAAATTGCAAGTCTGTGTTTATCGTCAATGCCGTTGGCAATGCTTTGCAAACATTCTGCCACAGCTTTTGCCGAAAACTCGCAACCTTTAAGCTTCTCGGCAATTTCCGAAAATCCTCGCCATTCCATTGCATCGGAATACAATGCGGCATTTTTAATTTTTCCACCGTCAACGGCAAGCTGTAATTCCGCTTCTCCCCAAGAAAAACGGTGCTCAATCCGATAATCGAACGGTATTTTTCTTCCGAAACACCAGTCCCACGAAGAAAATTTTTCTTTTAAAACGGCTATTTCCTTTTCGTCCAGTCTTTCACTTGGAAAAGCCTCTACGCTAAAACCGTATTCTTCACCAAATGCCTTTTTAAGTGCCGATTTTATTGTTTCTATTGTTATATCACCACACAAGGCATTAAGGTTTGTTACTCGTGATTTTACCGAATCAACACCTTTGCCCGAAAGCTTGGATGCCGAAACATTCAAATATGCGGACAATTTTTCCATATCCGCATTAACAAGCAGCGTACCGTGATGGTACGAATTTGTTCCGTTGTTGTAAAACGCATTACCCGAGAATTTTTTACCATCGGCTGTAATGTCGTTTCGTCCCGAAAGCTCAGCATTAACACCAAACGACTGCACTGCCTTTAAAACAACCTGCATTTGTTTTGGTATGCTGTAATTTTCATTTGCTGCAATAAATGTGAAGTTCAGGTTTCCCATATCATGAAAAACTGCACCGCCGCCCGACAGTCTTCTGGAAAGCACTCCCGAATTCTGTTCAAGTTCACGGAGACGGCATTCCTTCCACGGATTTTGGTTTTTCCCTATTACAACCGTGTTTTTGTTCTGCCACAAGTACAAAATAACTTCATTTGGCTGAACATTAGATGTAAAAAAAGCCTCTAACGCAAGGTTCTCATACGGATTAACAGATTTTTGCACATAACAATACAAACGGTCAACCATTTGTAAACCTCACTTTACTACAGCGGTAAAAAAACGGGGCGGCTGAGCTTGCCGCCCCATAAAATCAATTAAAATTTGTAACGCAGGCGTGGATTTCTTGCCGCACCAACTTCGTCAAGACGACGAACAGGAGTAGTCACAGGAGCATCATGCAATGCCTGTGCATTTTCGTATGCCATCTTGTACAGGCTGCGGTATACTTCTGCAGCTTCGTCCAATGTTTCTTTGGACTCGGTTTCGGTAGGTTCAATCATCAATGCCTCATGTACGATGAGTGGGAAGTACATTGTTGGCGGATGCATACCGTTATCCAGCAAGCCTTTCGCAATATCCATTGCGGAAACGCCTGTTTCTTTTTTAAGTCTTTCCAGACACATAACAAACTCATGCATGCAGCGCTGGTCGTAAGCCATGTCATACAGGTCGGACAGTCTGCTCATCATGTAGTTTGCATTCAAAACTGCGTTGTATGCAGCTTCCGGAATACCTTCTTTACCCAATGTTACAACATAGGTCAAAGCTTTCAGTACTACAAGGAAGTTGCCGCAGAATGTTTTAACCTTACCAACGGAATGTTCTGGAACAGCATAACCGTAACCGCCGTCACATTCAACAGGTGTTGGACCTGGCAGGTAAGGAGCCAAGAACGCTTTGCATCCAACAGGACCTGCGCCAGGGCCGCCGCCGCCGTGAGGTGTGGAGAAGGTTTTGTGCAGGTTAAGGTGTACTACATCAAAGCCCATATCACCAGGACGAACAATACCCATAACAGCATTCAGGTTAGCACCGTCGTAGTAGTTAAGACCACCTGCATCGTGAATGATTTTGGTGATTTCAAGAATGTTTTTGTCAAACAAACCAACTGTGTTAGGGTTGGTGAGCATAAGACCTGCGGTATCATCGCCAACAGCAGCTTTAAGTTTTTCAAGGTCAACACAGCCGTCCGGACCGGATGGAATGTTAACAATGGTAAGACCTGCCATTGTTGCAGAAGCAGGGTTTGTACCGTGTGCAGAGTCAGGAACGATGATTTTTGTACGCTTTGTATCACCACGATGCTCATGATAAGCTTTAATGAGCAGCAGACCGGTGAACTCACCGTGTGCACCTGCAGCAGGCTGGAAGGACATTCTGTCCATACCGGTAATTTCGCCGAAAAGCTTTTCAGCTGTTACCAGTGCTTCCAAGCAGCCCTGTACTGTTTCAACAGGCTGCAGTGGATGAACCTTTGCAAAGCCTGCCAGAGCAGCAGCGTCTTCGTTGATTTTTGGATTGTATTTCATGGTGCAGGAACCGAGTGGATAGAAACCATCGTTAACACCATGTGTACGTTTCATAAGTCCTGTGTAATGACGGCTGATGTCTGTTTCGGAAAGCTGTGGCAGTTTTGGTGCTTCAGCTCTAAGAAGACCGCCGGACAGGCTAACTTCAGGAACATCGCAGGCAGGCAGAATCGTGCAGCCTCTGCCTTCGCGGCTGGATTCAAACAGCAAATTCATTTTAGCCCACCTCCTTAAGAATGCTTACAAGTTTGTCCATTTCGGCTTTGGTGTTCTGTTCGGTGCAGCACCACAGGATGCAGCCGTCAAGCTCACCGCCCAAAGGATAACCGCCCAAAATGCCTGCTTCCTGCAATGCAGCCAGTGCTTTATCAGCACCTGCAGGGCATTCGGTAACGAATTCATGGAAATATTCACCGGTAAATTTAAGTTTGTAGCCAATAGCTTCCAGCTCTTTTGCAAGGTAATGAGCTTTGGACATGCTAAGCTGAGCAGCCTGACGCAGACCTTCAGCACCCATAGCAGCCATGTAAACGGAAGCAGTCATTGCACACAAAGCTTGGTTGGAGCAGATGTTGCTGGAGGATTTTTCACGACGGATGTGCTGTTCTCTTGCCTGCAAGGTCAAAACGAAAGCGCGTTTGCCTTCGAGGTCGGTGGTTTCACCAACAATTCTGCCCGGCAGCTTACGAACCATTGCACCTGTGCTTGCCATGAAGCCAAGGTATGGGCCGCCGAAAGAAAGAGGCATACCCAAAGGCTGACCGTCGCCAACAGCAATGTCAGCACCGTATTCAGCAGGAGTTTTAAGCAGACCCATGGAAATTGGGTTAACGCCCATGATGTATTTAGCACCAGCTTCGTGAGCCAATGCACCCAGTGCATCGCAGTCTTCAATCTGACCGTAGAAGTTTGGCTGCTGTACATACAGGCAAGCAGTATCATCGGTCAGGAGTTCTTTGAGTGCTTCAATATCGGTTTTACCGTCCTTCATAGGAGCAACTACAACTTCGCTGCCGTAACCCCAGCAGTAAGTTTTAATGGTCGCCAGAACATCAGGATGTACAGCAGCAGAAACAACTGCCTTGTTGCGTTTGCGGTCACGGCACATTGCAACAGCTTTAGCCGCAGCGGTAGCACCGTCGTAAACAGACGCATTGGAAGCTTCCATGCCTGTAAGTTCGCAAATCATTGTCTGATATTCAAAAATGGACTGAAGAATACCCTGACTGATTTCAGCCTGATAAGGGGTGTATGCGGTAACAAATTCTTCTTTGTTAACAACGCTGCCAACAATAGCAGGAATGTAGTGGTTGTACGCACCTGCACCGCGGAAGATGGAATTAAACACAACATTTTTAGCAGCCATATCTTCCATAATGCGGCGAACTTCCATTTCGGATTTGCCTTCCGGAATGTTCAGCGGACGAGCAAGTTTTACTTCATCCGGAACATGGCTGAAGAGTTCCTCCATTTTGGAGCAACCCACAGCAGCAAGCATCTCTTGACGCTCGCCAAGGGTTGACGGAATGTAGTTACCCATTATTATTCCTCCTCAGCAACGAGAGCTTCGTACTGTTCAGCTGTGAGCAGTTCTTCTTTATCGGTAACATCGGAAATTTCGCACATCCATGCAGCGTATGGGTCTTCGTTGATTTTTTCTGGAGCATCAAGCAGTTCTTCGTTGATTTTGCTTACAGTACCTGTTACTGGGCAGAAAACATCAGAAACAGCTTTTACGGATTCAACGTCAGCTACTGGTTCGCCAGCTGTGCAGCCGTCGCCAACTTCTGGCAGGTTAACAAATACCAAGTCACCCAGTGCATGCTGAGCATAGTCGGTAATACCCATAACAACAGTTGTGTCGTCAATGAATTTTACCCATTCGTGGTCTTTTGTGTACATAAGTTCTTTTGGTGTGTTCATGATAAATTACTCCTTTACCCCATTAAAAATTTTTTAGTTTTTTTATATTAATTATTTTTCTCTTTTGTAGAAAGGTGTTTTAACTACTTCAACAGGAACTCTGCGTCCTCTTACATCAACTTCCAAAGCAGTGCCTACAACAGCTTTGTCTTTTTCAATCATAGCCATTGCAATAGCTTTGCCCACATGAGGAGCATGTGTACCGGAGGTTGTGATACCTACTTTAACACCGTCAGCGTAAACATCGGAATGTTCACGAACAATGCCGCGGCCTGTAACAACCAAGCCAACGCGTTTTTTGCTAACGCCTTCTGCTTTCTGTTTTGCAAGAACATCTTTACCGATAAATGCAGGCTTATCCAGTTTAGCAAAGAAGCCAAGCACACATTCGATTGGAGTCCATTCATCGTTCAGCTCATGACCGTAAAGAGGCATACCTGCTTCCAGACGCAGGGTATCTCTTGCGCCAAGACCACAAGGAATAAGACCATCTTCTTTACCAAGTTCAAGAACTGCTTTCCACAGCTGAACGGTATCTTTAGCTGCACAGTACAGCTCAAAACCGTCTTCACCGGTGTAACCAGTACGGGAGATAATACATGGAACTCCGCAAACAACGCCTTTTTCAACAAAGTGGTAACCCTGAGTTGGGATGAGTGCTTCGTCGGTTCCTTTTTTAAGGATAGCTTCAGCCAAAGGACCCTGAAGTGCCAGCAGACCGATGTCATCGGATCTGTCAACAAAAACTGCATCGCCGCTGCTGTGTTCTTTCATCCAGTTAAAGTCTTTTTCTCTGTTAGATGCGTTCACAACAACAAGGTAGCTTTCTTCGCCCAGCTTGTAAACGATGAGGTCGTCAACAACGCCGCCGTTTTCGTTACACATAAGGCTGTAGCGAGCCTGACCAACTGTCATGTCTGTAAAGTCATTAGTCATAAGGTTGTTAAGGTTAGCCAAAGCGTCCTTACCGCTTACAAAAACCTCGCCCATGTGCGAAACGTCGAAAAGTCCCGCTTTAGATCTTACAGCTGTGTGCTCAGCAATAACCCCTGAATACTGTACAGGCAGCAGATATCCCCCGAAAGGAACAATTTTTCCGCCCATTTCAACATGGCAATCGTAAAGTGGTGTTTTCAATTCCATTTTAATAACTCCATTCCGCCCGTAAGGGCTTGTTTTTAAGCTGCAAAAAAGGGCGTGCCAACCATTGGCACGCCCTGTATACTACCTGAAAGATTCTCCCGCTTTTAACGGGATTGCTTCTTCGGCGCATTCCTTACGGCTGATGCCAATGGAATGACTTTCCAGAGTTTCGTCCAGATTCGGTCCTTTTGCCTGAGAGTTTATTGCGTTTACACCTTCGGCGCTGCACCAGCAGTCTCTCCCGAATCCTTCAATCGAAAAAATTATGTAGCTTATATCAAAAAGTATAGCTTAATCTTGATTATTCCGTCAATGTTGATAGTATACAAATTTTCAAATCCCTCATGCACTTTTATTTTCCCATATAGCAAAATTTCATGAAAAAATTTTCTTGTGTTTTGCATTTTATTCCGTTTATCCGCCGCAAGCTGAATTTTATGTTTTTTAACAAATCATACTTAAACAGTATGCGGTAAGCTTAAAGCAACAAAAAAGTCCTTCCTCAATTAAATTGAAAAAGGACTTTTATTTATTATCTTGCTTCGCGCTCCTGTCCCATCATCTTCAGGCGGAGTCTTAATTTATCGGATATCATGGCAATAAATTCCGAGTTGGTTGGCTTACCGCGGGAATTGTGGATGGTATAGCCAAAATAGGAATTAAGCACATCCATGTCACCGCGGTCCCATGCCACTTCAATTGCATGACGAATAGCCCTTTCAACACGGCTGCTTGTGGTATTGTTCTTCTTTGCTACAGTTGGGTAAAGTATTTTTGTTACAGCATTTATAATATTGCCGTCTTTCACAGCCAAGGTTATTGCATCACGCAGGTAATGGTATCCCTTAATGTGCGCAGGAACACCAATCTGCTGTATAATTTCGGTTATCATAAGCTCAAGGTCAACCTCGGGACGAATACCTGTATCGCTTCTTTCAACAGATGCGCGTCTTCCCGAAAGCTGTACAATACGCTCAACCAAAGTTTCAATTTCAAACGGTTTAATAAAGTAATAGTCAACACCTGCGCTAATAAGCTCTTTTTCAAGTGTAGGATTACTGCAAACCAAAGCTACCATGAACATTGGGCGCGGAATGTTTTCCATTTCGTTTACAGCTTTCACTACTCCAAGTGCATCTTTACCTGCCATGAACATATCCATTAAAACCACCGCAGGACGCACTTCCTTGATTTTCTGGATAACCTCCGCACCGTCCTTGGAGCAATAAACAGGCTCGTAACCGTATGCCTTCAGTATTGAACCGCAGTTCATCCGAAAGCTCTGCTCTTCCTCGGAAACTAATACTTTCATTCTAATTTCCATACTTTACCCCTTTTCTGCCGCCAGCTCGGCTTTTATTGTAATTATGCTTTTCTCACTTCGTTTTCCGTTTTATTCCCAAATAATAAATACCACATTTCCTGCTTTTTCGGAAAACAGCTGGAATATTTTGTAAACTGCAATAGATAGATTACCATATTTTGGAAGTAGTTGCAAGAGCTTTTGACCGCTTTTTGTAAAATTTTTACATTTACTGGAAATTCTTCCATATAGTAATAATCGTTACAGTTTTATACCTTATTTATACTTCTCTCCATTTAGTAAGCTCTATTGTTCTTACAAAAATATCTGTCATTTCCAACAGCAAATCAAATTCTTCATTACTCAAGGCTTTACATCTTTCCCCAATGGCATTTATTCTTGACTCTGCGGTTTTACCAAACAATATCTGGTCACTTGACACCCCAAGCACAACACAAGCTCGCTTTAAGGTTGCCAGTGATGCACCAACAACACCTCTTTCCAAATCCGACACATACAGCGGGGAAACATCTATTCGTTCGGCAAATTGTTCCTGTGTAAGCTTGGCTTTTTCCCTTGCGTGTTTTATCTGCTCGCCACTTTCAATATTTATCTCTTTCTTTGTACGCATTGTACTCACTATTCACCATCAACTCTGCTAAAAAAAACAGCAGGAGCTTCAGTTCCTGCTGTTTTTGTTCTTAACTTTATCATTAAAATTGCTGTCTATTTTTTCACTTCCGGACAATTAGTCCTATTTAGCAAGTAATCAACCGACACATTATGGAAATCAGCAATCTTAATCAGTACAGCAGTAGGAATGTCAACATCTCCACACTCATAATTACTATATACTCGTTGACTGCACGATAATATTTTCCCCATTTGTGCTTGAGTTAAATCTTTATCCTCACGCAAATCCCTAATTCTTCGGTAAAGCGGCACACATTTCACTTCCAAATATAATACTAAGTACTATTATATGTAGGAATTTTTCAGCCATTGGTTTTTAGCGATAATCTCGCTAAGACTATGTTTACTAGTATAACCCAAACAAAAAGCCGTGTCATAATAACACGGCTTTTTGCATTATCCACTGTTTAGAAAATTTGTCCCTCAAGCTTCAGCTTGACTTTATGCGGAAATGCTTTGTCAAACTCCTCGGCATCTTTTTCATCCACAAAATACCCTTGCGGTGTTTTGTATTCTCCCGTAATGCCGTCAAGGTATCCCTCTGTCAATTCTTTACACAAAAAGAACGATGCATCTGCACCCTCGGGCAATCCATGATACCGTATTCCATACTCGCTTGCATAGGTAAAACCGCTTTTTCCGTAAAAAGCAATATTACCCTCAAAGCAAACTGCTCCGCAGCCAAGCTGTGCAGCTTTTTCCAAAGAATAATCAAGCAGAATTTTACCGTAGCCTTTCCTTTGCATTTCGGGTGATATGCAAATAGGACCCATTGTCATAATAGGGATTTCTCTGCCGTCATCACTTTTAATGACAGCATGCATAAACATATTTTGTCCTATTACCCTGCCGTCCTTTTCCATTACAAAATCCAATTTCGAAACAAAGGCTTTGTCGTTTCGCAGTTGGTTTAAAACATAATGCTCCAAACAGCCCGGACGATAAACATTCCAAAACGCTTCTCTTACAAGGCTTTCGACTTCGCGGTATTCTTCTTTTCTTTCCAAACGGATAATATAGTCATTTTTACTCATTGTTTTTCCTCCTGATGATTGTTGACCGCAATACAGGGAGGCTTGTGCGAGATTGTGTTTTTTGCGCAAACCTCCCGGTCAGCCCACAATCTCCGGTGTTTTGATTGTTTTTTTCAAAAAGCAATCTCCTTTTTAAATTTTTAAGTCATGCATAAAGCATTTTTTAATTATAACACAATTGTATTTCCAATTATTCTTCCCTTGCACCAATTTTGTAAGCACGAGCCTTATCCAAAGGGAATACTTTTTCATGCACTTCCTGCTTGTGTTCGGCAGAAAAGCCTGCCATGTTGTACTTGGAGTAGTCCTCTACCTGCAATGTATCGCATGCTGCAAATATTCTAACATTACCGTTCAAAAAGCGCAGCGGTGCAAAATATTCATGAAAACGCTTTTCGTAATCTTTTTTGTAAAACTCCTCGTTCACATTCATGGTAAGAATTACATCTACATCAATTTTACCGCCAAAGGTACTGGAATAATTGTTGTAGGACAGTGCAGGAAAAGCCAATCTTTCCATAAATGCACGCAGGTGGCTTGATGGCTCACTAAAATAAATTGGTGAACCAATAATAAGCCTGTCTGCCTTATGTATTTTCTCCAAAACAGGGGACAGGTCATCTTTCATGGAACATTTCCAAGGCTCGGCTGCATCTTTTCTTTTGCAGGTAAGACAGCTGCGGCAGCCTGTAAAAGATACATCATAAAGGTCAATATACTCTGCTTCCTCACCTATGCCCTTAACCCCACGCATTGCCTCCTGCAAAAGCTGTGCGGTATTCCAATTTTTTCGGGGACTTGAGTTAATAATAATTGTTTTCATGTGCTTCGTCTCCTTCCTTATTTCCAAAATTTATTTGTATCTCTCCCTTTGCAGTTATCTGACGACTATATGCAGGCCAGCACAATAGTTATTCCTATTGCTTTTTATTGTAGCATATACCACAGCAAAACACCTATGCATTTCACATAATTCATGTCAATTTTGTAAAATTATATAATAAGGTTCAATGTGTTATCATTTCATAAAATACGAAAAACCAATAAAAAGGCTGCCGAAATTTCTGTCTTTCATAAAAGTTTATCATCACAATGGATTGACGAAATATGTCGAAAAATATATCCTATTCATAAAGATATTCGAAAGCTAAAACACACAGGAGACATAACAAATATGGGGATTGTAGTAATAGGAACATCTTTTATGGATGTAAAAGGGTTTCCTCATGATGTTTACCTGCCAACCGGCCGTAATGTAGGACGAGTAGAGTATGTACATGGTGGTGTTGCACGAAATGTAGTGGAAGATATTGCAAATGTAGAGCTGCGGCCTACTTATGTAAGCATTGTTGATGACACCCCTTTAGGTACAGCAGTATATAAAAAATTGGAAAAGCACAAAGTTAATATGGACTATGTTTTAACACTTCCAAACGGCATGGGTACATGGCTTGCTGTTTTTGACAACAATGGTGATGTTGCAGGTTCTATTTCCAGCCGTCCGAATTTTATGCCTATATTGGATTTGCTCGAAAAAAAAGGTGATGAGATTATTTCCAATGCAGATTCAGTAGTACTTCAGATTGACCTTGCAAAAGAAATTGTAAAAAAAGTAATTGATTTAGCCGAAAAACATAAAAAGAAATTATTTGCTTTGGTTTCAAACATGAGCATCGCAGCAGAAAGACGAGATTTTTTGAAGAAATTCGATTGTTTTATCTGTAATGAGTTGGAAGCAGGCATTTTATTTGTAAATGACTACTCAGATAAAACACCCGAAGAATTATGCGATATTATCAGCACCAATGTACTCAAAGCAAATATTCCTGCCATGATTGTCACCCTTGGCGAAAAAGGTTCCGTTTATGCAACCATAAGCGGTGAAAAGGGTGTCTACCCTGCTCGCAAAGTACAAGTAAAAGATACAACCGGTGCAGGCGATGCATTCTGTGCAGGTGTTGCTATCGGTCTGACCTACGGTAAAAATATGGCTGACTCCATTGAAATTGGTACACATTTAGCCGCAAGTGTAATTACATCTTCAGAAAATGTTTGCCCCAGATTTTTACCTGAGGAATTAGGATTGGATATCAAAATAGATTAAATAAAATTAACATCAAAAATAATAATGTTAAAGCATAAAGCAGCCATACATCGCTATAATGTAAGGCTGCTTTTCGTTGTATTTATTCAGTTTAATAAAATTAGTGTGTTTGGGTACCAATCAGGCACTCTGTTTTTTGCCCTCCAATTGTGACAATAAAATTGCGGTAAAGCCTACTACCATACGGGGAGTATTCCTTCGCTGTCTTCGCAATCATTGATTTTTTCATTTAATGCAAATCTCCTTACAAACAACTCCTGACATTGCAGCCTATCCAAATAAAAATAACACGATTGCATTATTTTATTAATTAGTACAGATTATAGTAAAAAAACGGAAGCTGCAATTCACAGCTTCCGTTTAAACTATTACGCTGCCGCTTCAATCATATTTTCGGCAAATATGCCGTAGCCTTTAGTTGGGTCATGCACAAACACATGTGTCACAGCACCCACAAGTCTGCCGTTTTGCATTATTGGGCTGCCGCTCATTCCCTGCACAATTCCGCCCGTTTTATCAATAAGTTCATCGTCCACTATACGAACTATCATGTTTTTTGCAGGCTCAATTTGACCATGATTTATCTTTTCAATCATTACATCGTACTCTTGCGGCTGTGTGCCGTATACGGTAGTTAATATGGTAGCGGGACCTTCGCGAACCTCGTACGCAAAGGCTACTGGTACAGCCAGCTCCGCTGTGCCTTCGGGAAGCTTTTCCAGTATTCCGTAAACACCGCTGACATTATTGGCATACAATGTACCAAGCTGCCCCTTGTGGGTAAAAATTCCCCTTAACTCACCTGGAGTTCCTGCTTCGCCGCGGCGAATACCCGTAATGCTTGCACACACAGCCTCCCCTTGCGACAACGGCATTACCGCTTGAGCATCCGCATCGCAAATTGCATGACCTAAGCCACCGAATACACCGCTGCTTTGCTCGTAAAAGGTCATTGTGCCAATTCCTGCCGAGCTGTCCCTTACCCACATACCAATCTTGTAGCTGCCGTCAACACTGCTTTTAACAGGCTTCAGCAGTGATTTGCGCAAGCAGCCGTCACGCTGAACCGTTACCGTTATTGGTTTACCGCCGCTTTGCGATACAATTTTAGAAATTTCCTTGTTGCTTAATTCTTTTTTGCCGTTCATTTCAACTACAACATCGCCAATTTTAATTCCTGCATCTTCGGCAGGATTTTGTGTCTTTCCCTCGCAGGCAATATCTCCCATGCCTACAACCATTACACCGTCGGTAAACATTTTAATTCCAAACGGTATACCGCAAGGCACAACATTATGCCTGTCCACAACCTGAACACTTACATCCTTAACAGGAACTGCTCCCATAAGCTTGACCGACATTCTGTAGCTGTTGCCCTTTGCCCTGTAAACATCTATTGGAAATTCATCCGAAGCCAAACTGCAGCTAAGGTATTTTCCGTAATGCTCCAAGCGCAGCCGTCCGCCTTGCTCCACATTAAAATACTCAGGCAATGCCTGTTGTAGATATGCGGTATATAAAAGCAGCACAGCCATGCCAAGCGAAAGCAAAGCCGCAAAATGACGATAAATTCGCTTTATCAAAAAAATCACTGTCCTCTCCCGCAAATTTTTTTGTCCCTTATAATTTTTGCGGAACAGCATGATTTTATTTCAGGCAAATCGTATTAAATAACATTGACCCTTCATGGCAAAACAACCGCCATACCTTTTTATAAAAGACTTTTTAACAAGAATTTTTTTCATCTGTACGATGATTTTTAAAATGCTGCTTACTGTTTTTCACAGTCAAAAAATGATTTTGAAAAAATGGATTTTTCACTCGTCATTTTCGTGATATAATTACCGTATCATTTTTTAATTCAAAAATAGGGAGTGCAGCAAAATGACGGTAGGAATAATTGGCAGCCGCAGTTTAACCGACTGCTCGTTGGAATATATTATTTCGTTCATTCCTTTAAACTGCACTCATATTGTTTCTGGCGGTGCAGTTGGAATAGATACCCTTGCGGCACAGGCTGCCGAAACACTCGGCACAAATCTTACCGAACTGCTACCCGATTACAATAAATACGGCAAGCGTGCACCAATAGTGCGCAATCATCTTATTGCCGACCAATGCGACTATCTGCTGGCATTTTGGGACGGAAGCTCCGCAGGTACTCGCTCGGTTCTGCTGTACTGCATTGAAAAAAGCATTCCCTTTAGGGTAATTCTTCCCCATCGCAGCCAGCAAGATACCTGCATTTAATTTTTGACCTCTGTTTTTTTATTAAATCTTTCGATTTTGGAGGCACCAATGAATATAGGAATTTCCACCTCTTGCCTTTACCCCATGCAAACCGAAGAAGCGTTTGAAATATTCTGCAAAGCCAACATTCCGTTTTGCGAAATATTCTTTAATGCGGATTGCGAGCTTAACGACAGCTTTACTAAATCGCTTAAAAACATGGCAGACACCTACGGTGTACAAATTCCCGCTATACACCCATTTACAGCCATGCTTGAAACTGTGTTCTTTTTTTCGGGCTATAACAGGCGCACACAGGAGGGTTTTGACCAATACAAACGCTACTTCCACGCAATGAATGTTCTTGGTGCAAAACACCTTGTTTTTCATGGTGACGGCAAGGGCAATTTGTTTTCACACTGCTGTGGGTTGGAAAATCTTGCCCGTCTTTGTGAAATTGCAAAAGAATATGATGTGGTTATTGCTCACGAAAATGTTTCGCGCTGCAAAGGTGGTAATCCCGAATACCTGTTTGAGGCTGCAAGGCAAATTCCCAACCTGCGTTTTGTTTTGGATATAAAGCAAACTGTTCGTGCAGGTGAAGACCCTTACACATTTATTGACGGTTTGGGCAGCAAAATAGTACATTATCACCTCAGTGACCATACAAGCACACACGACTGCCTTGCACCCGGAAAAGGCAGCTTTGATTTTGACAAACTGTTCACCCGACTTGGCGAAATGAACTATTCGGGAGCCATGATGGTAGAACTTTATCGCCATAACTTCGGCGAACTTTCCGAGCTTTTTGACGGCTATAACCACCTTGTCAAAAAGCTTGGTTCTGGCAGTTTTCTGTAAAACAGGCACCGCTTTTTACCTGTATATTTTTAATCCTCGGCATTGTATAATAAAAGCCGTACCAAGCATATCAAACACCGTAAACGGTATTGTTGTATGCCTGCTGCAAAATGCTTTGAAAGCACCGCTGTTATGCCAAAAGTACACTGTGCTTTCACCGAGGAGGAAACAAAATGATTAGCACCGATATCAGCTACTACTTGTACGAAACACAGGAAAGTGACAGCATGTTGGGGCAATATCTTACATACGGTATACGCGTAAATCAAGGTGAAGAGCTGTATGCCTTGTACCGCGATGTAAGCACCGACCGAAAAAAGGTGCTTAACTTGGTTAATAGGCTTAATCGTGAACAGGCCGCACCTTACCAGCTGCCGGAACTGCTGGAGGATTTGCTTCCTTGATTATGTGTTTTTAAAGTGGTATAATTATTATTAGCTTAAATGCGGCTGTTATCCCACTAAAAACAATGGAGGTTTGCAAAATGAAATGTCCTTTCTGCGGCTTTTCCGAAAGCAAGGTAGTGGATTCGCGCCCTGCCGATGACGGCGAAAAAATACGCCGCCGCCGCGAGTGTCTTTCCTGTTCAAAGCGTTTTACAACATACGAAATTATTGAAAGCACACCTCTGCTTGTTATTAAAAAAGACGGTTCAATTGAACAGTACGACCGCAGCAAGCTGCTGCGCGGCATTTTAAAATCCTGCGAAAAGCGTCCTGTTTCATACGAAGCTGTCGAACAAATTGTAAACAAGGTAGAAGGTCACCTTAACTCCGACTTTGACAAGGAAGTGCCCTCGCACGAAATTGGTTCGTATGTTATGGACTACCTTCGCGAGCTTGACGAAGTATCTTATGTTCGTTTTGCTTCCGTTTACCGTGAATTTAAGGACATAAACACCTTCATGAATGAGCTTAGCAAGCTCATGTCCGAACGAAATAAAAAATAAAAATTTTCCTGTGAACCGTACAGTTCACAGGATTTTTTGTTTTAAAGAATATTAAGCGGGTTAGGACATTCCTCCTCCCACAAATGCCGCATTCCTTCTTCAAGTTGGTCAACGGTAGCAAGCAGCATTATTTTTTCTTCATGTTCAGCAAAGGTTTCAAGCTGTGCCGAAAGCTGATTTATCCCGTCAATGGGATGATGCCGCAAAAGCCGCGACAGTATTCGTTCCCGTTTTTGCCACTCAGCGTTATATTCACCGCAAAGCTTTGCTGTGTATTTTTCATCCTCTGCCATGGCAGAAGTCCTTATCTGCTCGAGCATATCGGTCATAAGTGCTGCGGTGTTGTAGGTATAAACAACCGAAAAGCTGCCCACAAACAAAATTACAGCTATTATACATACTGCAAGCTTTACCCTTTTCATTTTATTCCCTTTCCACAATGTAATACTGCTTGTTTCGGTCACAGGTCATTAAAAACACCTGCTGCGGAACAAGCTTTTTTTCTTTTAAAACCGACTTTATCCATTCCTCATCAATTCCCATGCTTTCCAAAACCTCGGTAACTATGTCGCCGTCATTCACAACTATAAAAGGCGGACCGGACATATTTTCCTTCTGTTTAATTCCAAGCATTTGCGCCGTAGCCTCCTGTGCTGCAAACCGCTTGTACACCGTAAGCTGTCCTGTGGTTTCCACTATGGCACAATCCACATCGCAAATATCAAATATACCGTTTTGCCTTAACTGCCCCATAAGGTCATCCACCGAAAAACGAAGATTTTGCATCTCCTGTTGGTCAAGCTTTCCGTCCCTTATAACCACACGCGGATTTCCGCTTATAATTCGTCTTGCTCTGCGGCTTTTTAACGATATTGCCGACATTATCACCTCGAACGACACCAATGTCATTATCGGTACTATTCCCCCAAGCAAAGGAATGTCCGTATCCTCAATCGGAAGTGTTGCAATGTTGGAAATTAATATGGTTATAACAAGCTCTGCCGGCTGAAGCTCACCCAGTTGGCGTTTTCCCATTACCCTTATTCCAAAAATTACAACTATATAAAGCAATATTGCTCTAAAAAAAATTATTATCAAAACAGTTCTCCCATCGCAGCAGCAAGGATTTTAAAATTATTATCACTCGCAGGATAAATTTTATACTTTGACACATACTGTTAGCAAAACATTATTTATCCATGCGGAGGCAGCCTTATGTCAAACAATCAAAATTCCGATAAATCAAGCAGCAATACATCTGCCGATATTCTTCTTTACAGTGAGCTTGAAAAAAACATTTTAAAAATCCGTCAGCTGTTTGGAAATTCCTCCGACTTTCTTGACCGTCAAATTGAAATATGCGGTACAAAAGCAGCTTTAATAATGTGCGAAGGAATGGTAAGCTCGCAGGTGTATTCCGAAATGCTTGCAGAACCGCTAACCAACCTTAAACTTGAAAAGAACGGTGCCGAAGCCCTTGCCGAATGGATACGCAGCCGTTCGATACTTGCAGCTGAACAGCGTGAATTTTCAACCTTTAACGAGCTGTTCAGATACATTATGTCCGGCTTTGTTGTAATACTTATAGACGGTATAAACTACGGAACAGCCTGCGGCTTACAAGGCTTTCAATACCGTTCGGTAAGTGAACCAAGCTCCGAAATGAACCTGCGCGGCTCGCGCGAAGCCTTTGCCGAGCCAATTCGTATAAACCAGTCACTCATTCGCCGCCGTATAAAATCTCCCACACTGCGTTTTGAGCTTTTCCCCATCGGTCAAAAAAGCCAAACCGACATCAGCCTTATTTACCTTAGTGACCGCGTTTCGCCAAAGCTTCTGCGAGAAGTAAAATATCGCCTTAGCAAGGTAACCCCCGATGTAATTTTAAACGCAGGCTATATTCAGCCGTTCTTGGAGGAACGCCCATTTTCGTTTTTTTCCGAAATAAATGTTACCGAACGCCCCGACACCCTGTGTGCCAAAATCAACGAGGGCAGAATTGGCATACTTGTTGACGGTACACCCTTTGCGCTTATAGTTCCTTACTTTTTTTCGGAAAATTTTCAAAGCATGGACGACTATGCATATCATCCTTTTTATGCCGCTTTTATACGCTGTTTAAAATATCTTTCGTTTATTATTTCAATAATGCTTCCGGGAATATATGTTGCGGTTGCAACATTTCATCCCGAGCTTTTGCCGTCTGCACTCATGTTTAACATTGCAGTTTCCGAAGAAACTGCCCCCTTTCCGCTTATTGCCGAAGCCTTGATAATTCACCTTATATACGAAATAATGCGTGAAGCAGGCTTGCGCCTTCCCAAAGGAATAGGCCACGCAGTAGGTATTGTAGGCGGTCTTGTTATTGGCGATGCTGCCGTAACCTCGGGGCTTATTGGTGCACCCATGGTAATGGTGGTAGCACTTACCGCAATAAGCTCGTTTGTTATCCCCACACTTTATGAAACAGTCGCCATACTAAAATTTTTATTTATCCTTATTGGCGGCTCACTTGGCTTATTTGGGATTTCGCTTGGGTTTGCCGCTGTTTTAATGAACATCTGCTCGGTAAACTATTTCGGTATACCTTATTCCGCACCAATAAGCCCGTTTTCTGCTGCTGCAATGCGCGATGTAATTTACCGTGAAAGCTGGAAAAATCTTGGTAAAAAGGTTTTTCGTGTTCAGGATGCCCCCGGTTCCGACATGAAGTACAAAGGTGTGTAATGTAATGATTAGAACACAAAAAATAAATGCCGCCCAACTAACAGCGCTGCTTGTGCTTAGCCGTATATACAGTATTTTTTCCTATTCACCGTCAATCAGCAAAAATTTTGACGGTTCAGTGCTTCTTCTTGCGTTGCCAATAAGTTTTGTACTGACCTGCCTTATTGCAGTTCCTTGCTTTTATTTCACCAAGAACCGCACCGACCTTTGCCTGTATCAGCAGCTGCATACAGCTTTCCCAAAGTTCGGAAAAGCCTTTGGAATATTTATGGGGCTTGTTTTTTTATACATCTGCTGCGAAACGGTAAGCCAATTCGAATATTTCATGACAACGGTTGCATTTCCGTCAAAAGGAAATCTTATCTTCCTAATACTGCTTACCGTTACGGCATGCTACTTTGCTTTAATGGGAATTGAACCAATAGCACGAAGCTGCTGGATACTCGCCTTTTTTGTTGGTGCATCACTTGTGTTTTTAGCCTTGTGTCTTGTTCGGGATATTGACCTTGTTAACATCTGCTCACCGTTTTTAAATGGTGTAAAACCCGTTTTTTCCTCCGCTTGTATTATATGCTTTCACAACTTGGAGCTTATTGCACTGTTTTCACTTCTGCCAAATTTAAATACAGATGTTAAAAAAACTGTTTTAGGCTATAACCTGATTTCTCTTATTATTTTTGAGATTATGGACATTTTAATTTTATGCGTACTTTCCGACTATGCCCACACCCGAACACTGCCCGTTTTCACACTGGCAAATGCGGCTTCGGTAAGCTTTATGCAAAGCATGGATGCCTTTTACAATTCACTTTGGACTTTTATTGCACTAACCCGAACCTCACTTTACCTGTTCTTGGCTGCAAAAACCTTTTCACTTTGCTTGGGGTGGCATTACAAAAAGGTAAGTGTACCTGTTTGCAGCATATCTGCCGCTGTATTGGGAATTTTGCTTGCAAAATACATCGAGCTGTTCAGCTTTACCTACTCGCTCATAGCAAGCGGTGTATTCACAGCCATTATATTGTTGGTATTGCCTACATTTGCGGCAACTGCAAACACCTTGCAAAGAATACGCCAAGGGAGGACTGAAGCATGAAAAAATTCCTTTGCGGTGCATTGTGCTTTTTGCTGTGCAGCATTCTTGGCGGTTGCCTGCGCCGAACCGAAATTGCCGACACTGCAATAATCCAAGCTGTTGGTATAGACATTGAAAACGACGAATACATCGTCACACTGCAAAAATTTTCGTCGGGCGGTTCAGGCGGACAAACTCCCGTAGACATTGGAAAAAACAACCGAACAATTTTGCAGGAGCGCGGCAAAAGTATTTCGGAGGCTATTGAAAAAATAGGACTGCAAACAGGGCGCGAGCTTTTTTTAAGCGCGAACCATGTAATAGTTATCGGCAAAACAACAGCCGAACAAGGTATACAGCCAATAATCAGCTTTTTTAACTCCAACCATCAAACCAAACCCGACACACATCTTCTTATCTCCAAAACCACAGCTGCCGATATAGTAACCTTGAATTTACAGCAAGGCATAGTGCCTGCCGACAACATTAACCGCCTTTTAAAACACAACAGCTTTAATTCACGCATTATCTCCACTTCGCTCATGGATGTTGTAAGCGCACTTAACAACGGACTTACAGACCCATACATCCCAATAGCGGAAATACTAACCGATGTCGACGGAAATTCTGCACTGAAGCTTGACGGAACTGCCATATTCAACGGTGATAAAATGACCGACTCCCTCTCGCCCATAGAAACTGTAGGCCTTATCTTCCTTAACGATAATGTGGATATGCTGCTGATTGATATTTCTACCCCCGATACTGGTACTGTATCGCTCAGGCTTAACAGCTCCGACACACGCTTTAAGGTGCGTATTGAAAACGGACTGCCTGTTTATACCGTCATTGTGAAATGCGAAGCCGCAATAAATCAGGTAGTTCCCACAAATGGCAGCGGCACATCAATCTCGCAGCTGCCGCTGCTTGAAAAAGCTGCAAACCTTAAAATTGCACAGCTCATGAAAAACACCATTCAAAAAAGTGTATACAAACAAAATTGCGATGTATTTAAGCTCACAAAGCACCTTAAACAAAAACAACCAGATTATTGGAAAACTCACCTTGAACAGCTTGACGGAATAAATTCGCAAAGTCGTTTTGAATTTATTGTCGAGTGCAACATAAACCGCATCGGCAAGGAATCCCGCTACAGCTTTACCGAATTTTAGCTAAATTTCATAAACTTTAAGTATAATATCAAGCATTTTAAACTTATAGTCTGCATTTTGCTTGTAATTGACCCTAAAAAAGCCAATTATAAGCAAAATACCTGTCGTCAAGACCCTGTAAATTTATTTGCACTAATCGTAAAACCAACCACAAGCATTACAATTTGTATATAAAGCAAGCAAAAAAACAACCGTCCTACAGCTTTGCTGTAAGACGGTTAGTTTTAATTTTCTTCAGTTTTTTCTTCGATTTGCGGTTGGTCGTCAAAGCCCATATCCGGAAGCTGTTCATCATCATCGGTTGGTGCTGATGCTGCTTCCTGCAAATCAGCAGTATCTTGGACTGCTTCCTCAGCCGCCTGCTCCTGTGCGGTTTGCTTGAACCTATCCGCCAACAGCGGTGTTGCCGAAACCGCATATATCAGTGCAGCCAGCAGTGCATTCATAATCATAACGCCAAACAGCGATATTTCCCAATGCACTATCGAAATAAATATAAAGGTTTTGCCAATTACAAACATCCACAAGCAAAGCGACACCATGTCGTTTATAAATTTACTCATGGACAATAATCTTTCCAATGCCTGCGGTGTATTGTGAACCGAAAGTATATCCATTACACCCGGAAGTGTATCAGGGTCTTCCACACCCATATCAACACAAATACATTCACCTTTTACACGCTCTGCCTGATGCGAAAGCCCCGCAAACAGCAGTTCATCCTTTTTGCCGCCGTGTACCGACTCAACTGTCTTTATCCATTCGGGAGTAGTTGGTGCTGAATATGCCATGTTTGCATTAAGCTCCACGGCTGCCGCACGAACTACCGACGGGTCGTTGGTGCTTAACAGCCCTACTTTGTAGCTTCGCCACTGTTTAAGCTTGTTGAAAAGATGCCTTGTACCCGGATAAATTTTATTGGACAGTACAAATATACCAACTATTTCATTAAGAATAGTAACATAAACACGCGGTCTTCCGTCGGGGTTTGGCGGACAGGTTATCTGCATTTCTTCCATAAGCTTTTCACTGCCAATTAAAACCGACTTGTGATTATAGCTTGTGTGTATGCCGTAGCCTTCTATCAAATCAACATAATCAAGAATTTCGGTGTTTACAGCTCTGCCCAAATTTGAAACACATTCATTTGCTATTTTTTTACCTATAGGGTCTTCGGTAGAAGCAAAGGCACAGCCCGCTATGTCAAGAAATTCTTCAATATCAATATCCTCAACAAGCTGAATTTCGTCAACATTGTAATTGTCATCGCTCAAAAAGCCTGTGTATGACAACAAAATGTGTTTAACCCGTGCCAGCTGTGCAAGCACCTTTGCCGAACCGGGCAAAAATCCCTGTCGTATGCTTTTTATAACTCCACACTGCTGTATTACCGATGCTGATGAAGAAAGTCCGCACGGGAACAGTATTGCTGCAAAGAATCGGGTAAACATTAAAAACCAACCCGAACCGTACTGCATACCGTAAAACAAATGCGGTAAAAGAATAGCTGCCAAACATCCGCCCAAAAGCACCAAGTGTCTTTTGTTTTGAACTTCAATTGAAAGCGGAGTATTGTCAAACGAACCCTGTGCCACATTTTCATTAACATAAGCCACTGCTGATGCGGGGTAGTTTAAATTTACTCTAAGCAAAAGCTGTCCCGAAAGGTTTTGGTCACCGCAGCGCAAAATTCCGCTCGGTTCAACCTCACGCGGTTCCTGTGATGAAAAATACGAACGAACCATCGCCGCATTTTCCTGATGAAGCACCCCTGTAAAAGGAATTACATCACCTTCGTTTATTACCAGAATATCTCCCACCGAAACCATGTTTAAGTGGACTTTTTCGGTATCTTCATTTTCTTTCATGCGAATTACTGTGTCGGGACATATGTCACTTGTAACATTGTGTGCCGCTTCACGCAGTTTGAAAAGAAGATTTCTTGCCGCCAAAACACTGGCAAGATAAATTATCAGAGCCAAAACCACCCAATGCGGCTGCTCAAGGAAGAACGACAAAGTCAGCACACCAATAAGCGGGTAGTGTAAAATACCCGGATTTGTGCGTTCATCTGTTCCTGCTGCAATATTGGCAGCTACCGCCAAACAAAACGAAAGGCATGAAAACAACATTCTTGAATTGTGGTTGCCGCCCATTAAATACATAAGCAGCACACACACCACAGCAAGACCACCTACAACAAGTGTAAGCCGCATTCTTTCGGGCAGTTCATGTTCCGGAATATCTTCGTCAATAACCAAGCTTTCCGCTTTTTCGGGAAGCATGGTTTCAAGTTCTTCGCGAACATCCGCCCTTTTTCGTTTCATTGCCGCTTCGGCAGCTTTTTTCTTTTTTTCCTCCGCCGTATCGGTCAAACGAACCGATACATGAGGTATGCTTTGTCGGACTAATTCTATGGCTTTATCAATAGCCTGCTTGTTGTTTTCATCAGTAACCGTAAGTGTAAGCTTTTGCGACAAAAATTCAATGTGTGCATCTTCAATACCCGGAACGGTACACAAAAGTTCTTCAACCAGCCTGCACAATTTAATATCGGCCAGTCCGTCCAAAGCAAGGATTTTAATAGCCATTAGAGGACTTCCTCCTTTAAAATCCAGACTTGGTTATTTTATATTTGAATTACGCTGCTAAATATTCATCAGTCGTTAAGATAAACTGTAATGTAGTCGGTAACTCTGCGGTAATCCTTATCATCGGGGATAAAGCGGAATTTGTATTCTTTTCCGTCTTTAACCTTGGTTTCACCGTTGCTTACCCATTCAAACTCACCGTCAATTTCGTCATCGTCTTCGTCATAAGCGGTAATGTAATCTTCCAGTTCGTCTTCAATGTCTTCAAGGCGAATTGTTCCGCTGTAATCGTCCTCATCAATTTCCATATCGTCAATTTCAAGTTCGATATCGTCATCGTCACGGTCACCGTCAACATAAATCTTAATTTCGGAACGCACTACTTCATAACGACTGCTGCTTGGAATGAAGCGGAATTTGTACCAGCCTGTTCTGCGAACACGCTCGTCCTCGTCAACCCATTCAACACGACCGCGAACTTCGTCGTCATCATCGTTGAATGCTTCAACGCTGTCTTCCAGTTCGTCTTCGTAATCTTCCAATGTGCCGTCATCATCGTCAACTTCAAAGCTGTCAATTTCAAGCTCGATATCGTCACCGTCACGGTCATAATCATCATCATCGTCAACAACAACACGCACCTTGCCGTACGCTGTGGTATAACGGCTGCTGTCGGGGTCAAAACGGAATTCGTAGGTGCCGTTTCTGCGCAGAGTAGTACTGCGTGAATCATCCCATTCAAAGTCACCGTAAATGCGAGTACCGTTTGAATCGTATGCTTTTACATGGTTTTCCAAATCGTCCTCAATATCACGCAGGGTGTCCTTGTATTCTGCTTCCATTTCCAATGCACGGAATGTTATTCTGTTGGATTTTGTAACCATAACATCCTTACTGGAAGAAGTACCCTTGGAACCCGAACCGTTTTGAACATACTCAGCACCGCTTACAACGCTGCGCTGACCAATGTCGGCATTAACCGAAGCTGTAACCTTGGATTTGTTTGTTGCTGTAAGGGTATCCACCTGACCATATATTGTTACATCAACAGGAGCATAAACATCCAGTTTGGAAACCTTGCAAGCCGAGTTAAGCACAACATTGCGGTTAAGGTCTTTGTTGAGCTGCAAACGGTCAATGCTGCCCGAAATTGTTACGCTTGGCTGGTCACCAAGAGTAATCCCTGTAAATTGGTTTGCAGCATTGTAAAAGCAAACAAGCAAATCCCCCTCCTCATCGGTGGTGAGGGAAATATCTTTACCTGACATTGCATAGCTTGCGGTTAAGTAACCGTTTTGGTAAAAACAAGCTTTACCCGATTGCACAACAACACCGTATGGTGAAGCCGCAAATGCTGTAACAGCAGTTTGTGCAGCTAAAAGTAAGCTTATGAATATTGCAGCAAGTTTTCGCATGATTATATTCCTTTCCTACCTGTACAAATGCTTTTGCACGATATTTTCAGATTGAACATTCTAATTTTATAATTTATCTTTAAGGGAGATAATGTCTCCAAAATATTCGTATATAAGCCTTCTCCCCCAAGGAGAAGTGCAGCTTCTGCCATACCGCCAGTGGCTTCTCCTTGAGGAGAAGCTGGCAGCGTTAGCTGACTGATGAGGGGGATGTGACAGAGACTTGCCGTTTTATCAAAGTTAAGATAGAGAATAAAACCTCGTGCAACCCCTCATCCGAGCGGCTTTTCCGCCCACCTTCTCCCCTAAGGAGAAGGCATTGGCAAAGCAGTAAGTTTGCCGTACCGCCAGTGGTTTCTGCAACTCGATAACGCTCGCGTGCATTAATTCTGCCGAACATAAGTATGGTTATTGTATTATAACATACAAACCCGTGAATGTCTTGCATATTGTTAAAAAATATACCACTCATTATGATTATCGGTTGTTTTTTATAAAATTTAATATCATTTTTTGATTTATGTGTTACAATAAAAGCAAGAATAAATTATACGGAAACGAGGTGACTTTAATGAAAATTGCAGCACTGGTAACCAGCATTGTTGGTTTGGTATGCTCTGTCGTTGGACTTACCTTGAGCATAATTTGCTTTAAAAAGCGTAAAAGATGGTGAAATAAAATTGCGTGCTGCAGAATGGAGGTTCTGTAACACGCAATTTTATTTTTGGGCTATGCAGTAAGCTTGCCGCACCGCCAGAGGCTTCTCCCACGGGGGACGCGATGTCCCAAGAACACGAGCAAAGCGAAGTGTGATTGGCTGACAGAGCTAATGCATGCGAGCGACAGCGAGTCGTAAGAGGCTCCGCCGTAGGCGGTGGTGAGGAATATGTGGCAGAGATTTACCGTTATATCAAAGCTAAGATAGAAAGTGAATCTTTGTGTTTCCCCTCATCCGCTTCACTGCGTTCAGCACCTTCCCCCCACGGGGAAGGCTTTGGCAAAGCAATAAGCTTGCCGCACCGCCAGAGGCTTCTCCCATGGGGAGAAGCTGTCAGCGTCAGCTGACTGATGAGGGGCAACAGCAGAGTTTTACCGTTCTATCTATACTAAGATAGAAAATGAAACTTCATGTAATCCTACTTTTTCGCTATGCACTCCAAATCCCTTTCCGCTTATGCCGCGGGGGCACATACTTTTTTCCATAGCAAAAAAAGTATGCAAAAATGCATTTGCCACCGTCACTAAAGCTCGGACGCTGTGCTGTACGCTTCAACTAATAACCCTTTGGCAGACGGCTTCAGAGCTGCCCATTCCAAGTTTTAGGCACTGAAGCCGTCTGTGCCGCTTTCAGCGGCATACCCATCGGGGCTTCCTGCCCAATCAGTGCCATTCACCGCTTGTCCTCCCCGCGTCGTGCCGTCGGCATTCCCTCGACAGTAGTTAGTGCTGATTTACCGTACCGCCAGTGGCTTCTCCCACGGGGGACGCGATGTCCCAAGAACACGAGCAGCGCGAAGTGTGATTGGCTGACAGAGCTAATGCATGCGAGCGAAGCGAGTCGTAGAAGCTGTCAAACCGTAAGGTTTGACTGATGAGGGGTAACAGCAGAGATTTACCGTTATATCAAAGCTAATATAAACAATGAAGCCTTGTGTTTCCCCTCATCCGAGCGGCTTTGCCGCCCACCTTCTCCCCAAGGAGAAGGCATTGGCAAAGCAGTAAGCTTGCTGTATTACCAAAGCCTTTTAGGGCATAAAAAAACTCCGCCGAAGCGGAGTTTTTTTATTAATTAATGAATAACCGTTTAAGCTGTGTAAAACTAACCTAATGATTAGCCGAGCAGCTGGAGAACGGACTGTGGCTGCTGGTTAGCCTGAGCAAGCATAGCCTGAGCTGCCTGAGTCAGAACGTTCATCTTGGTGTAGTTCATCATTTCTTTAGCCATGTC
>JAFYSU010000052.1 GCA_017559185.1 Oscillospiraceae bacterium
AGCAGTTCTCCATTATAGTCTTGGGAAAGCTCCCACATCCCCACGCCTGCCAATCCCCTGTCAGCAGCATATTCCGATTTTTCCAAAATCGAATGCTCATCATCAAAACTTATAAACATTTCATCGCTTATTAAATACGGCACTTCGGCATCATCGTGCCAATTATATTCAAAGCTGTCGTTATCAATATATCCGTTCTTTAAAATTCTGTAACTCATCGATTTTGCCGAACTGAATTTACTGTACAAACCATCCCCTGTCATATATCCGTATCCGTAAAACGGCATTCCAAGCACAAGCTTTTCAGCATCAACTCCGCTTTCAATGTAAGCATTTATACTCTCCTCAACACTCAGCTTATACTGGGGACTTTCATCGCTGGGTGTATACAGCGGAGCATTTAAATCTGAATAAGCATCCCATGTCCCGTGCATGTCATACCCCATAACAAATATATAATCCACTATTTCCGCTACCCTTTTTGGTTCTATCTTCGCCAAATACCCATATCCCACTCCTCCGGCAATAGTAAGAAGATATTTCTTACCATCGGATTTTGATTGTTCGTCCAATTTTTCCCGTATACATTCCAACAAAAGCGTAAAATTCTTCCTGTCTTCAGCTCTGTTCTTGTTTGTACTCAAACCGCCCGACACAGGAAACTCCCAGTCAAGATCTACTCCGTCAAAACCATGCTCAACAATAAAATCAACACAGCTTTGTGCAAATATTCTGCGATTTTTCTCAGTCGCTGCCGCATCCGAAAAATTACCCGAAAATCCCCATCCGCCAATCGATATCAATGTTTTCAAATGAGGGTGTTTTCGTTTCAGTTCCCGCAAATCCTCAAAGTTTTTTACATCTGCATTTGGCTGTGCCATTTTAACACGCATATCATCGCCTATATCTGCAAATGCATAATTTATGTGTGTCAGCTTGTCTCCATCAAGCTTGTCCGCATCTTTCCCCCAAGATGCAAAATATCCCACTACATATTTTCCATCCTCTATATTCGTATTCGTATTTGTATTTGTATTTGTATTTAAGTTTACATTTTCCTGAATAGGCACATCCTCCTGCTGCACTGTGGTTACTGTGTCTTCTTTCTCTTCGTCCGCTTCTTGTTTTGGCACTTTTTCCACAATTACAGGCTCACTTACTTCATACTCTGTCACAATTTCAACTTCAGGCTTTTCCTGCTCGCTCTCCTGCTGTGTTTTGTTTGGCTTCCTGCTTACTTCTGCATAAAAAATCTTTGGTTCGCTTTCCTCAATATGCAAATCCGATTTGTTATCTGCATTATGTATATTCAACTGTGTCGTTCCCGCATAAATTAACACACCGGCTGTTATAAGTCCTAAAATCTTAAGTGTCAGCCCTCTCGCATTTTTCATATACCTCTCCCTTTCCCGCGTTTGGAACTGTCCACCAAAGAATATCAAACCCTAACAACAAGCTCAATGCAAAATTATTGGAAACAAAAACAGCAGCTCCTTTCGGAGCCGCTTCACTGTTTGTATTATTTAACCGTCATATAACTATCTGTAAATATTACATCGTAACCAACCGGAACAGTGTAGTGTACATAGTTGTTGCGGTCAATAGATAAATAAGGATTGCTTACAAGCTCGAAATTGTTTTTCGAACGATTGTAAATATACACCTTAAGGTTAGATGTATTCAGGTCAGACAAATCCGCTTTTGCTGCAAAAACAGCTTTTGCACCGTTAGGCGAAGCGTTGGAACCAACAACAACAACATCGTTTTTATAATATTTGTTAAACAGCTTTGTTGTTGCCGAAGCCTTCATATCAAGTCCCAAATTCCAGTTTGTACCTGTCATTGCCGAAACCTGACGGTAGTTCATGTAGTACTGATATACTACCTTGTTACCGTTCTTACAAACAAACTTAATCTGTTTACCGGTGTTGCCGCGGAAAGCTTCTTTAAGGTCAGCCACTTTAACATAGGAATTGTCGCTGATGTAAACTGTAGCTGTGCCGTTGCTCGCCACAGACGCCAGTGCATTTTTAAGACTGGACAGTGTCACACTCTTGCTGGATGCAGTGGACGAACTTGTGGAAGACGATGTGCTCTGGGTTGGCTTGGATGTTGTTGTGCTGGAACTGGAACTGCTCTTGGAAGCATCCAGCTTCATGTCAGACATTACATAAGCGCCAAGCTTTTTAGCCTTAAATTCAAGGTATTTTCCGTTCTTTTTAGCATTAAGTTCTGTAAGCTTATTGCTGGAGTCGATTTCGTAAACATACTTTTCACCGTTTTCAGTCAACAGTCTTACAGTTGCTTCGTATTCCAAATTATTTTTGGTTGTAAATCGGTAGAACTTCAGCTCTGCTGCATCCGGAGCATTAGCCATTACCTTTTTGTTTTCCTCGTCGTCACATTCCATGGTATATCTGTATGTGCTTGCAAAACGCATATGCAGGAAAACCTCGTCATCAAAGCTTATCGCACAGCGTGCAAGGTCGCGGTCGAACTTCAATGTGTAGCGGTCGCCCAGGTCAATGTCCCATTCGTCCTCGTCAATTTCTTCTTCATCACTGGTTCTGGAGTCTTCATTACCAATTACTGTGAATTTGTAAGTAGTATACTTATATCCACTATCATTAATACCTTTTGCTTTAATACGAATGGTTACCTTTTTATCACGGTCAACATCGTTTTTAGGCTTAATTACCAACTCATTATCATCAATCTTGCAGGAAGATATGTAAGACTTACCGTCTTTTACAGTAACGGAAACCTTATAAACATCATCGTCATCTTCATCGTAATCCTTAAAGCTGGTTACCTCTTCAATGTTGCTTCCGTCCTTGTTTACCAAGTCAAATCTGTATTCTTCACCAGGTTCAAGTTCAAAATCATCATCGTCCATGCTTTCTAAGAATACATATCCGTCTTCGCCTCCAGAGTAGTTACTGTATGTAGGCTTTGCAAACGCAGTAACTGCTGTTCCGCCAAGCATGGATACTGCCAACAGCATTGACAATACTTTTTTCATAGCTCATTCCTCGCTTTCTTAACGCTCACACTTAACACAATTGTCAGATACTATATTCCGTGGCTTTTAACGGCAAGTTAAGCCAACATTTTCCGTATCTGTCTTATTAGTGCGGCTTTATCCAAAAATTTCTTCACATAAAAATTAAACATTCTGTTAACAACGCATTATTATTCTTTGTATGCTGTTACTTCAATTTCAATCAAAACATCCTTTGGCAGTCTTGCAACCTCAACAGCACAGCGTGCAGGATATTCACAACCGTTAAAATATTCAGCATAAATTTCATTCATTGCTGCAAAGTCGCCCATATTTTTCAAATAACAAACAGCCTTCACAACATCATTAAAACCCATTCCGGCTTCTTCAAGTATTCCTTTAATATTACAAAATACTTGATGTGTCTGACCAACAATATCATCAGCTTCAATTGTTCCGCTTAATGGATTTATTGGAATTTGACCTGAAACAAAAAGGAAATTCCCTGCTTTCACAGCCTGAGAATAAGGTCCGATAGCACCCGGAGCATTGGCAGTGCAAATTACTTTTTTCATCACGCACTCTCCTTAATAAATAATACTGTTCCTCACTGTGACATACATATATAAAATATGCTTATCATCACATTTTATCATAAATCTTTAACAAGAAATTGTCAATACAACAACTACTTTCTCCCTTCTTCTCCTTTTTCTTTCCACACCTGTTAGTTACAGCTTATCCATGCACTTTCATTTTCTGCATACAATTGCCAATCAATAAAATTACATTTTGTATACACAACCATTATTTACCCCGAATGTATTCGTTGCGGTTTTACAATTCGTATGTATCCTAATAAAATTCACCATTTGTATATTAACGAATCGGTAATATCCCGCTTCCATCTTAAATATAAATAGGACATGGCATAAAGTGGAAAGGATGGATTTAAAATGCAGCACCAAGGACTAACACAAAAAGAAGCCGAAAAACTACTCTTGGAAATTGGCGAAAACAAAATTGCATCTGCGGGCAGAGCATCTGCCGCAAAGATTTTTTCCGGTCAATTTCGCGATGCAATGATTTTAATACTTCTTGCAGCAACTGTACTGTCTGCTCTTATGGGCGAAATTCTGGAAGCCGCAACAATTATTGCCATTGTTTTTTTGAATGCTGTTTTAGGTTTTTTTCAAGAATACCGTACCGAAAAAACTCTGGAAAAGCTTGCCGAAATGTCTGCACCAACCGCCCTTGTGCTTCGTGACGGGGTAACAAGCAGCATTCCGTCTGCTCAAATCGTTCCCGGCGATATAATCTTTATAAAATCTGGTGACAAAGTCCCTGCCGACGCAATAATACTTGAATGCACTAATCTTACTGCTGACGAATCCATGCTCAGCGGTGAATCCGAAAATGTTTTCAAAACTGCAATTCAAGACAAAGCTGCCGTTAACGAAACGCAGGTTTTCATGGGAAGCCTTGTTACAGGCGGCCATGCGGTATGCAAAGTATCTGCAACCGGCAGTTCTACCGAAATCGGAAAAATTGCAGGAATGATATCCCAAATAGAGCAAAACCAAACACCGCTTCAACGCCGCCTTTCACAGCTAAGCAAATACATCGGTCTCGGCTGTATTGTCATTTGTGCTTTTGTCACGCTCGCAGGCATACTTCGCGGTGAAAATATACTTGATATGCTGTTGGTTGGTATTTCACTTTCTGTAGCTGCGGTTCCCGAAGGTTTACCTGCAATAGTCACAATTGCACTTGCCCTTTCGGTTAATCGCATGGTAAAGCGCAATGCACTGGTACGAAAACTCCACGCAGTCGAAAGTCTCGGCTGTGCAAATGTAATCTGCTCCGATAAAACAGGAACACTAACCGAAAACAAAATGACTGCCAAAACACTCTTTACCCTTGACCACTGTGTCAGCATAACGGGAAACGGTTTTGAAAAGCTCGGCAGCTTTATTGAAAACGAAAAGAAAATTCGTATTCTTTCCGACAATGCACTTCACACCATACTCGACATTTCCGTAATGTGCAGTACAGCATCCTTAAAAGATGACGACACCAGCTTTTCCGACAAACGGACAACCAAATGGCAGGTTACGGGTGAGCCAACCGAAGCTGCCCTGTTAGTAATGGCAGCAAAATCAGGCATATTCAAAAACAACTGCGGCTTCACTGCCGTCAATGAAAAGCCATTCGATTCAAAACGCAAAATGATGTCGGTAAGCGTACGGAACAGCAGCGGAAATTTTTGTTTAATGACCAAAGGTGCTCCCGATGTTGTACTGCCTCTGTGCGAATACTGCCTCACCAACAGCGGCATACGCCCTCTTACCCCAACCATGCGAAAAAAAATAACCGATGCTCAGCTCGAAATGGCAGCAAGCGCACTTCGCGTTTTAGGCTTCGCCTTTCGAAACACTTCGTCTCCCAACGACCTTAACGAAAAAGGAATGGTATTTGTCGGTTTGGTCGGTCTTCTTGACCCTCCTCGCCGTGAAGCCTTCGATGCCGTAAAAAAATGTCATCAAGCCTCAATAAAAACCATAATGATAACCGGCGACCATGCCGCAACTGCAAAAGCAATTGCCAAACAGCTTAAAATATATACCCATGGTGACGAAATTGTCACAGGAACCGAGCTCAACACCATGTCAGACGAAGATTTAAAACACCGAATTCATAATATTTCAGTGTTTGCCCGCGTTACTCCGGAACACAAACTGCGTATTGTCCGTACATTAAAATCTTCCGGAAACATTGTAGCCATGACAGGCGACGGAATAAACGATGCTCCGGCAATAAAGGAAGCAGACATTGGTGTTTCCATGGGCTGTAACGGTACCGATGTCGCAAAAGAAGCCTCCGACATCATTCTTCTTGACGACAACTTTGCCACACTTGTCCATGCAGTAGAAGAAGGCCGCATAATATATCAAAACATTCGCAAATTCATCCGTTATCTTTTATCCTGTAATATCGGCGAGGTAATAACCATGTTTTTGGCAATGCTCATGGGAATGCCGGTCCCGCTTCTTCCCATTCAAATTTTGCTTGTAAATCTTGCCACCGACGGCCTCCCCGCCATTGCATTGGGACTTGAACCGGGTGAATCGCACATCATGAAACGCCGCCCCCGCCGTTGCGATGATTCGGTATTTTCAGGCGGACTTGCCTTTATAATAATTTTTCGCGGAATTTTAATAGGCTTGACCACACTTTCGGTATTTGTTCGTTTGCTTAGTGAATATAACAATTTAACCGCAGCACGAACAGGAGCTTTAACAACACTTGTAGCTGCACAGCTTATTCATGTTTTTGAATGTAAATCCGAAGAAAAAAGCATTTTTTCCATTAACCTTTTCAATAATCCAAAACTTGTAGCAGCTGTTGTTTTTTCCGCATTTGCAATATATGCGGCTGTTTTTTTACCAACTGCCAATCAAATTTTCAACACCTGTGCATTAACTTTACCGCAGCTTGCAATATGCCTTGGTTACTCGGCAGTAATCCCGTTTGTATCGGGAATTTTCCTCTATCTTAAAAAATTAAATTTAGGCAAAAAAACAGCATATCAACAGTAAATACCCCTGAGTTCAAATTTTTTTCAAAATACTGTTGACAAACTGCTGCCTGTGAGATATAATATCAATTGTTCCGCGAAACGCGGTTATGTTGCTGATATGGCACAGGCGGTAGCGCACTTCCTTGGTAAGGAAGAGGTCACCGGTTCGAATCCGGTTATCAGCTCCAATCAAAGGTCAAACTTCTTTGAAGTTTGACCTTTTTGTTTTTTTATTTCAACATTTTCCCCATAACTAAAAAGGTTCTTGTACCCAAACGCGTACAAGAACCTTTTGCTTTTTAATAATTAAAATTTTTGCAGCCATATTTCAAAATCGGCAATAGGCAGCGGGCGTGAGAAAATGTAACCTTGAACCATCACACAATCTGCACCTATGTTATTAAGGAACTCCAGCTGCTGTTCTGTTTCAATACCCTCAGCCACAACAGGAGCGCCCAAGCTTCTTGCCAAATCAATTACCGAGGCAACTATTTCACGGGTTTTCGGTTTTACTATATCCACAAAAAAGCTTCTGTCCATCTTAATTGTGTCAATATCAAACTCCATAAGCAAACCAAGCGACGAGTAACCCGCACCAAAGTCATCAAGCGAACAGGAAAATCCTGCATCTCTTATCTGCTGAATTTGATTTTTGGCATGCTCAATACTTTTATCGTCAAAGAAAGTGGACTCGGTAAGCTCCATCTCAATAAGATTGCGCGGCACCTGATATGCATCGGCAATTTCAATAAACGGAACCAAAAAATCCGGCCGTTTAAAATGCTGACGCGACAAATTTATGGAAATCGGAACAACATCCATGTTATTGTCTATCCATCTGCGCAGCGTTTTGCAAACTTCTTGGAATACAAACAAATCCAATCTGCAAATTTTTCCGTTGCGCTCAAACAGCGGAATAAAATCAGACGGGAATATCATTCCTCTGTCCGGATAATACCAACGAATAAGAGCCTCTGCCCCGCCCGGCAAGCCATCTATCATTCGCACCTTTGGCTGCAGGAACACTCTAAACGCACCGTTTGTAAGCGAAACTTCAAACAAGTCATTAAGCTCGTGCTCTTTTTGCATCTGCTTTGTAAAAACAGTATCGTAAAAAATGCATTTCCCTTCGTCGGAATCCTGCCAAGTTTTACCTGCAGTCAATGCTCTGTCCTGCATTATCGTTATATCCGTATTTGGTTCATCTACAATGTATGCCCCTTGTCTCAAAATCAAACGATACGGCTCAGCTCGACCTATGTTAAAGTTGTTCAGCTTTGCAACAATTGCATCCATTCTTCGCTGAACGCTTTCCTGATTACCCTCTTTTAAAAGCAGCGAAAAGTTATCGGCATCGCCTCTCGAAACAACTTCTTCCTCGGTAAGGCTGTTTTCAAACACGCTCATTATGTAGCAAAGGGTATCATTTCCGGCATCACTGCCGTATTCCTCGTTTATAAGTGAAAACGATTTTACATTTATCTGCACTATCGTAAATGTATTAGGCGGATATTTTCTTATAAGCTCACGGCTTTTTCTGTGGAATGCCGCATTGTTTTTTCCGCCCGTAATGGAGTCTACATAAGCAATCTGTTCAAGCTGCTTGTAATGCGAACGGAAAATATGTACATAAATAAGCAGCAGCAACACAAACAGAACCAATATCGAACCCACTATAAACAAAGTCTGTTGAATGTATATATCTGTTTGATGGGATATAATGTCGGCAGGAACTATTGTCATAAGCACCCAACCGTGCGTATTCAGCGGATTGTACGACAAAATAAGCCTCGAACCATCATTCAGAGCAAAAAACAGCATACCATTTCGTCCCATTTTCATGTTCTGGGTCATGGTTTCCCTGTCACTTGCCACCTGCTGACTTGTTCCGTTGAGCATTACATCTCTAAGCTGGTCAAACGGTGCACTGTTTGTAGCTTCGACTATAATATTACCTTCCCTGTCAGTAATGCAGGTCATTCCGCGCCCCGAAAATGTATTGGAGCGAATAAGCATCTGCATATTTTCCTTATCTCGTATACCAACCAACGCAGCTACTATTTCCTCACCACGATAAACAGGTATGGAGTACATAACTCCACCCTGGTCCAAAACCGAAACCCCGCTTCTTCCGCGCAAGGACTCTCTAACTCCGGTATACTGCATCATGTCCGTATAGCTGGCATGCTTGTCATAATACGATTTCTGTTTTGCATCTACAAGTGTCAAGCTGCTGAAGCCAAGAGTTATCGCCTTACTGTCAAGGAAATCTCTCATGCTTTCTTCATCTGCTATTTTGCCCGTTTCATAAATGCTGTCACGCAGCAACTCAAGGTCACCCAGTATTTGCGACAGTCTGTAATCAACATTCCTTGCCTTTTGCTGGGTTACATCAGAAACATATATTTCGGTTCTTCTGTTTATTGCGTTTTGAAGATTGGTAGTATTCCATATCATCGAAACAGAAATTGCAATTATCGGCACAAGCAAAAGCAAAAACTGCATCCTGTGCTTAAACAAGATAGGCGCTCCATAACGCCTTTCATACCCTGAAGTCTTCTCCTTTTTATTCATTATCACCTGCTCCTTAAAAAATCGCCCGTTTTTTTGCAAGTCAACCAAAATTCATTTTATGCCCGAAAATTATATATACAAAAACTATTTCCACATTTAAAAGTATATCTTATTTATTTCAAATTGTCTATTTTTTCACCATTAGGTTTTTCAAAAATTTGCACCAAATTTATGTAAATTTATTTGTCCTTATATAACAAAACCGCCATAAAAGGCGGCTTTGTTTTTACTTTGATATATTAAGTTTCTTTTTAAGTGTTTCAGGCGAACTGCTGTAGCTAAGCGCCGTTTCTTCCGTTATTTTTCCTGCCTTATACAATTGCAGCAAACTGTTGTCCATAGTTATCATACCCTCAGCAGCACCTGCCACAATTGCATTTTCCAACTGATGTGTCTTTGCTTCTCGTATCATCGTGCGAATTGCATTATTGGCTATCATTATCTCGAACGCAGGTATTTCCTTACCGTCAACGGTAGGAACAAGCTGCTGTGATACTACTGCCTGCAAAACCATTGCCAACTGCATTCGTATTTGGTGCTGTTGGTTCGGCTGAAATGCATCTATAATTCTGTCAATCGAATGTACTGCTCCAACCGTATGCAGTGTCGAAAAAATTAAATGCCCTGTTTCTGCCGCAGTCATAGCAACATTTATTGTATCGTAATCTCTTAATTCACCCAACAAAATAACATCGGGCGATTGTCTCAACGCTGCCTTTAATGCCGTTACATAACTTTCGGTATCTTCGGGCACTTCACGCTGGCTTACAATGGACTTGTTATGACTGTGCAAAAACTCCAACGGGTCCTCCAATGTAATAATGTGACCGTTTTGTGTGCGGTTTATACGGTCTATAAGACATGCAAGCGTTGTGGACTTTCCGCTTCCCGCTGCACCCGTAACCAAAACCAGTCCCTTTGACAAATTACTAAGCTCAAGTACAGTATTCGGTATATTAAGCTCAGCAGGGTCAGGCAGAGTAAATCTTACCACTCTAATAACTATAGCCAACGAACCCCTTTGCTTGTATGCACTTGCCCTAAATCTTGAAATCCCTTTTAATGCAAACGAAAAATCATCGTCACCTTTAACAAGTAATTTTGATATATCTCTGTCTCCCGCACATTGGTATACACCTTCAACAAACTGTCTTGTTTGCTCCGGAAGCATTATACCATCTGCTGTGCGTTCAACCTTCCCGTTTATCTTATAAGTAACCGGCATACCGGCAACAACAAAAACATCCGAAGCTCCGCAATTAACAGCATTTTGCAGAATTCCCGCAACATCCATTTTATATTCTCCTATTCTTCAATAAGAATTATGTCCTCACCATCCCACAGGTTCATCGAAACATCTTCCTCCCATGCCCCCGTGAGTATGGTTTTCCATTGTGTCAGCTTTGGTATATTGTTTTCATCCATTTTTACGCAGACATAAATGCTGCGGTTTTTATCAACAGGTACTTCAAACGAACATTCCAAGCCGTCATCATCTGTTACAACTGCATCGTACGGCATTTTGTCTGCAAGCTGCATTTTTAACTGTTCTGCCGACTGTGCGGTACGCATATACCTGTCCACAACCGCATATGCCTCTACCGCTTTCGAATCCGCTTGGTAATATTCATCTATTGCAGCCGCCGAACGCTGCGCAAGCCTGTAATCCGCATTTGCCGAAGAAAGCGACAGTGTGCCGAACGCCGCAAGGCAAAGAAGCACAAAAACCGATATCAGCGATGTCCCGCCGATTTTTATTTTTAGTTTATCG
>JAFYSU010000053.1 GCA_017559185.1 Oscillospiraceae bacterium
AGCCCCCTTTTGTGATGTCTGTGTGTTCGACATTCTGCCAAAATGCTCCAAATAAATTCAAACACTTGGGCAGTATTCCGAAAATATTTTCGTTATAAAAAATCAAGCCCTCCCCCACTTTGGGTGAAAGGAGGGCTTTTGAATTCGGTTATAAATCAGCCGCCGCAGCCGCTGCAGCTGGAACAGCTGCCTGTGCAGCTTTCGGTAACATCCACGCTGTATGGGTCAACACCTTCAACACTTGCGGAAAGAATTTTGCTTATCTTCTGGATAAGGTCATCAACTTCACGCTTGGAGTTGGTGTAGTTAATCATGCTTTCGGACTCCATAACTGTCTGGTAGTAACCGCGCATTTCTTCGTTAAGGCTCTGGATTTTTTCATCATCACGAGGAGATTTGTACATTTCCTGATTAAGCAAATCTCTTGTGGTGTTGAATTTATCAATGGTAATCTGGAGATCAATATCATTTTCATAAACGCTCTGTGCCAAAATCATGCGCACAACAGCTTCATCTTTCTGCAGCTCTTTCCCCAGTTCCCTTGCCTTGGTGATAATATCCATGGGTAAATCCTCCTAAAATGACTTTGTTTATATCGACTCGCCTTTCGGCGTTTGCCGGCATTAAATAATTTCGCCAAATACAGCCCAATTCAGTGCTTTGGTGATTTGAACATTAACAAATTTACCTATCAGGTCACTGCTGCCGTCAAACTCAACAATAGTATTGTCATCCGAACGGCCTGCCAAACGAGGTGCTCCCGTTTTTCCTATACCGTCAACAAGCACACGCTGTACAGTACCCACTTTAGAATCCATAAGTTCCTGATTTATAACAGCCTGAACATCAAGCATTTCACGGAACCATTTAGATTTTTCGGCTGCTGTGGCAGGGTCAGGCATTTTTGCCGCCCTTGTGCCGTTGCGGGGACTGTAAATAAAGGTATACATATTGGTATATCTAACCTTTTTGATAAGTTCGAGCGTTTCGCAGAATTCCTCGTATGTCTCACCTGGGAACCCTACAATTATATCACTTGTAAGTGTAAGTCCCGGAATTTTTTTCTTGGCATAATCTATCAATTCAAGGTATGCTTCAACGGTGTAATGACGGTTCATCTCCTTAAGCACACGGTTGCTTCCGCACTGTACAGGAAGATGAATGTTATTGCAGACTTTGTCACACTCTGCAATTGTGTCTATAAGCTCACGAGTACAATCCTTTGGGTGCGATGTCATAAATCTTATTCTGAAATCGCCCGGAATATCGTTTATCATGCGAAGCAGCTTTGAAAAGTTAATGTCCTCGTCCAAGCCCTTTCCGTATGAATTAACATTCTGACCAAGCAGTGTTATTTCCTTGTAGCCGTCTGCAACAAGCTGACGCGCTTCCTCGATGATATAACGGGAACTGCGGCTTTTTTCACGACCGCGAACATGCGGAACTATGCAGTAGGTGCAAAAGTTATCGCAGCCCTGCATTATTGGCAGCCAAGCCTTTATGTTTCCGTCACGGTGTACCGGTATACCCTCAACAATAAATCCAATGTCATCGGACAAATCAAAGGTTCGTTTATGGCTTACAAGTGTTTTGTAAAGCATTTCGGGCAAGGTGTGTGTAACATGTGTTCCAAACACCAAATTAACATGCGGGTAGCTCTTTTTTACCTTTTGTGCAATGTGTTCCTGCTGTGTCATGCAGCCACACAGTGCTATTACCATGTCAGGCTTGCGGCGCTTGCAGTGAACAAGGTTTCCTACATTTCCGAAAACTCTGTCCTCTGCGTTTTCACGAACCGCACAGGTGTTGTACAAAACAAAATCGGCATCATCGGGCGAATCGGTAAAACCGTAACCCATTTGTGCCAGCATACCTTTAATATGCTCACCATCGCTTATATTCTGCTGACATCCGAACGAATGAACATGAGCAAGCGGCATGTGTGTGTAACGCTGCATCAAAAGCTCTCGTACTTTTACTGAATATTCCTGCTGTTTAACCAGAATATCCTGCGCTTTTGCAGATGACATTATCGTGTATCACTCCAGTTTTTTACCTTAAAAATAATCCTGAAAACAACTCGTTGTTAACTTAATTATTATACTTTTCTTTTACAAAATCGTCAACATTAGCTGATGTATAAACACGCTGTTCGAGTGAACACTTGTAGTAAAGTTTTTTTGAAAGGCAAGTGATTTAAATGCCACTTCTGCGATGCAGTGTAAACACCTGTACAAGCAACTGCCAATCCATGTGCTGTCGTCCGCAAATACACATAAGCGGTAATTCCGCCTGCACTTCCGACGAAACCGATTGCCGCAGCTTTGAAGCCAAAAAATTTGTACCCATGAACTGTCTGCATGAGTACGATAACCCCAATCCATCCGTTGCTGTGCATTGCGATGCCGTAAATTGTGTTTTTAATGAGTATAGACAATGCAGCGCATACAGCATTGACATCTGCGGAAAAGGTGCCGAAGTTACAAAAACAACTGCTTGTGCTACATTTAAATGCAAATAACAACAAAATGCTTCCAAGTAATTTTTCTTGGAAGCATTTTTCATTAAAATTATGGATTTACAACATTCTGCGGTTTGCCGTCTTGGAATGCCTTGAGGTTGTCGGCTACTATCTGTACAAGGCGCTGTCTTGTTTCAATAGGTCTCCACGCAATATGAGGAGTTATTGTACATTTTGGATTTGCCACTAACGGATTATCCTTTTCAGGCGGTTCACAGGTAAGTACATCAATCCCTGCATAGGAAATTTTACCACTGTCAAGCGCATCACTTAATGCTTTTTCGTCTACCAATGCACCGCGAGCAACATTAAGCAGTATTGCACCGTCTTTCATTGAATCAAACGCCTGTTTATTCATCATTCCCCTTGTTTCATCGTTAAGCAGACAGTGCAGTGAAACAACATCACTGTTTTCAAGCAGCTCCTGCATGGAAACAAATTTTATGGATTCATTTTCCCATTCTTTTTTAGGATTTCTGCGGTAAGCCAGTACCTTCATACCCATGGCAACGGCAATTTGTGCCACACGGTGACCAATTGCACCCATCCCCACAACACCCATTGTTTTTCCGTAAAGTTCAACAAGCGGTACATCGTCAATGTTTTTATCAGCAAGGCTTGCCCAGCCGCCGCCATTAACATAGCTGTTAAACTGTGCAATACGGTTTGTGTGGTGCAAAAGCAGTGCAATTGCACTTTGTGCTACCGCATATGTGCTGTAGCCCGGAACATTACTCACTACAATTCCGCGTTTTTTTGCCGCATCAACATCAATGGTATTGTAGCCCGTTGCAAGTGTACCGATATATTTAATATTAGGACATTTTTCAAAAATTTCTTCATTCAAGGTTATTCTGTTAATAATAACCGCTTCAGCATCAGCAATATTTTTCACTATATCTTCCGGAGCAGTTACCGGGTAAACAGTAAGCTCACCCAATTCAGCTATAGGACCCCAAGAAATATCGCCGGAGTTGGTCAAATCTCCGTCCATAATTACTATTTTCAAAGTTAAATCCTCCTTAAAACTTACCTATACCAAGCAGCAGGCAGTTTTTTACTGCCTGCTGCTATAATTTTTAGTATTTAGAATCGGTAGATGGTGTGAACGAAGTTTCAGCAGTAAAGCTTGCCGCACTTGAATACGATGGTTCGTATGTATCATTAGCACTGCCGTATGCTGTATATTCACTAAGCTTAAAGCGTCCGATAAGGTCACGCAGCGCATTTGCCTGTCCTGCAAGCTCTTCACTTGCAGCAGCACTCTGTTCAGCTGTTGCACTGTTAGTCTGAACAACATCGGCTATCTGGGATACACCCTGAGAAATCTGCATTGCGGAGTTGCTTTGTACCTCAGCCATTTCTTTAATGTTCTGAACAATTTCGCCAACGCGTTTAAAGTTTTCAACCGCATTGTTTACAGATTCTTCGGTGTCTCTTGCAATCTTTGTACCGTCTGCTACCGCATCTACTGTTTCGTCAATCAGTGCTGTGGTATTCTTAGCTGCTTCGGCAGATTTGCTTGCAAGGTTACGAACTTCGTCAGCAACAACCGCAAAACCTTTACCTGCTGCACCTGCTCTTGCTGCTTCAACAGCGGCGTTAAGTGCCAGAATGTTGGTCTGGAATGCGATATCGTCGATGGTTTTAATAATCTTGCCGATTTCAGCCGATTTGCTTTCGATGTTGCTCATAGCATCCATCATTGCACGCATCTGGTCTTTACTGCTTTCCAAAGCTCTGCCCGACTCGTGAACAAGTTCATTTGCTGCATCAGTGTGAGTAGCAGCTTCTTTAAGCTGTGAGCTTACTTCATCAATGGTAGCGGAAAGTTCTTCAACAGAAGCTGCCTGTTCGGTAGCACCCTGAGAAAGTGCCTGTGCACCGCTTGCCATCTGGTCTGCACCGCAGTTAACCTGTTCAGCAGCCTGATTAATGTTGGACAAGGTAACGCTGAGAGTCTGAATAATATTTCTTACGGAATGCAGAATGCTCTGATAATCACCGCGGTAGTTGTCTTCACATCTGGTTTTGATGTTGAAGTTTCCATTACCCATTTCCTGCAGCAGGTAGTCGATATCGGTAATAATGTCTTTCTGGAATGTTTGCAGTTCGCGAACGGATTTTACCATTGTACCAATTTCGGAAGTATCTTCTTTAAGGGTAATTTCACCGGACAGATTACCCTGTGCAAATTCTTCAAGCTTAGCTTTAAAGATAATAATAGGTCTTACAAGCTCTTTAGTAATGAACATTACAAAGTAAATCTGAACACAAATAAGCCAAGCCAACGAAAAGTAGTTGCCAATAGTTGCCATACGAATATCGTTGTATTTAACTGCAAGGTTTGCATCCATACGCGCCTGAATGGTATCGTTCAGTTTAGCAATAATAGTCTGAATTTCAGCAAGACCGGTTACATATTCATCACCGTACAGCAGTGCATTTGCAGAATCCAAGTCGCCTTCTTCAACATATTTCATAGCTTGGTCTTCAAGCGGTACCAAACTGTTGGAAATTTCGGCAATTTTTTCTACCATTGCAACTTCTTCTTCTGTAAGACCGATAGCTTCCATTGCTTGTACATTTTTCTCACGGTTTTTATCTTCGTTAACTTCACGCCAGTAGTTGTCGTAATGCACCTTATCACCGGTAGCTGCATAAGAACGAACTTCGTCGGTAAGGTAGCCGGATGCATCGGCAAACTGGTCTGCATAAATGGTAATCAATCTATGCTCTTCCATTGCCTTGTTAAGCTGTTTGTTTTCCGAACCTACAAAAACCGTTGTCATATCACAAAAAATAATAACCAATATTGATACTGTCGCCAAAATTTTAGCTTTCATGGATTGGTTCATTTTTTTCATTAAAAATCTCCTCTTTTCTTTTGTGATTAGGAACAAAAAATATGTAGCAATTCAAACAATGCATTAACATAAACGCTTTTTTAGAAATCCTATTTCCCAATTACTCTTTTATACGAAATATAATTCCATCGTTCCAATTAACACATCATCTTACAAGACTGTGTATATTATACATTTTTTTCACATTTTTCTCAATAGTAATTTTACATTTTTTTGCATTTTGTAACTGCATTCTACATCTTTGTAAAATGTATACAAGTCTTGCAATTACATTTCTATTATTTTACCGCATTATCTCAATAAAGTACATTTATTCAACATTTTATTTGACATGACACTTAAATACTGCTATTCTAAGCTTAAGTTTTTCACACAGAGTAGAGCATTGTGCGTTAAGTGTTGGGCGAACGGGGAGTTGTCGCTCGGACGAAAGGTTATTACCTGCGGTACAATGGTCGCATCCCGCTGTAACAGAACCGTTTTTTTAAAACGGTTGAGGTTTGCCTCTCAATTTGTTTCAGCAAATTTTGAAAGGAGGTAGGCTGTATGAAAAATAATTCTCCAAGCATTGCCGCAAGCTCCCTTGCGCAAGTAAAACAGGTGCGAAACCTTGCTACGATAGGTTTGTTAACAGCACTTGGTATAATACTTAGTTTTTTTACCCTTAACCTGACCCCTTTGCTCCGCATCAATTTAAAATTTCTTATAAATGGTGTGGTCGGCATGCTTTTTGGACCTGTTGCGGGTGCAATGTACGGTGCTGCCGCCGATATACTTGGCTACCTTGTAGCACCATCGGGGCCGTATTTTGTAGGCTTTACCTTAATATCTATAATAAACGGTGTGCTTACAGGGTATCTGTTCTATCAAAAGGAGCTTTCATGGAAGCGAATTATTTTTGCAAGATTTTTAATTGTTCTTGTATGTCAAATAATCCTTAACACATGGTGCTTATCACTGCTTTATTCAAAATTTTTCTTTGCAATGCTTCCTGCACGAATTACCAAAAGCCTTGTACTTCTTCCATTGGAAATTCCGCTGTTGTACTATA
>JAFYSU010000054.1 GCA_017559185.1 Oscillospiraceae bacterium
AAAGGTTGATGTTACACCTCTTGACCAAATTCACATTCCCGACCCTGTTCAAATTGAACTTGATAACCTTAATCAAAAACTTAAAGAACTTGAAGCAAAGATAAAGGAGTAATCCCAAATGAAAATTTTTAATACACTCACTCGTCAAAAAGAAGAGCTTATTCCTATTGAAGAAGGCAAAATTAAAATGTATGCCTGCGGTCCTACCGTATACAACTACATTCACATCGGCAATGCTCGTCCAATATGCGTGTTCGACACCATGCGCCGTTACCTTGAATTCCGTGGCTACGATGTAACCTTCGTGCAGAACTTTACCGATATCGATGATAAACTCATAAACAAAGCAAACGACGAAGGCATTACCGTTAAAGAGGTTGCCGAACGCTACATTGAGGAATATTGGAAAGACGCAACAGGTCTTGGCGTGCGTCCTGCAACAATACACCCAAAAGCTACCGAAACAATGGAAGAAATCATCCGCATTGTTGAAGCTCTTGAAGACAAAGGCTTTGCATACGCAAAAGACGGTGATGTTTACTTCCGTTCCCGTAAATTTGAACAGTACGGCAAGCTTTCTCATCAGCCATTGGAAGAGCTTGATGCAGGCAACCGCATTGGCGTGAGCGACAACAAGGAAGATGTGCTTGACTTTGTTTTGTGGAAAGCTGCAAAACCAGGTGAACCTTCTTGGGATTCCCGTTGGGGCAAAGGCCGTCCGGGCTGGCACATTGAATGCACCGCTATGATATTCAAGCATCTCGGCGAAACCATTGACATTCACTGCGGCGGTCAGGACCTTATCTTCCCACATCACGAAAACGAAGTTGCACAGGGCGAATGCTGCACAGGCAAAGACTACGCACACTACTGGATGCACAACGGCTACATCAATGTAGACAACAAAAAGATGAGCAAATCCCTTGGAAACTTCTTCACCGTACGCGATGTTGCCGAAAAATACGGCTACGAGCCAATCAAATTCATGATGCTCCAGTCCCATTACCGCAGTCCTATCAACTACAGCCTTGAAGTTATTGAACAGTGCAAGGCTGCTCTTGAACGACTGCACACCTGCCGCAAAAACATGGTATTTGCCCTTAAAAATGCAGGTGTACTGCAAACCAAAGGCGAGCCTGAATTCCGCCAGACCGTTTTGGACCGCAAAAACCAGTTTATTGCCGCAATGGACGACGACCTGAATACTGCCGACGGTATTGCTGCGCTGTTCGACCTTGTTCGTGATATAAACATCTTCCTTTCCGAACAGCGTTCCAAGGAGGCACTCACCTTTGCGCTTGAACAGTTTGATGCTCTTACCAATGTGCTTGGTCTGCTTTACGAAGAAGAATCTGACGACAGCGACTTTGCCGCAAAAGTAGAAGAGCTTATTGCAAAACGCGCGCAGGCTAAAAAAGACCGTGACTTTGCTGCTGCCGATGCTATTCGTGAACAGCTTACCGAAATGGGTGTAGAAATTAAAGATACTCGTCAGGGTACACAGTGGAGCCGTGTAAAATAATTTATAAATTTTTCCATTTTACGGCATACCAATGACTAAAAATGTGCTATACTTAATGTGGTTTTTAAAACCATGTTAGGTATAGCACTTTATTTTTCGACATAGTTTTCTTTACCATGTCATTTTATGCCATAAAAGGGAGGATTACCTGTGAATAACCAAAAAATTGCAATATTGGCAGATTCGGGACTGGATGTTCCCGCCGACTTTGTCGCCAAGCATGATATTTATGTAGT
This sequence comes from Oscillospiraceae bacterium, assembly GCA_017559185.1. Lineage (GTDB taxonomy): Bacteria > Bacillota > Clostridia > Oscillospirales > Ruminococcaceae > RGIG7389. Next base: position 1,759 of record JAFYSU010000054.1, read on the forward strand.
ACCGCTAAAACTGCTTTTCGGTGATACTGAATATTACGACCGTGTTACCCTTACCCCCGAACAAGCCTACGAAATGATTGACACCCAGTATCCCAAAACCTCGCTGCCTTCCGCTGCGGAAATTACTGCTGTTTTGGACAAAATAAAATCCGACGGGTTTGAAAAGGTTCTTGGTATATTTATTTCCAGCGGATTAAGCGGCACTTTTAACATTGCACGCATCTGCATGGAAGAATACGAAGGGCTTGAATGTTATGCTGTTGATACCAAAAATATTGCCATCGCGGCAGGCTTTAATGCAATGCAGGCAGCAGCCTATATCGAACAGGGTATGCCTTGGGAAGAACTCAAACGCACTGTTGAAAATAATATTGGCAATTCAAAGGTGTTCTTTTCCCTTGCAACCTTGGACTACCTGCAAAAAGGCGGAAGAATTGGTCTTGTAGCTTCCGTTGCAGGTAAAATGATAGACTTTAAGCCTGTTATCTCCTGTAACGATGACGGTATTTATTATGTTGCAGGAAAATCCATTGGCAGAAAAAAATCACTGGAAAAAGCAAAATCGTTAATTCAAAATTTCGGCAAGGATGCCGTTAAGTACAATCTTGCTGTTATGTACGGCGGTAATGTGCCCGAAATTGAACAGATAAAAGCCGATGTTATGCGTATGTTCCCAAATCCGCAGTATTTTACCGAAGGTCAAATCAGTCCTATTCTTGGCGTACACACAGGTCCGGGACTTGTAGGAATAGCCTTGCAGATAATTTAATCTCTTTTTCATTTGCTTACAGCAGTTGCAGCCAAGTACTTTTATATTTTATAATTGAATTATAAAAACTATTGGTGCTTAGGGAGGAAAATAATATGAGTATACTCGATTTCAAAAAACTTACCGAAACCGAAAAAGATTATATAATTTCATTCCGACGCGAGCTGCATGAATATCCCGAAATCGCAGGTGAGGAGGTTCGTACCTCGCAGCGTATTTCCGAGGAGCTTGAAAAGCTTGATATTCCTTACATAATCGACAAAAAACGCAATGTTATTGCTAAACTCAACACAGGAAAACCCGGCAAAAAGCTGGCTTTGCGTGCGGATTTTGATGCGCTGCCAATGCAGGAGGAAACAAACCTGCCGTATGCTTCAAAAATTGACGGTCGTGCACACCTTTGCGGTCATGATGCTCACGCTGCCGCCCTGCTTGGTGCAGCAAAAATACTTGCTGCTATGAAAAACGAGCTTGCAGGAACAATTTATTTTTGCTTCCAAATGGGCGAAGAAACCTGCGAAGGTGCTCCCGAAATAATTGAATACCTTGAAAAAGAAGGCGGCGTGGACATGGTAGCTGCCATACACCTTATGCCGGGCTTCCCACCGGGCTGCTTCCTTTGCCCTGTCGGTCCAATGATGGCAGGCACATTGCAATGGGAGCTCAAAGTACATGGTAAAGGTGGTCACGGCAGTACCCCTTGGATTGCGGTTGACCCCATTAAGCCAATGTGCGACATCATTCTGCGCATTACATCACTTGCAGCAAACAGAATAAACCCTGCCGACCAATTTGTTGTAAGTCCCTGCGTTATTAATTCGGGTACTGCAAATAATGTTATACCCGAGCTTGCCCGCAGTGAAGGTACAATTCGTTTTTACAAGCCCGAGCTTGCCAAGCAGCTTCCCGAACTTGTGGAAGACATTGCAAAGCAAGTAGCTGCATCCTACGGTGCCAAAGCAGAATTTAACATCCTTCATTCCTGCATGCCTGTTGTTAATGATGCTGCCGCTGTCGAGCTTGCAAAAAAAGCATCGGCAAAACTTGGCTTTGCCGTTTACCCAATGCCGCCTGTAACAGGCTCCGACAACTACGGTGAATTCCTTAATAAATACAAAGGCTTTTACATTTTCAACGGAGTTACCCCTCAAGGTAAGGAAGTTATCCTTAATCACAACCCAAAATATGAAATAGACGAAAACGCAATGCTCATAAACACAGTTTTCTTTACCTCTTTTGCTTATGATTACTTAAACGGCTTGCTTGACGACTGATAATTATTAAAATTAGTTTTTTGAAATTTCACTTACTATGTCTGATTTGCACTTTTTAGCCAAAAAAGTGCAAATCAGACTATTTACAATTAGCAAAAAAGTGTTATAATAAAGTATGGATTTTTATATTATGTTGACTTTAACACAAAAGTTAACAGTTTAACCTTGCCGTTACAAAAGCGTTTAATATTTTTGTTTTTTCCTTACCGCCATTACCGCAAGGAGGGGAAATAATTTGCAAAAAACCATATCCGAAATAATTCATAATGATATGCTTGCAATCACCAATCAGGTTGCAGGAATTGCACTTGAAGAAATACACCCCACAAGCATACAAGATGCCTACACTCTGCATCTTACTGCAAAAGGCACATATGACCTTAACTTGTTTTTGTATGCCGACAAGGACACTCTTCAAAAAATTGCCGATAACATGAAACGAAGTCCTGCCACCGAAAACGAAGTCTCATTGTATGTAATGGAGTTTTTTAACATATTGGGTGGTCGAATAGTTTCACGAATAAACAAGCTGTATCAGCAAAACGCAAGGTTTGCCCCACCTAAGATACAAAACTGCCGCGTGGGAGTTGTTGATTCACACGAACACAGCTTTTCACTTCATTACGGCTTTCAAGATGGCCCTATGGAAGTCAGCGGTGATTTTTCATTAATACAGTAATTTATGTGTGTGTAATAAACTAAAAATCTACATAATCCAAAGGAGAGAAATATATGCAGAAAAAAATCATGGTGGTCGATGACTCCCGCTTCATTTTTGAAGACATGAAACATAAATTTGAAGGAATTGACGACTATTCAATTGAATATTATTGTCCCGATGGCGAAACTGCACTTGAAAAATATTCCGAATATAAACCTGACCTTGTTACAGTAGATATTGTTATGCCGGGTATCGACGGTTTTGAAACTGCAAAGGCGCTTCTGGAAAAACACCCCGATGCAAAAATAGTTATGGTTTCTTCCCTTGCTTTCGACGAAACTATGGAAGAAGCTAAAGAGCTTGGAACTCTTGGTTTTATTGCAAAGCCATTTGAACTTCAAGAGGTTCTTATTTGCTTCAACAAAATTTTTAATCCTCAGCAATAAAAAGAAAACCTCACCGTTTAACTAAACGGTGAGGTTTTCTTTTTGTTGTTTTTTATTCTAATAAGCAGCTGTACTAATTAGAATAACCTACAAAGTCACACTTAATCGACTTATTTTTATTGATTTCGTTTGTCTGTAAAAGTAAACTTAAATTAAGGGTACTTTATTTTAAAAATAACTTATAGAAAGGAAGGTCAAACATGAACATTATTAAAGACAGATTTAAAGGTCGTACCATTGTAATCACAGGTGCAACATCCGGTATTGGTGAAGCTGCAGCATTGCGCGCAGGGGCAGAAGGCGCAAATGTTGTTGTTGCAGGCAGAAACGAAGAACGCGGAAATGCAGTAGTTGAAAAAATCAAAGCAGCCGGAGGCGAAGCAATTTTTGTTCAGGGCGACCTTACCCGCGAAGAAGATGTTAACCGCCTTTACGAAACTGCGGTAAATAAATATGGCGATATTCAGCTTTTCGTAAATAACGCCGGTGTTGCCAGCGGCCCAAATCGTGTTGACGAATACACCAACGATGAATGGCACAGCATAATCGACATTAACCTCAACGCTGTTTTTTACTGCTGCCGTTGGGAACTGCAGCACATGATGAAACATGGAAAAGGTGGGGCAATTGTAAACCTGAGTTCTGTAGCAGGGCTGGCAGGCTTCCCAAGTGCTTGTGCTTATGTTGCATCTAAACATGCGGTTGCGGGTCTTACAAAAGCTATTGCAATTGAATACGGTCACAAGGGTATTCGCTGCAACGCTACCAGTCCATGCGGAAGCGGCACTCCTCTTAACAAGCGCACCAGTGAAGCATTCATGGCAAAGCTTGGTCAGGTTGCTCAGGAAGGTCAAGACCCTAAAGCGTATATGGCTGAATGGATGCTCAGCGGTAAAGCACAATCCCCACTGGGTCGTGACGGTACAGCCGACGAACAGGCTTCCGCAATTTTGTACCTGCTTTCTGACGAAGCTTCCTACATAAACGGTGTTGTTATGCCGGTTGAAGGCGGTTGGGTTTGCTACTAACCCTTAAATAAACACAAAAAAACCGAGAGGGGTTTTCCCTCTCGGTTAATTTTTTACTGTTTGTAGTAGTTAATCAAGCAGCCGTAAAGAATAATGTCTCTTTCGTCATTTGTAAGCTCAGGCATTGTGAGTGTAAACTCTGTAACGCTTTCACCAACAATGTAAGCTTTAATGGTTTTGTCGGCATTACGAACTGCTTCACGCAAGCCCGGGATAAAAATGTAATCGTTAAGCTCAAACGGTGGTTCGTTTTCAATGGTAAACGGAACCATACCCCAGTTAATAAGGTTGGAACGGTAACGCTTGGTTGCGTATTCCTTGGCAATATTAGCCCAACCGCCAAGAACCTTCTGGCAGCTTGCTGCCTGCTCACGAGCCGAACCGTCACCCGGACGGTTAGCGTATACCACGCTGCCTATACCTACCTTGCGCACATCAATGCTTTCGCATCCGTCAATGCTGCGTATTTTTTCGAACACTGTATCAAGAGCATTATCAGGATATGCCTGTCCTGTAAGTCTTGCTTCCTCATAACGGCGCACAGCTTTTGCTCTGCCAACATAGTCAGGGTCTTTGCGGGAGAGTGTGAATTCCGAAAGTCTGAGCGGGTTGGAACGGTAGGAGGAGGTTTCGCCCGATGGAATAAGCTCGTCGGTTGTGGTTACCTCGTCTGTAATGTACGATGCAACTTTAAGCAGCATATCATCGGTAAGTTGGCTCATCTGCGGCCAATCGGTAATGTTAGGCCCCATTTTAAGTGCCTGTGCAGGTTCAGCTTTGCCGAAACCATTATACACACGATTGTCGTAAACTTCCTTGTGGAAGGTATAATTTGGTTTTGTGTAGTTAATTTCCAGTTCGTCCGCCCCTGTAAGACGACCGCCGTTGAGTGCTGTTGCCGCAATAGAGCGCGCATCCATAAGTGCAACGGAAGCAATCTGACCTTCGCTTGGCTTGCTGCCCTCACGATTTGGGAAGTTGCGGGTGGAATGACGAATGGACAAGCCCTGATTGGAAGGAACATCTCCCGCACCAAAGCAAGGTCCGCAGAATGCAGTTCTTACGGTAGCACCCGATGTCATGAGCTTTTGAATTGCTCCGTTTTCCATGAGTGACAGGAATGCAGGCTGGCTGGATGGGTACACACTAAGTGCAAATTCACCGCTGCCAATGCTGCCGCCTGCAAGAATGTCGGCAGCAGCCATAATGTTATCAAATGTACCGCCTGCACAACCACCAATAAAGCCCTGTTCAACAAACAGTTGTCCGTCTTTTATTTTGTCGCACAAACCAAGTCGAATGTTTTTAACCCCAAGCTGTGCAAGAGCTTTTTCTTCGGTTGCGTGAAGAATATCTTTAAGATTTGCTTTAAGTTCGCGGATTGTGTAGGTGTTTGACGGATGGAAAGGCAGCGCAATCATTGGCTCAACCTTGCTTAAATCCACAACAACCGCACCGTCATAATAAGCCTGTGCCTGCGGCTGCAGCTGCTTGTAAGCATCAGGTCTGCCATGAACCATAAAGTATTCTTTTGTTGTGTCGTCGGTTACCCAAATGGAAGAAAGACAGGTGGTTTCAGTAGTCATTACATCAATGCCGTTGCGGTATTCCATTGGCAGTCCCGCAATACCGTCACCAACAAATTCAAGCACTTTATTTTTTACAAATCCGCTTTCAAACACTGCACCAATAATTGCAAGTGCAACATCCTGCGGGCCAACGCCTGCGCGTGGTGCCCCTGTAAGGTAAACAGCAGTTACACCGGGACGCTTAACATCATATGTTTTACCCAAAAGCTGTTTTGCAAGCTCGCCGCCGCCTTCGCCAATTGCCATTGTACCAAGTGCACCGTAGCGGGTATGGCTGTCAGAACCCAAAATCATTCTTCCGCAGCCGCTGTGCATTTCACGCATGAATGCATGAATTACAGCCTGATGAGCAGGAACATAAATACCGCCGTATTTTTTTGCAGCGGAAAGACCGAACATGTGGTCATCTTCGTTAATTGTACCGCCTACTGCACAAAGGCTGTTGTGACAGTTTGTAAGAACATATGGCAGGGGGAATTTTTCCAAGCCGCTTGCACGAGCAGTCTGGATAATACCTACATATGTAATGTCGTGCGATGCCATTGCATCGAATTTAATTTTAAGGTTATCCATATTGCCGCTTGTATTGTGTGATTGCAAAATGGAGTAAGCTATTGTGTTTTTTTCGCCCTGTTCCTTGTCATGTTCAAAGCCTGCCTGTTTAAGTCTTGCAGGTGCGCTGCTGTCATCAGCAAAAAGCTCCTTACCGTTAAGCAGCCAAACACCGCCTTTTATCAATTTAACCATTACGGTATCCCCTCCATTTTAAAATATCGGCAATATTATGCTGTTTTCGGCTTTTTATAACCGAATTGTTTTACTTTATTATCTTACAATACTTTTAGCTTTGATACAATAATTATTTTCGTGTTATTACCTGCTGCATATTTACTTACTGATACACAAAACAAAAGGAAGCTCGCTAAAAGCGAGCTTCCTTTATACCATAAGGTATTATTGATATTAGTAGTTTGTGCCGCCTGCATCAACATGGAGGGTAACACCGGTAACGGATTTAGCCATGTCGGAACCGAGGAAGAGGAATGCGTTAGCGATATCTTCTGGTTCAACAAGTTTTTTCAGTGGAGCTTTAGCTTCCAGAGGTTTGATCCATTCCTGTGGCAGGGAAGCAACCATGTCAGTTCTGGTTACGCCTGGAGCAACTGCGCATACACGGATGCCGTCTGGACCAAGTTCACGAGCCAGACCACGGGTCAGGGTGTGTACAGCACCTTTGGAAGATGGGTAGTCACAACCTGTTGGAGCACCGTAAGCTGCGGTGTAGGAAGCGGTGTTCAGGATAACGCCGCCGTCGCCCTGAGCTCTCATCAGCTCGGTAGCAACTTTACAGCCAACGAATACAGCTGTTACGTTTACATCGTATGTGTTTTTGAACTGATCAACGGTCAGATCCTGAATTTTGGTAGCTGGGGAAATACCAGCGTTGTGGATAGCGATGTCCAGTCTGCCGCCGTGTTTGTTAGCCCAACCGGTGTAAGCAGCTTTCATAGCATCGTAATCGGACAGATTAACTACCTGACCTTCAACATCCCAAGAAGCATCGATAGCTTTCAGTTTAGCCAGAGCAGCGTCAACGGTTTCCTGTTTGGAACCGAAGAACAGAACGCTTGCACCATTTTCGAGGTAAGCTTTAACTGTAGCAAAACCGATACCTCTGGAACCGCCAGTAACAACTGCAACTTTGCCTTTCAACAACATAATGAAATCCTCCTAAATAAATATTTTTACATTTTGTATGTAATTTAGTGCAAATTTTCGTTTGCGGATTATTTAACAAATCCGCTTCGTTTAGAATTATATACCACATTACATCAAATTGTCAACATGCTTTTTAATTTTTTTGTTAGATTTATACTTTTTTCTTTCCATAACAATTAATTAGCAAAATTTTCTTTCATAATTACCAAACCTTTGTCATGTTCCATATACACGCCAAACCTGTACACAAAGCGGTTTTGCTCATCTTTAACAGCTTTGTACAAAAACAAAGCACGCAAGGATTATCAACCCCTTGCGTGCTTTTGTTTTTTACCATCCGCTTACATGTCCGTTGCGTATAGCGGTAAATATTCTCATTTTTATTCCGTCGTGTTCTTTCTCCATGCTTCGCAGCCATTCTTTAGTCCACTGGCGTTTGGTTTCCCCGTCTACGGGGCATACACTTTTTACCACCGGCAGGTTGTTGCGCTCTACCGCTGCGGTTACCTGGCTTTCTTCAGCAAACACCAACGGTCTTATAAGAGTAAGGTCTTTTCGAGAAAGGTAGCTTACAGGTGAAAAGCATCCCACCCTGCCTTCGTTAAACAAATTCATTATAAATGTTTCAATTGCATCGTCCTTGTGGTGTCCCAATGCAATTTTGTTGCATCCAAGCTCCTTTGCGGCATCGTGCAATGCACCGCGGCGCATTCTGGCACACAGGCTGCACGGACTGCTTTCCTGTCTTACATCAAACACTATCTGTCCGATGTCGGTTCGTTTTATATGGTATTCAATACCCAGTTCGTCACACAGCTTTTGTATTGGGGTGTAATCGGTTTCAATTCCTTTAAAGCGGGGGTCAAGCGTTATTGCTTTTATTGTGTAATCTATCCCCGCAAAGCGGCGCAGCTTGGCAAGCCCTGCAAGCAGACATACACTGTCCTTGCCGCCGCTTATTCCCACAGCTATTACATCGCCGTCCTGTATCATGTTGTATTCGCCAACGGCTTTTCGTATAACTCCCGCTATTCTTTGCATTACAGTTCTCCTTAACTTTCCCCTTTATTGTTTTAATTTTATATTCCACCGCAGATATTTGCAAGGCAAAGATGTAAAATTCACATTCCTTTTATTTTCATACTTGCCTTCAAATGTTATAATAAAATTACAGCGTTTATATATATAAAGGAGATACTTTGTAAATGGAAAATCGCAGCTTTGCAAAAAAAAGCGATATTAAAATAATTCTTGTAATGCTTGCCGTGGCATTGGTGCTGTTTGCAGGTCTTTTAATCCACCAAGGAAGTGCTTCGGGCAATCTTTGGGCAGTTGTGGATACTCCAAACGGTCAGTACCGACTCGACCTTTCAAAGGTTCAGTCTACCTCCCACATCGACCTTAACTCCATATGCGGTATTCCTGCAACCCTTGAAGCCGAACCAAACCGCTGCCGTGTGATAAATGTGGATTGTCCCGACCACATCTGCGAAGGCTTTGGCTGGCTTGAAGCCAGCCGCCAAACAGCTACCTGTATGCCCAACCGCTTTGTTGTTGGAATATATACCGAAAGCGAGCTGGGAACAAGACTGACCAACGCTGCCGATATTACCGAAAAACTTGAATAAAACTACCAAACGGAGCCTGACATCTGTCCAGACTCCGTTTTTATTTATATAGGATTAATATTTAAAATGTATTGCTGCTGTCATGCTGTATTTTTCCGTCCTTTATTTTTATTAATCGGTCAGCTTTTGCCGCCAATGCATTGTCATGAGTAATTAAAATTACCGTATGCCCTTCAGCATTAAGCTGCTCCAGCAGTTTTGTAATTTCCCCGCCCGAACTGCTGTCCAAATTTCCTGTTGGTTCATCGGCAAGAATGATGGGCGGCCTTGCCGCTATTGCTCGGGCAATTGCTGTTCTTTGCTGCTGACCTCCCGAAAGCTGCTGCGGCCGATGGTGCATCCTGTGTCCCAGACCCACCCGTTCAAGCGCCTGCCGTGATACATAATCACGCTGCTGTTTGGAAAATCCACGGTATATCAGCGGCAGCTCAACATTTTCCTTTGCGGTAAGCGACGGTATAAGGTTAAACCCTTGAAATATAAACCCTATCTGCCGTCCCCTGAAAAATGAAAGTTCCTTGTCATTCATTTCCGCAGTATTCTGCCCCATCACCAAATATTCCCCCTCGTTGGGAACATCAAGACAGCCCATAATGTTCATTAATGTGGATTTCCCCGAACCCGATGTTCCCACCACTGCGGTATATTCACCCTTATTTATGATAAGGTTCACATTATCCAATGCCTTTACCCTGTCGTTTCCCAAATAATAATGACGGCTTACACCTTTAAGCTCTGCCAGCTTTTCCATTTGCAGCACCGTTCCTTTTTCTTCCTTTTTCAATATATTGTTTCCATATTTCCTAATTATATGTAAAAAGACTTTTGTTTATCTTTAAAATCCGCTATAATGACTATGTATGCAGCTTTACAGCTGTCGTTCTTTCGTTAAAGCTATCTTAAAGCTTTAAATGAGATATTTATTCCTTAATAAGGGAGTTATGATATGGACGAAATTTATTTGGACAACGCTGCCACAACGCATGTAAGCCATACAGCTGCACAGGCAGTGCTTTCGGCAATGACCGACTGTTGGGGCAACCCGTCTTCCCTGCACAAAAAAGGGCTTCAGGCAAAGCTTGCTTTTGAAAAAGCTGCTGCCGATATTGCCGCTGCCATTGGCGCAAAGGCTGAAAACATAATTTTTACCTCCGGCGGGACAGAAGCCGACAACCTTGCCATTATCGGCGGAGCATTGGCAAAACGCCGTCGCGGCAACCGCATAGTTACAACCGCCATTGAACATTCCGCAGTGCTTGCCGCTTGCAGTTATCTTGAGGAACAGGGGTTCGAGGTTGTGCGTCTTATCCCCGACAGCTTTGGCCGCTACACCGCAGAACAGATAGCCGATGCAGTGAACGAAAAAACCGTTCTTGTTTCCATGATGCTGGTAAACAACGAGGTTGGCTCGGTACTTCCCGTTGGTCGTGCCGCAAAGCTTATTCGCCGCAAAAATCCCGAAACGCTCATTCATTGCGATGCTGTTCAGGCTTTTGGAAAAATGCCAATAAAGGTAGGCTCTGCACTTGATGTGGACCTGCTTTCGGTTAGCGGGCACAAGATACACGCCCCCAAAGGCATTGGCGCACTTTACATTAAAAAAGGTGTTCGCATTCTGCCACTCAGTCATGGAGGAAGTCAGCAAAAGGGACTTCGCACAGGCACCGAACCGCTGCCACTTGCCGTTGGAATGGCAGCCGCAGCAGCCGAAGCGGTTAAAAACCTTGCAGCAAAGCAGCAGCACTTTGAACAGCTGCGCACACGCCTTTTGGAAAATGTTTCCGATATGTTCGATGTATGCATAAATTCGGCACCCGACAGCGCACCTTACATTGTAAACCTTTCGGTTGTGGGTGTTCGAAGCGAAATAATGCTTCATTTCCTTGAAAGCAAAGGCATATACCTTTCAAGCGGTTCCGCTTGTTCAAAAGGACAAAAATCACATGTTTTAACCTCAATGGGACTTTCCCCCGAAGTTATCGACAGTGCACTGCGCATCAGCTTTGATGACACAACCACAATCGAACAAATTGATATCTTTTCACAGGCTCTCCACGAAGGAGCAGCTGCAATACGCCGCCGCTGAACAGCCGACATTTACATCAGAGAGGAACTGTTATTAATATGAAAGAAATGATTTTGCTTAAAAACGGTGAGATTGCCCTTAAAGGTCTTAACCGTGCTTCCTTTGAAGACAAGCTCATTAAAAACGCTCGCCGCAAGCTTTCCGACCTTGGAAAATTTAACATACGCAAGGCACAGTCTACCATGTATGTAGAACCAACCTCCGACGAGCAGGATTTGGAAGAAGCTGTACAGCGCCTGCGTCAGGTGTTTGGTATTGCAGGTCTTACACGCTGCGCAGTTGTTGAAAAGGATTTCGACATTATATGCAAAACTGCTGCCGAATACCTTGCCGACCAGCTTGAAGACAGCCGTACCTTTAAAGTTAACGCAAAACGCGCCGACAAATCCTTCCCCATGAAATCCCCACAGATTTGTGCTGACCTTGGCGGTTATCTGCTCAAAAACTTTCCGCATCTTAAAGTAGATGTGAATAAACCTGACATTGAGGTTGTAGTGGAAATCCGCGACTTTGGTGCATACATCCACGCAAACCAGATTGTAGGCGCAGGCGGTATCCCCGTAGGCAGCGGCGGCAAAGCAATGCTGCTTATAAGCGGCGGTATTGACTCCCCTGTTGCAGGTACAATGATGGCAAAACGCGGTCTGCAAATTGAAGCAATTCACTTCGTAAGTCCGCCTTACACCTCCGAACATGCAAGACAAAAGGTTATTACCCTTACCGAAAAAATGAGCGAATGGTGCGGCAGCATTCGTCTGCACATTGTTCCTTTTACCGAAATACAGGAGCTTATTAAAGACAACTGCCCCGAAGAGCTTTTCACCATTATTATGCGCCGCTTTATGATGCGTATAGCGGTTGCTGCAGCCGAAAAAGCAAACTGCTCGGCTCTTGTTACAGGTGAAAGCGTTGGTCAGGTAGCAAGCCAGACCGTACAGGCTATTGCATGCACCGACGCTGTATGTACAATTCCTGTTCTTCGTCCTGTTATAGGAATGGATAAAATTGAAATTGTAAAAATTGCCCGCTACATCGACACATTTGAAACTTCAATTCTTCCTTACGAAGACTGCTGCACAGTATTTACTCCTCGTCACCCACGCACTCGTCCAAAACTGGAAGATGTAATAAATGCCGAAAAGGTTCTGGATATCGATGCTCTTGTTGCAAAAGCGACAGCAGGCATTGAAATTATGGATATCGGCTGATTATTTTCACGCATATTAATTTAATGAAAAGGAGGTGCTTGTCATGCTTGCACAAATAGTCGGTATTGCCATTGATTCACAGCCGGGCTCACTTACAGCCTCGATGATAAAAGACTTAAAGCTGATGGGCATTTCCATAACCGACAAATCCCTTGTTCGTTCTCAGGACAACATTCGTCCCGTTTTGTCTAACGCTGTATCGTCCAACGATGTTGTTTTTGTTCTTCTTGGCAGCGACCCCCGTACCGACCGCCTTGTCGGCGAAGCCCTGTGTGCTTTATTTACAGCTGCACCAAAGCTGAACGCTTATGTTCGCAGCAGCATTGATGCACACTTTTCGGTACTGGGCAAACCCGCCCCAAAAGAACAGCAGGGTCGTGCCATGCTGCCGCATGGTGCAGTTGTTTTTCCTAACGACAAGGGCATCCAGCCGGCTTATGCAATTCAAAACGAAAACCGTCTGGTTTTTGTTCTCCCCGGCGAAAAGAAAGAGCTTTCACCAATATTCCTTGAATCGGTGCTTCCAATGCTTGCCAAGCAAGCACCAAACAAAACATCGGCTCACACCGTTTCATGCAACACCACTCCGCAGGATGCCGAACAGCTGCTTGGCGTGCTGCTTAACGGCCGAAATCCATCGGTTACGCTTTACTCCATTGATAACGGCTGTGTGGTACGCACATCTGCCGCTGCCGCAAGCGAAAAGCAAGCCAAGGAAGCCGCTCGTGCACATTTGCGTTCGGTGCTTTCCCGTTTGGAAGGCTCGGCAGGTGCAATTGATGCTCCAATAGGTACAATAAGCACCGTTGCCGCCGCACTAAAAGGCTCAAAAACTACTCTTGCTGCGGCAGAGGTATCTCCCACACCGTACCTTTCATTAAGATTTGCACACTCCCGAAGACTTGACAGTCTGTTAAAATCTTCGCTTTACTGCTCATCTGTACGCGATGCAGCCGCACAGCTGAATTTATCTCCCTCACAGCTTGCAGGTTGGGGCGAATCTTCACTGCAAACCGCAACTGCACTTGCACAGGCTGCACGCAAGCGTTCCGGTACATCATGGGGTGCTGCGTTTGTTGCACCGTCCAATATGTACCGCGAGGGCAGAATTTTTGTCGCAATAGTTAACGACAAAACCGCGTGGACCTCCAGCTATGCCGTAAATCCGGGACTTGGTGCGGATTATCAGCTTCAATACTGCACCGAAGAACTTTTGGAAATGCTTGCCGACACCATTGCATCAAATGGCAGCCGTCCAAACGGTCAGCCTATTTCTGCTGTGCTTAAAGGCAGCAGCCTGCGTCAATCGGCACCTATAACAAAAGCTGCAGCACCACCACCTGCTGCCCGCAGTCAAACACAATCTTCCGCTGTTTCCCACCAGCCGCAGCTGCCGTCACTTCGCAGTCAGGCACCCATCACACTGCCTACTCGACAAGTACAGCAGCGGTCTTCAGCAGCTGTTCAAACCAAGCCTGCCGTTAAAGAGCCTGCCGCTAATAAAAAAGCTAAAACAAAAGAACCATTCATGCAGACTGCCGCTAATATTATTATTCCGCAAAAGGGTGACGGCTTTGCCGACATCTTCCGCAAAATGGTCCTTATAGTAGCAATTATTGTGTTTACAGGTTCTGTTTCATATCTTGTAAACAACAAGGTAGATACCGTTACCACCCGAAACATGTACGAAGGACTTTCCGAACAGATGTACGACCCCGACACCGACAAGGAGTACGAAATTTCGGGCGAGTATCCAAAGGATTATCAGCTCAAATTCGCTAAACTGTGGGAACAAAACCCCGATATTGTAGGTTATTTGAGCATTCCTAACACATCGGTAAATTACCCTGTTGTACAAACCACCCTTAAAGACGATTCGGGCGAAAACTACTACCACCGCCGCGACTTTACAAAGGCGTCCAACTCGCACGGTACGCCTTATGCAGACTATGAAAGCGACATTAAACGCCCAAGTGAGCAAATTCTTATCTACGGTCACAACATGACCGACGGTCTTATGTTTGGCGAGGTAGACAAGTACAAAAACCTCAGCTTCTACCAGCAAGCTCCAATTATTAACTTTGACAGCGTTTACAAAAACGGTCAGTACAAAATATTCAGTGTATTTATTACAAACTCGCTGCCCGAACATGGTGAGGTATTCAATTACCACATGTTCATTGATGCAAAAGACCAAGCACACTACCAGTCGTATATAGACGAGGTTCGCAGCCGTTCGCTGTATGACATACCTGTAGATGTACAATACGGTGATGAACTGCTCACACTTTCCACCTGCAACTACTATTACAACGGTATTCGAATGTTTGATGAGGCACGACTTGTGGTTGTAGCCCGTCGTGTTCGTCCGCTTGAATCACCAACGGTCGATGTTTCCGCAGTTACTATGAACGAGGATGCAAAACACCCCGATGCATGGTATACCGTAATGGATGGGGCAAAGAAAAAAGCCGATGAAGCAATAACATCTGTTTCCATTGGCGGTGAACGCACAATTTCGCTTAATGTTGGCGACAGCTACCCGCTTTACTACACCATTGAGCCTTCAACCGCGTCCGACAAATCCGTTACTTGGACATCGTCCGACAGCAGTGTAGCTACCGTTGACAAAAACGGTGTTGTAACAGCCGTTGGCGGCGGTACTGCCGCAGTTACCGTAACCACCCTTGTGGGCGGTGAAAAAACCGACAGTGTAAAAATTATTGTCGAGCAGCCGGAGGAAATTCTTGATGTTACGGGAATTTACCTTAACGAAAACGAGCTCGACCTTACTGTTGGTGAAAACGAAACCCTGCGTGTAACCATTGAACCTGCAGGTGCTGAAGCCGAACTTATGTGGGACAGCTCCGACTGGAATGCAGTTCGTGTTTCCGATGACGGCAGAAAAGCCATAGTTTCCGCCAAAGAAGTCGCTGACGAGGTAATTGTAAGCGTTTACACCCAAGACGGCGCATTTTACGATGAATGTGTAATTACCGTTCATGACGAGGATGAAGAGTTTATCCCTGTTGAGGAAATCTACCTTGATGATGAGGAGCTTGAACTTGACGCAGGCGACCAGATGCGTTTGGGATATGAAATTTACCCTGAGGACGCCTACAACAAAAAGGTTACATGGAAAAGCTCCAACACCTCCGTTGCAACGGTAAGCGATAACGGCACTGTTACCGCGCTTGCACAAGGCACTGCCGTAATAACCGTGGCAACTGCCGATGGCGGTTACACCTCACAGTGCAGTATTACCGTTTACGGCACAGCCGAAGAACCGCCGCCTAACGAAACCGACAACAGCAAGGTAACAGGTGTAAGTCTTGATACCGACTCCATTACACTGCAAGTCGGTGACAGCTACGGCTTGCAGGCCGCAGTTGCTCCGCCCGAAGCCGAAGACCAGCGAGTTCGTTGGTCCAGCTCCGACACAGCTGTTGCTAAAGTTAATGACAGCGGCAAAGTAACCGCCGTTTCTTCGGGTACTGCCGTAATAACAGCAGCAACACGCGACGGTGGCTTTAAAGCAAGCTGTACCGTTACCGTAGAAGGAGATGCATCCGATAACGAGGATGACCGCACTGACTCCGATATTATCCCCGTTGAGGGTATTTCCTTCAAGAATTCCTCCACTGAAATGTGGGTTGGAGACACCAAAAACATTTCCTATACCATCACTCCAAGTGATGCAACCAACACCGACATTGTGTGGAGCAGCTCCGATACATCTGTTGCCGAGGTCAGTGACAGTGAAATCACGGCAGTGGGCAGCGGCAGCGCGATTATCTCCGCAACTACTGTTGACGGCGACTTCACAGCCGAAATAAAGGTTAATGTTGAAGAGGGCGAAACCGAAACGGACGAAACCCCAACCGAACAAAACAGTGACGACAGTTCCAACTAAAACTAATTACCTTTACAAGAACCTTTTGCCTTTGTGCGAAAGGTTCTTGTTTTTACCAAAACAGTTGAAAAACCGCAGTAATTAGTGCTACAATAACAATATCCAAAATCTACAAAGGAGTATTTTAAATTATGATTATCATCGAAATGGAAAACGGCAAAACCATAAAAATAGAACTGGACGCAAAAGCTGCTCCAATCACCGTGGAAAACTTTGAAAACCTTGTTAAAGATGGTTTTTATGACGGTCTTATCTTCCACCGTGTTATCGAAGGCTTTATGATTCAGGGCGGTTGTCCTGAAGGCAGCGGCATGGGCGGTCCTGGCCACAACATTAAAGGTGAATTCCGCAGCAACGGTTGGGACAACCCTATCAAACACAAACGCGGTGTTATTTCCATGGCTCGTGCAATGAACCCTAACTCCGCAGGCAGCCAGTTCTTCATCATGCACGAAGATGCACCACACCTTGATGGTCAGTACGCAGCTTTCGGCCATGTTGTGGAAGGCATTGAAGTAGTAGACGAAATTGCCACAACTCCGGTTGACCGCAACGACCGTCCAATGCAGGAACAGAAAATCAAAAAAGTAACCTGTACCGAAGCTTAATTTTAAACCCTTTATGGAGGTGCAACGCATGACATCCCAAGAACGCCGCAAGCTTGTGCTGGAATTTATTAGCGAACAGCACCAACACCCTGTAAGTGCGTCGGCAATAGCTGCTAAATTCGGTGTAAGCCGACAAATAATAGTGGGTGATATTGCTTTGCTGCGTGCTTCGGGCGAAGATATTTCGGCAACTCCGCGCGGTTATGTTTACCAAAACAAATCCGCTGAAACAGGTCTTACCGCCACCATTGCATGTCAGCACGACGATGCATCGCTGCAGGACGAGCTTTACACTATTGTAGATAACGGCGGCGGTGTACTTGATGTTACGGTAGAACATCCGGTCTATGGTCAAATCATGGGACAGCTTCAGCTGTTTTCGCGTTTTGATGTGGACAGCTTCTGCCGTAAGCTTAAAGAAAGCACCGCACCCCCGCTTTCGTACCTTACAGGTGGTATTCATCTGCACACAATTTCGTTTGCGGACAACGACACTTTTGAGCGTATAATTAAAGCACTTGATGAAAAGGGCTTCCTTTTTGAAAAAGATAACTAAGCCAAATCACCCCTGTTCAGCGGAACAGGGGTGATTTTTTGCGTTAAATTGTTGCTGTTTTATCATTGTTCGTTAAACTTTACACATGTCTTGACACCTGCGTTTTTTTGCACTATAATACCTATCTGTAATATGTCAAGACAGTATTGGTCTTGCTCTTGGAATTTTTAAAATTGGAAAAAGGAGTCTTTAAAATGAAAAACACAAAAACAATGGTAATTGCAGGTCTGCTGTGTGCTGTTGGTATAGTTATACCAATGTTTTCGCCAATCAAGGTCGTTCTTGAGCCTGCATCCTTCACACTGGCAAGCCATGTTGCAGTATTTATTGCAATGTTCATCTCCCCTGCTGTTGCAGTTTGCGTTGCTTTGGGTACAACACTTGGCTTTTTCATCGGCGGTTTCCCAATAGTTGTTGTAATGCGCGCACTTACTCATGTTATTTTTGCATACTTTGGTGCTGTATACATCCAAAAACACTCCGACATCATCTTCTCGGTTAAAAAAGCTATTCCATTCTCCCTTGCAATTGGTATTCTTCATGCACTGTGCGAAGTAGTTGTTGTAATGCCATTCTACCTTAACGGCAACATGAACGGCTACGCACTCGACACAATCTTCCTGCTTGTAGGTGTAGGTTCTGCAATTCACAGCATGGTTGACTTTGCAATTTCGCAAATCATCTGGGCGCCTGTAAGCAAAACTGTTTCCCTTGCCCATTCCCACTAATTCTTCCTTATACAAAAAAGGTCCGAGCTAATTTGCTCGGACCTTTTTTATGATTATGAACCGATTTTTCTAAGTCGGCTGTAATACTTTTCTTGATATTCGGCATACATACCGGAATATTCTTTGGTTGGCTCACTGTGAAGCTTTTTAGTGTACTCGTGCTTATCGGTTACCCCGCTGCCGTACTGGCAGATAACTTCGATTGCAATGTTGGAGCAATGGTCGCTCATGCGTTCAAAGTGGGAAAGACAATCCATGAACAAATAACCAATATCTCCCGAACACAATCCCAACTTCATGCGTTCCATATGACGCGCTTTGAGTGCTTCTTCCAAGCTGTCAATAACTTCTTCAAGCGGCTCTACTGCTCTTGCAGCGTCTGCATCGTCATTTTCAAGCGCTTCAAGCGAACGCGCCATAATCTCGGTAACGGCTGTACCCATAACATCAATTTCTTCCATTGCCTCAGGCGAGAATTTACCGCCACGGTCATGCAGGCTTTGCGCACACTCCACAATATTTGTAGCATAGTCGCCAAGTCGTTCTATTTCGTTGCATATCTGAAGCAGACGGGTTACCTGCTGGCTTTCGGCATCGCTGAGTTCACGGCCGGAAAGTTCGAGCAGATAGTTATTTACACCGCTGTCAACAGCGTCAATAACATCTTCGGTATCGTTGATTTTTGCAACACGCTTTTCATCATATTCCGGAATAAGGCAGATTGCACGGTAGTAGTTTTTCTGTGCAAGATGTCCCATTTCAATAATGGTTTTGCGGGTATGCTCAAGCGCAAGACCCGGGGAAACCAAGAAGCGTGGGTCAAGCTGTGCAAGAATTGAATAGCTGTCGTCCTGACCGGTTTTCTTATCACGAACGCAAGCAATTGCCAACTTTTCAAGCAAGCCTGTAAACGGCAGCAGCAACGCTGTAACGGTAATGTTGAACACTGTATGGAAATCTGCAATTCCGCCCGCATCTATTGGGGAATTCCAAAAACTAAAACCTACGGTGTACTGGTACACATAAGTCGCAATAAGGAAGAACAGTGTACCAATAATGTTAAAGCTAAGGTGAACAAAAGCCGAACGCTTCGCATTTGTTTTTGCCCCTATACTTGCCAAAATTGGTGTTATACAGGTACCAATATTTTGACCCATGATAATTGGAAATGCCGCAGCACTGGTAATAGCGCCTGTGGAAGCCAGTGCCTGCAAAATACCAACCGATGCAGACGAGCTTTGAACTATTGCGGTAACAACAGCACCAACAATTACCCCTGCAATCGGGTTGGAGAACAGCTCAAACAGCTGCATAAATGCAGGATTGTCGCCCAATGGTGCAACCGCTGCACTCATATTAAACATACCTACAAACAAAACACCAAAGCCTAGCAGAATTCCGCCCAGCTCTTTGTGCTTTTTCTTTTTGCCCATTACCATAAGCACACCAATAACAAGCATTATGGGTGTCCATGTTTTTGGTTTGAGCATAGTCATAAGCAAGCTATCGCTGCTGATTGCGCTTAAACGCAGAATGTGAGCCGTAATGGTAGTACCGATGTTTGCCCCCATGATAACGCCTATTGCTTGGCGCAAACGAATAACATTTGCACTTACCAAACCTACAACAATAACGGTGGTAGCCGACGAGCTTTGTACCGCAGCTGTTACAAACGCACCAAGCAGCACCGCTTTCCATGTGCTTCCGCTGAGCTTTTCAAGCAGCTGCTCCAAGCGGCCGCCGGATGCCTTTTCCAAACCGTTGCCAAGCAAATTCATACCGTAAAGGAATAATGCCAGTCCGCCCAGCATATCCAGAATAAACATGAAAATCCTCCTCTATAAACTAAAGCTGTCATTCTTAAATTTTTTACTCAGTTACAATAATTATATCATTGTTTTTCCCTTCTTGTATAGCGGGAATACCTGCATTTAAATATTTTTTGAGCTTTTTTACTTATTTTTTACAATTATTTTTCCTATAATATCCTCTGCGTTTTGGGTGGAAACATTCCTTAGCCTGTAACTGTGCTTTTCTTCGCTTTGAGGATATACCCACAAATCACAGCTGTTTTTTCTTCGCTGGAATATACTTTGTGTTGTTTTCATCATTACCGCTTTGTTTGAATGTATAACCGCTGTGTGAAACTTGAGTCTTTGTGATGTTCTAATTACCAAAATATCTTCATACATCGCTGCACCGCAGGTAAAACAGTCTACCGCCCGCACTGCTGCCATCCACAACAGGGGGACTGCTGCCATAACTCCCAACCAAGCATCAAAAAATTGGGGTACTGTGCCTATTGCAGCTGCCACCACGGCAGCTGCGGCAAGCGGCTGCCAAACAAAACGAAATAAGCTGCCTTTAACGGGTCGAACATCAAATTTGTTCAGCGAAAATCCCGATATTTTACACTTTAGCGCATCCTCTAACCTTTGTTTTTTTACAACAGGTACAACCGCTGCGGGTGCACTCCGTTTTTTTCCGTATCCATACGAACACACAAAAACCGTATACAGCTTTAAAAAATGTGTGTACAGGGTTTGGCATATATCAATATGGTTTATCCTTGCCAAGTCGATTATCCATTCATTTTTTTGCAGCCATCCGCTTTTTACCGTTAAAACTTTTTCTTCCAAAGCAACCGAAAAATCATAATAATCCGCAAAGCCGCGCAAAAATGTTATAAGCCAGCCCGACAGCAAAAGTATTGCAGCACCTGCCGCAGCAGGCTCAATTCCAAACGCCAATGCCTTTGCAAGCTGTTCGTAGCTGCCGTATACCATTCCCTCAAAGCCTTTTCCCAACGCCTTACCCAGTTTTGATATTGCTACCGAGATAAGCAAGACCCCTGTAAACGAATTGGATGTTACCGCCGCCAACAAGAGCAGGTATGCAAATTGGGGCTTATACACCTTTCTTTCATAATTTTTACCGCAAGGTATCAACATTTTTATTTTTTCCCAAGTGCTTTGCCGTAAAAGCACCGCTATGTCAGCCGTGCGGCTTTTCCCCGCAGGTGTATCACAGCGCACACATACACAGCCGAACGGTTTTAGCAGCACATTTATTTTACTGCTCACTACACAAATCGAGCTTAACGGCATTAACAAATTTACTTTTGTAATAACCCCAAAGCTCAGTTCAACACCGCTTTTCGATATACTCAATGTATAATTAAGCCATTTATATACAGAGATTAACACTATAAAAAGCAAAATTAGAGCGTCTTTCCATATTCCGCCTGTCCACAGCATAAAGTCTCCTTTTACAAGAGCAAATATTGCACGCACTGCGGGAACAACAAACAGGTACAGCACTTTTTTAATGTTTACTAAAATTTGAAACGGATGTGTGCGTGTCGTGAACACCCGATTTTCCCCTTCCCGAAACAATTATTTTTGTGCTGTGCCCAGCCTTTTTACTATCATATTTGCATCTCGGGCATCTATATCGAATAAAATCATCTTGCCGCCCGCTGCCATAATTGCCACCGATGCCGCACCAAACAACCGCTGCACAGGCAGCCTAAAACAAACAGCATACTGCACCTTATCTACCGCCATAACGGTTTCGCGCCTTATTAGTATTCCGCAGGCTGATTTTATCATGTTATCATCAATACAGTATTCGCAGCTTTTTGACCATGCAGCCGCATACATACACAAAACAACACAAACCGCTGCGGTATACACAATAAATTGGTTTTCCGCAGCGGTTTGCTTAAACAAAAAAAGGAGGAACAGTGTCGGCAGCACAATGCGTATACACCACACCGAAGCCGCAAATTTATGCGGATTGTACCTTTTCACACCTGTTCCTCCTCTATTCTTTTTAATTTGCAGGCTTACGCATGGTAAGGCTTATTCTTGAACGCTTCACATCAACATCAAGCACCCAAACCGTTACTATGTCACCCACTTTTACTACCTGTGACGGATGTTTTACAAACTTTTCCGCCATCTGGGATATATGCACCAAACCATCTTCGTGAACGCCAATGTCAACAAATGCACCAAAGTCAATAACATTACGAACAGTACCTTCAAGCTGCATACCTGCTTTAAGGTCTTCCATTTTAAGCACATCGGTACGAAGCAGTGGTTTTTCCAGCTCGTCACGAGGATCGCGGCCCGGTTTAAGCAGCTCTTCGGCAATATCTTTAAGGGTTATTTCGCCAACGCCTGTTTGTTCGGCAATATTTTCCCAACCAAGCTGCTGTGCTTTTTCCTTAATACCGTCAAAGCCTTTGTCGTCAATGGAATATCCGCACAGCTTTATAAGCTTTTGTGCCGCCGCATAGCTTTCGGGGTGTACCGCTGTTGAGTCAAGGTAGTTTTCACCGTCGCTTATGCGCAAAAAGCCTGCGCACTGTTCAAATGCCTTTTTACCAAGCTTTGGAACTTTAAGCAGCTGTTTGCGGTTTGTAAACGCACCCTCTTCCTCGCGGTATGCCACAATGTTTTTTGCAACGCCGCTGTTTATTCCTGCTACATACGAAAGCAGGCTGTGGCTTGCTGTGTTAAGGTCTACCCCAACAGTATTTACACAGCCCTCAACAACACCGCCAAGAGCCTCATCCAATCTTGCTTTTGGCATATCATGCTGATACTGCCCAACACCTATGGCTTTTGGGTCTATCTTTACAAGCTCTGCCAATGGGTCCTGCAAGCGTCTTGCAATGGAAACCGCACTTCTTAAAGCAACATCGAACTGCGGAAACTCCTCTGCCGCCAGCTTGGATGCCGAATAAACCGATGCACCCGCTTCGCTTACTACCATGTACGACACTTTGCCGTCCATATCTTTTATTGTATCTGCCACAAACTGTTCACTTTCGCGGCTTGCAGTGCCGTTGCCTATTGCTATTACCGATACATTGTGTTTATTTATGAGTTCTTTTAATATTTTTGCACTCTGTTCGGTTTTATTATGCGGAGGAGTTGGATAAATAACCGTGGTGTCCAAAACTTTTCCTGTATGGTCCACAACAGCTATTTTACATCCTGTACGGTAAGCAGGGTCAAGACCAAGGGTCACCGCACCTTTAACAGGTGCCTGCATAAGCAGATTGCGCAAATTTTCCGAAAATACTCCTATTGCCTGTTCCGCTGCCTTTTGTGTAAGCTCGTTTCGCAGTTCACGCTCCATTGAAGGGTATATCAGCCTTTGCCAGCTGTCCTGAACCGCCATGTCCACTTGTGCCGCTGCCTCGCCTTTGTTTTTTACAAGGCGTGCTCTTAACAGGTCAGTGCATTTTGCATCATCAGCAGTTATCCAAACTTTTAAAACTTCTTCTCGTTCACCGCGGTCCAAAGCCAAAATTCTGTGGCTTGCAGCACGGTTTACAGGTTCGCTGTATTCATAATAACCCGAATAAACGGTTTTTTCCTCGGTAAGACCTTTGCTGTTAATGTTTGCTGTGCGCCACAGCAGATTACGCAGCAAGCCGCGCAGTGCAGCATCGTCGGAAAAGGTTTCCGCAAGAATGTCCCTTGCACCGCTTAACGCATCCTCTGCCGATTCTACACCCTTTTCTTCGCTTACATATTTTTCGGCTTCACTACCTATTTTTGCAAACGGATTTTGCTGCATAAGCCACTGAGCAAGCTCGTCAAGACCTTTTTCACGCGCAACCGAAGCTCTTGTTTTTCGTTTTGGTCGGTAAGGGCGGTAAATGTCCTCGATTTCCGCAAGGGTTGCCGCTTTGCTTACTGCCTGTGTTATATCATCGGTCAGTGCGCCTTGTGCATCTATAAGCGCGATAACCTCCTCACGGCGTTTTTGCAATGAACGCAGGTATTCCAAGCGTTCGGCAAGTCCGCGAAGAACAGTATCGTCAAGGCTGCCTGTCATCTCTTTACGGTAGCGTGCAATAAACGGTATGGTGTTGCCGTCATCCATCAGTTTAACTGCCGCCTGTGCCTGAGCCGGACGAATATTAAATTCCGCAGCCAGTATTTCCTCTATTGTCAATGCCATTTGGGTTACCTCCAAAATGCTTTAATTTATACTTTTTAAAACAATCTGCCTATTGTTTGCATAATCTTTTATTTCAGCAGTTTGCATTACTGCCAAGCCTGAATAATTATAGCACATATCCGCTTTTTTCAAAACCAACGGTTTTCAGCTTTAAATCACAGCTGTTTTTCATCGTTGTCAAATGGCATGCATTGCGGCCAATTTGCGGGAAGTGCGCTTTTTTTGCCGCTGCCGCCTTTGCGGGAAATAAGCCATGCTGTAACAACAGTGGTTATTGGGATTGTGCAAAGCATTCCAATGCTACCGGCAAGTGCCTGCAGCAGCTCCACCGCTACCATTTCCCTGTTTATAAGCTGTTCAAAGTTCATTTGCTGGGAAAACATCAGCAGTATTACCTGAAGCGAGCCACCTGCATATGCAAGAATCAAGGTATTGGACATTGTTCCCATCATATCCCTGCCTATGCTCAGTCCCGAACGAACAAGCTGCCTTGGAGTTATCCCAACTGCCTGCTCGGCTATTTCGTGCAGTGCAGCCGCTACCGACACGGCAACATCCATGGTTGCCCCCAGTGCCCCTATTATAATTCCTGCAAAAACTATTCCTTTAAGATTTATATTACCGCCATTTGCAACATACATTAAAATGCCCGAGTCGCTGTCCACCAAGCCTGTTATACGCATGGTATACATGGAAACAGCACAAATAATCCCCGCAGCAGCAATACCGCCCCAACATCCCAACAGTGCCGATATTGTTTTTTGGTTAATTCCTATTACTATAAGCAGTGTTGCAAATATAATTACAAAGCTTACCAGCAACGCAGCTGCAACAGGATTCTTACCGTTAAGAATTGACGGTATAAACCAACAAAAAACCAAAATTACGGTAAGCGAAAGCGAAAATACTGTTTTTAACCCTTTTAGTCCGCCAAATAAAACCAGTCCGCCAAAAAATGCCGCTGTAAGTAAGGCAAGTGTTCCGCTGCGCACATGGTCGGAGGCAAATCCCGTAAGCTGTCCCCGTTCACCTGTTGTTAAATGCAAAAAAAATACATCGCCCTCCTTGGCAGGGTAAGCGTTTATTTGACCAAGTTCATCAAGCTCCTGCCTTACAAGCAGCGTTTGTCCCTTATATTTTCCGTTTAATATTTCCCCACGAAAATTTATTACTCTGGTGTAAATTTCCCCGCCCGAAAACACGGTAACATCATAACTGTCCGACAGTATTTCCTGCACCCTGCACCTTACGGTTTCCTCTTTAACTTCGGTTGGCTGGGCGTTTGCAAAAACCATTGTTAAAGCTATTGTCATCAATAAAATAACTGATATAATAAACCTGTGAAAATTTTTCATGTGAATTTTCCCCTGCTTTTTGTTATACTATTTGTAATATTGTAAGTCTTATTTACAAAACAAAGTTCCAATACAATTAAAGTTTAGACCACATTCGGGGGTATTTCAATAAATAATGCAAAATTTTGGTTTTATTCCTAATGAAAGGACAGCTTCCCCATGAACAGATTAAATAAAATTTCCGTTCGCACGGTGTTTATTATTACGGCTGTTTCGCTTTGCCTTAATGTTTTTTTATTTGCACGAGTAGCCATTATGGACAAACATTACTCCGAGCAATTAACACAAATTAATTCGCAGCTTTCTTCTTACAAAGAGGAAACCCAAAAAGAAATTTCCAAAACTGTATGGGAACTGGAAGAAATTATTAACCGTCAATCAAGCATGATAAGCGATTTTAACTACCACATCGAGCCTGTTTTGGGCGGTAAGGTAAAGCTCATGCTTTCGGCACATCTTAAATCGCACAAGGACGGTCAGATATCTTCCTTTACCGTTGACGGTGACGGAAGCGGTCATCAGCGGATATTAACCACACTGAGTGATAATATTCTGACCAGTCAGGTAGTGCTTCCGCTTTACCAAACAATGGCTATTGGGCTTTCGGTAAGCGACCAATATTCCACCAAAACCGAAACCCTGCTTGAGCTGCCAAATGTTCCGCAGGGGCTTACCTCGCACCTTACCATAACACCTTCCATTTCCATGTCGCACACCAACACCGACGCTTCTGCCAGAGTTTCGGGTGAAATATACCTGATAAACGAAAAAGGCACACAGCAGTCCCGTTCACTTAAAACCCATTTTGTAGAGCTTATTTACAACGGAAGGCTGCTGCATACAATCCCGTTTGAATTGCATGATGAATTCACAGCCACCGACGGTGACGAGCTTTACTACGCAAGCATTCTGCCTTACCCAATACCCATTGACAGTGACGGTACACTTACTTTAGTTGCCAAAGCAACTGACATGGAAGGTTTTTCCTATTCTTGTATTTTTGAAGAATACAAAATAACGGCAGGCGGCAAGTTTTCACCTGTTTCCAACAATAAGGTAAGTTATTTTACAATTGAAAATTAATCGATTAAAGCAGTTAAGGCCATTCCCCGAAAGGAATGACCTTAACTGTTTGCTAAAATGAGAAGGGACAAGAATTCTTACCGCCCTTTGCCCTAAAACATCGGACGATTTCAGGATTTCATCGTTCGGCTCCACAGCATCAAGCCGACTACCACCCACTTTAATGCAGGCTTTGCCGTTCCTTGAAATAGAGGTATTGTTCCTTCACTAACCATTTTAACTATTTATCTTGTTATATTATGTGACAGACATCACAATTCAAGATAAAAATTTATCAAAGTTTTTTATTCATTCTAACAAAACAAAGAAACAAATCATACTGTATTATAAACAAAAAAATTAAGGGCGGAACTATGAAGACAATAGTTAAAGGTAAATACGAAAACGAACTTTTAAAATTTTTGCACTCCACGCTGCCTTTTTTTAATGAGTTGACCCCAAAACAAAAGCAGCAGCTGGTTGATAACTGCATTCTGCGCAGCTACGAGCCTTTTGAAACCGTACATAACTCGATTAACCTTAATTACGGGTTGTATTTGGTTGCAAACGGAATTTTACAAGGATATTCTATATCTCACCAAGGGCGTGAATTCAGTCTTTACGCAGCAGGCAGTGAACAAAGCAGTTCATTTTTTTGCTCGGCTGTGGATATTTCCGATGAATGCACGGGAATGGACTTCAGAACACTTCACAAAACCGAACTTGTTTTTATTCCACATGCCTGTTGGCAGCAGCTGATTGACAGGTCACTGCCCGCAAGCCGCTACGCATTGTCGCTGCAGCGGCGCACCATGGGGGTAATTGTCAATTCACTGCAAAGCTCCGTTTTTTTGCCTGCCGAAAAAAAATTACTGCTGCATATATGGGAAAAACACACCCTTTCACCAAGTAAACCTACCATAACCCAAACACATGAAGAAATAGCCTACATAATAGGTACTTCACGCGAAACCGTAAGTCGTTCACTTCAAAAGCTGCAAAAACAGGGGTTGCTTCGTATAGGTCATGGTAAACTGGAAATTTTAAACCCCACCATGCTTTACAGTTTAATATCCGAATTTTATTCGCAATAAAAAAGCTTTCCTTGTCGGAAAGCTTTTTTGCTTTATTTTGAATTTTTAATATGTTCCGCTAACTTTTTGTCCTCGCGCTTAATGTGATTTATAAGCCAGCCTGCAAGAACACTGTTAATTTCGCCTACCAGTGCTACTGTTGGACCTTGTGCCTCCAGCTTTTTAACAATTTGTGCTACTGTTTTCTTAAAGGACTCATGAAGCTGCTTGTGGTTGGTATAGTCGGGATATTTGCTTTGGATTTGCAGTTTTTCTTCGTCTGCAAAGTGCTTTATGGTGTAGTTTTCCAAAAAGCGTGCAGTTTCCACTATTTGAGCGCGGCCTTTGCCTTGCCCGCAAGCATCCAACAAGTTGTTTATTGCTGTAATTAGCTCCTTGTGCTGAACATCAATATTAATATTCCCTGTTTCTAAATCTTTGGTAAACTGGTATGCCATAACAAAATCCTCCTTTGTTATATTCTTAGTTACATATTATCACAGTATTTTACACTATGCTATCCTTAAATTAGCAAAACGGGACAGATGCAGAATTTTTTCTGTGTCTGTCCCGTTTGTTTATCGTAGAAGCTGTCAGTGTTAGCTGACTGATGAAGTGTACATGGCAGAGACTTACCCTTTCATCAAGGCTAAGATAGGTGATATAATTTTGTGCTGCCCCTCAACCACCGCAAGCGGTCCCCCTTCTCCCCTTGGGAGAATGCTTTGGCAAAACGGTAAACTTGCCGCAACATCATATTGTTTTATCGCAGCTTGTATGCTTCGTCAACAACAACCGGTTCACCAACAACAGCACCCGAAATGTAGCGGCAGCCGTACTGCTCAATAATTACTCTTTGCAGTTCGGTGTCGACACCCTCTAACGCTATTTCGATATTCATGCGGTTGCACATCTGCAAAATGCTTTCCGCCATTGCTTTTTTGTTGTTGTCGTCCGAATTCCAGTTGCGAATAACAGAACGGTCCAGCTTCACACAGCCAAAGCCAAATTCCTGCAAAATGGCAAGACTTGCGTATTTTGAGCCGAAGCGGCTAAGTCCAAGGCGGAAGCCAACCTTTTTCAATGCACCGCATACCTCGCTAAGGTGTTCGCGTTCCCGTTCACAAGCTTCTTCCGGAATGTCCAGCTGTATTCTTGAAGGACTTATACCGTAATCCTGAACAATAGCCAGCAAATCAGGCAGCAGATTAAGCTCACGAATGTTTTCCCACGAAAGTTCGACCGATGCCACTGCAAGTGTAGGGCCTTCCTTAGAGCGTTCGGCAATAAAGCGGCAAGCCTGCTCAAACAGGTATCTTGTTACAATAGGGCGAACTGCACCGCTGCTCAGGAATATGTCGGTCTTTTGGTCAATAAGCAGGCGTTTTTCAACACCGTCACGCAAGTATACCGATACTCCCATAAAAGTACCTTTGTCAATCTGACGCCACGGAACAAGACAGGCTTCGTAAATGCCGTTTTGCACACGCTCGGTAAGCATGTTGAGCATTTCGTGCGAGGATGTAAGAGACTCCTGCTCCTCCTGATAAAATACACAACGGTTTCTGCCGCCTTTTTTAGCTTGGTACAAGGCAACATCGGCACGGCGGTACAGCTTTTCAAACGGCTGATTACCCGACGATATTAATATACCAATACTGCACGACAAATTCTTGTCGCGGAATTCCCCGTTGAAACGGTCGCAAATTTCCCTTCCCTTGCGGGTAGCAAGCCACTGGGAATCGGTATTTTTTACAAGCACCACAAATTCATCACCGCCCAAACGGCCGATAATGTCGTTGCTGCGGAACTGGCGATTTAAAATGCTGCCAAACGCTGCCAACACCTTGTCACCGTACAAATGCCCGTAGGTATCGTTAACATCCTTAAAGTGGTCAATGTCGATTATCATCATAATATAACCGTCATCATCATTACAGGAAGCAAGGTGAGCTTTAATGTGCTCCTGTGCACTTTTTTTGTTGTAGCAGCCTGTAAGCGCATCGCGCTCGGACTCATACTGAAGTGCCAATGTTTCGCGTTTTTCTTTGTCAATATCACGAACATACGCTATAAGGTCTATGGAATTGGTTTCCTTGTCCCGCACAAGGTGACCTGTTGACAGCATCCATTTTATGTTTCCGCTGGTGGTCTTTCTGCGATATTCACATTTAACATCCATTGTACCGTCGGCAAATGCTTTTTTCAACGCCGCAGGTGAAAATACGGAAAGATAAAGCTCGCGGTCATCGGGGTAAATGTCGGTTTCCACAACATGATTAATATAGCCTTGGTAGCTGTCTTTTTCAAATTTTACAATGCTTGGGAAGTGGTGCGATGTGCACTTGGTAACAACATCGTTTTGAATATCCGCTTCAATACACACCAAAGCATCGGCAAGCAATGCATTGCGCACCTGTTCTTCCTGATGATAAGCTATTTCGATTTCCTTTTGGTCGGTAACATCTTCAATAACGCCTATTGTTTTTAAGCGAACACCCTCTTCGCTGAAAACATTGGTAAGCGTAAACCTTACCCAACGGTACGGGCTGTTTGCATCGTAGCGTGCTTTTATGACACAGCTTGCAGTCTTTTCACCTGCATCGGATATATCATACATTCGCAGAAATGCATCAACAAAGTCGGGATGTATTACTTTTCTTTCAACCGTACTTTGCGGCACATTTCGTGCCATTCTTGAAAAATGGTAATCATCCATATCCTTTGTAAGATGGGTAAGTGTTCGTTCATACGGGTCAAATTCAAATACAATGCTGTCGGTTTGTTCAAGCGCTACACGGAAGCGTTCCTCGTTAATTTTAAGTGCTTCTTCGGCACGCTTGCGGTCGGTTATATCCATTACAACACAATGTGCAATCATTTCACCGTTAGGCATTCGTTTGTAGTACCCGCGGTTAATTACCCAAATTATTTCACCGTCAACACGAATTCCCTGACGCTCATATTCATAATTTCGGAAATCTTTAGCACTTGCAATTTCTATAAGCTCATTATTTTCCTTCCATGTAGTTTGAGGAAGAATATGTATCATTTCATTATTAAAGCGCTCACGGAATTCTTCGGGAGTGTAGCCGTAAAGACGGTAAAAACCTTCGGAAGCATAAAGCAGTGTCATTTTTTCATCCATGCGAACCGTACAAATACCAATGGGCAGTGCATTTGTAATATCCCTGAGCTCTGCACTGGCTTCTTTAAGGTCACGCGCCGTTTTTATCAGCTTTTGCTTCATGTCGGTCTGTTTGGTTATATCAAGACACACCGCCATTACAATGCGTTCATCGCCAAGTGGTACTCCGTTTCCGTATGCAATAAACCAGATGTAGCTTCCGTCTTTTTTACGCATTCTGAATTCCGCACTGTAAACTCGTCCCATTTCCTGCTTAACATCAACGGTATTCCACAGCTTTTTAATGTCCTCGGGATGGACTGCATTTGCCAAACTGCCCTTGTTAAAAGCTTCGAACTCTTCCTGTGATTGGTAACCAAGTGTTTCGAGCATTCTGTCGTTTATAAAATATACCGGAAAATCGCCTTTTCGGTAAGCAGATATAACACCCGCATTCGAACAGCTGATAAGGTCCAATATATTCTTACGCACAACAAAATTTTGCTTGTTCATGCGTTCTTCTTCAAAACGAATTGGATAAAATTCTCCCACCGCACTCATGCTGAGCGGTGTAGAGGTATGATACTGCAGTATCTTCCATTCGCCGTCACATTTCTGTACTATCGAAGTACAGCGTGCCGACAATTCAATTACCTTTTCACCAATAATTTTTGTGTAGGTATAAAATGCCGCAACGGAATAATACCCCTCGGTTCCAATAGGAGTTACTACAAAATCTTTCCACGATATTTTATATGGAGTTGGGTCATCAACAAGACCTAAGTTTATCTGTCGGGAAAGCTCATCAAAGTCATGTGCGACCTCCATTGCCCCTGTACCAACGCAGAAAACCTGTTCCTTTTTAAAGTACTCCATGGTTTTTTGCGGGTCTCTGTCGATAAGATAAGTTTTTATAAAGGCTTGGTAGAACTGTTGTATTTCTTTTTTTACAGCATCCATTGTAACCCTCAATTCATTTTATAAATTACACTCATCACTCAATAAATACACTGTATTAAAAATTCAGACATAAAAATTCAATACATATTAAAAACATACAAAAACTTACAATACTGTCAATCATAACATAATATATCACAATTTCCATATAATTACTATGCACAAACTGTACATAATATTGAAACTTTATTTATAAAGTGTTTATTTTTACTTTTTCCGTTTTTCTTGAAATTTACTTTTTTCTTGTCAAAATTCAGGATAACACTGCTGCAAAGTTGAAAGATGCTTTTCAAAATGATATTATTTAATCTGTTAATATTATACGGGAGGTGACTTATATGCCAATAAACTTAAAAAAGCTTGATGACCTTCATTGGGCAGGAAAACACAAAGAGGTACTTGAAGCAATCTACAACACACCGCCTGCCGAATGGGATTACACAGTTATCTGCTTTCTTGCCCGTGCTTTAAACGGACTTGAACGCTACGATGAAGCTTTGGATTTTCTTTTTACTGTAAGTCACCTGGGAAACGACGACCCGCTGTGGCATTTTCAGCTTGGCAAGGCATACTTTTACCTTGCACAGTACCCCCTTGCACAAGAAGAATTTGACCGTGCGCTTTCGCTTGACCCTGACGAAAAACAAACCAATGAATTTTTCTTTTGGTGTCGTGATGAGCTGCAGCGCCGCAATCCGCTTAACTACACAAAGGTTTATACTCATGAAGAGCTTGACGCAGTGGAGGAGCACATCAAAACCTACTTTGGTGAATACCCTACCGTATTCCACGAAATTGTATCTACCGATATTCATGTTGATATTTGCATAATCCCGCCCACCCCCGAACGCAACTACTACACACTTGTTACACTGGGAATGGGTGCACACCGAATGAACATTCCCGAAGGTCCCGAATTTGCGGGCCTTGACCGCACGGAAATTGTGGTTTGCCTGCCGCCTGATTGGGATGTTCAAAGCAATGACGAGCGTTTTTACTGGCCGCTGCGCTGGCTTAAAACACTTGCACACATCCCAATAGACGAAGACAGCTGGCTTGGCTGGGGGCATACAGTACCAAGCGATGCTCCTTTCGCTGATAATACCGATTTTTCATCCGTGCTGCTTGTGCATCCGTTTGCATTCGGCCCAATGGCGGAAAGCTGCCCGCTGCCCAACGGCGACAGCGTAAGCTTCTACCAGATGGTACCGCTTTATGCCGACGAGCTTGAGTACAAATCCAAAAACGGCACTGCTGCACTGCTTGAGCTTATGCCATTCGAGGTGCTGGAGGTAGTAAACATAAACCGCCGCAGCGTTTGCACCGAAACAACGGTAAAATGCCTTAAAATTCATCCCGATGATATTGAACCTGTATTAAAAAATTGGTACGAACCAAGCGGCTGTATTGCAAGCGACAGCATTATGTTTGACGGCAAACCCATAAAGTATATGTACCGCGAACAGCCCGCCTATTCCTTTACCGACAGCGGTTGGCGCTTTGCCGCAAGCCCAGAGGAACGCGAAACCCTTAGCAACGCTGCTGACAGTGCAACCTATTCGTTAAACACGCTTTGTAACTACGACCCCGACATTATGCCCATGCTGCACTCCCCTGTGGGTACTGTTTATGTTCGTGATAAAGACGGTGTTTTCCAGTTGGAGGAATTTGTTTTTGAAGAATAAATATAAAAAACCGAGCCACCAAAATGTGCCTCGGTTTTTTGCTGCCGTATTCAGATAATTTAAATGTACAGAACCGTACAATAATATCTAAAGGTATTGTACTTTCACAGCCAAAACTTTCTGAAGCTATTGCAGAATATGATTGCAAAAGGTATTGAAAATTAAATGATTGGATTTAGACATAAAAAGGGACAAGGTTTATACCCTGTCCCTTTTTATTTAATATTTATAGCTTTTTACCCAATATTGCTCAAAACTAATTTTGCTGCGCATATCTGTAAATGTTCTATCATCATACATTATCTGCAAATCTATTTGATTAACTTTGTCTGCACGATATACCACCGAGTTTGGATTTATTGTGTTTGCAGGAATATTAAAAAGGTGTATTTCTTGGTTAATCCAATCATTCAAAATAATATTCCAATTATTACTTAACACAGTAACATCTGGATTTGCCCAGTAATTATACGCACTCTTATTTTTTGATGCAAATGTTGTAATGCCAGTAAAATCAAAGCCTTCTTTCCTAAAAATATTAACAGCTTTGCTTTTTGTCATTTTATTATTAACTTCATTTTCTATTGGCTTTAAATTTCCCTGCGGCTCAATTCGTTGCGATGTATTTGCCACTGTTCTTGGAGATATCAAAAAATTAATATTTTGCTCATTCTTTATTTTTTTTACCATCATTTTTACTACTGTTTCAATATCTAATCCCATATCATCAAGTATTTTTTCTGCCTCTGCCGCCAAATTTTCCTCTAAACTAATTGCTATAATTTTCATTCAAATCACTCTCCTTCACATGTTTTCATTTGATTTGATATGAATATACCATAATTACTCATGTTTGTCAATATGTTTATAAATGTTTATGTATGTTTATATAAAACGGGGCTAAGTTTTTAAACTTAGCCCCGTTTTATACTCATTTTTTAATTGTGTATCTGCCAATGGTTACGGAATCATCGTCGATTTTAATGTTATCATCGTCGATGTCGTAGTATTCGTCATTCATTACTACTCCATCTTTGCTTATTTCCATGAAGAAGTCACCAATGATTACCACTTCGTCACCGTTGTCTTTACTATATTTGTAGTTTTCACGCCCTACCTCGAACTGTATCTTGTCACCCTTACCGCGAATTGTGTACTCGAAAGGACAGTCAATTATTGCATTTGCAAAATCAGCCTTGAAGTGAGAGTAGGTTTTTTGAATATTTCCGTTTTCTTCGCCAAGGTCTTCCAGCAGGTCACGAAGCTCATCGGGGTCTATGTCGTAATCTTCGGCTACGGCATTAAAGTTTTCCGACTCGGCAAGGTTTACACTGCGTGGCAGCTCGCTTTCAGCCGTTCCTACAAGGTCAGTAAGACCGTATGGTGTACCCACTACTTTATAATTTACACCTTGTGGTAAATAAATGGTTACTTCACCACGCCAGTTTATTACCTCCTGCAAGGTTTTAAGGCGTTCATCCACATGACGGGCATCCTTTTGTTTGGCAATAAATTGCAGTGTGCCGTCATTCGCAAGGGCAAATTTTACAGATGCATCTTCACTTCCAAGCAAACGACAGCTTGCCCATATGTTGTCACCGCCCGACGGCATAATTTTTATGTTGAGGTCATCAGCACTAATTGTAACAAGCTGCCCTTGTTTTACTTCCAGTGTATTAACTACCGTTTCTTCCCTGTAATATTCGGTTACAAGGTCAATACCTTTGGTTATGGTTGCTTTTACAGCAAAGGGAATTGTAACAGCACAAGCTATTATCAAACAAATCGAAGCTATTAAACTGCCTTTAAATATCTTTTTAAGCATTAAACTTCCTCCCCTTTCCCTTCTTCTTCATTACAGCCTTCGGGTTCTTTTTCACTAAACAGCTGTTTAAGCCAACGCACAAAGCTGCTTAATGCCCAAAGCATACCGCTTACAACGGTAACACCAATGCACACAAGCGCAAGTCCCAACAGCACACCTGCTGCAACTGCTTCGGTAGGAAGAATAATTCCCAAAATCGAAACTGCTGCCCATGCCAATGTTCCAATTATAGCCGAAGATATTCCCATACCTACTGCACTTATTGTTACACTTCCTACTGCAAGTACAGCAACAAATACAATTGGCAGCATGAGTATAGCCGCTGCAATGTAAAGCATACCTTTAGCTGCACTTGTTCCTGCTTTTACACTGTCCTCGGCAGCCGATTTCCAAACCTTTTTAAGCTTTTGTGCTGCCTGTTTAAAAGCACTTGTTTTTTCGGCTTTTACTTCCTTGTCAGCATTCAGTATCTGTTCGGCAACCTCGGACGGAATACCAAGATTTTTGGATATTTCATCTTCGGCTTTGCCCTGTTTTTTACCTTCCTCAAAGTATTCGGCATAATCACGGATAATGTCGTTAAGCTCGGCAGCAGAAATTTTACCGTTTAACGCTTCTTCCAACTGTTTAAGATATTCAAGCTTGCTCATGCGCTGCATCCTCCTTTTCTTCGGCAGTCAGCGGCGGGTAAAGAATATGCTCCGCCATTTTTGTTATGTCTGCCCATTCGCGTTTTTGTTTATATAAAAATTCCCTGCCCATATCGGTTATGCTGTAATATTTTCTGGCAGGGCCGGAGCTGCTTTCCTTTAAATAGGTTCTAAAGTACCCCTCTTGCGTAAGTCTGCGTAATATTGGGTATACAGTTCCTTCGTTTATTTCCGTGTACACCGCTATTGTTTGCACAACTTCATAACCGTACATATCTTTACGACTTATTAATGTCGTTATGCACATTTCAATTATTCCTTTTCTGAATTGTGTGTTCAAAGCCGACTGCGCCTCCCTTCTGCATACAATGCTGTCCTTTGTATACAATATAACACACTACTGTGTTTTGCACAATACTGTGATTTGTAAAATAGATGTGAACATGATAACAACAAATTATTATCATGCTTTTCAAAATATAAAAAAACCCATGACACAGCTGGCACTGTATCACAGGGATTAAATATAACTGTATTAACTATTGTTCGGATTAATAGCCGCTAAAGTTGCCGATTACCGATAGTATAATATAAATTATAGCAATTATCTTTATAATCTCACCTATTGAACGGCTTTTATTTAAACTTTGTTGGGCAGTATTTTTTGCTGTTTGTCGTGGGTTTTCTTCAAGCATTTTACTGCGTTTTATTGTATGTGTAGTTGATGTTGTTCTGATTAATGTGCCTCTTTGTCTGTCAACCGTATTAAATGCACCGCATCTTGGGCAGGTTTCTGTAATATCAAAGTTATATGTCTTACCGCAGCTTTCGCACTTTATCATTTTTGTTGTCCCCCTTGCTTTTGCAAAGTGTCGTAATAATTTTATAATACTACAAAAATTCAATCCGCACAATTGCAGGAAATAAGTCCCGCAAAAAACAAAAAACCTTTGCTTTGCAGCAAAGGTTTTGTGGTGACCCGTACGAGAATCGAACTCGTGTTTTCGCCGTGAAAGGGCGACGTCTTGACCGCTGGACCAACGGGCCATTTTATCCACATAGTGAAGTTATTATGGTAGCGGCGATAGGATTCGAACCTACGACACTTCGGGTATGAACCGAATGCTCTAGCCAACTGAGCTACGCCGCCATTTTTATTTTCTGTTCGGTGATTGCTCACCACACAGTGCTTGATTATTATATCCTGTATTTCGACTTATGTCAATACTTTTTTTGCATTTTTTTAAAAAAAGTTTTAAAACGCGTTTTTCTTAATTTTAAAATACTCCCGCTGTGGTGCAGCGGGAGTATTTTTTAAGGTTTCATGCCACCCGATTAAATCTGAGTGGAATAGTTAGGAGCTTCTTTTGTGATGTAGATGTCGTGTGGATGGCTTTCTTTAAGACCAGCACCTGTCATCTTCACGAACTGTGCTTTTTCGTGCAGTTCAGGAATTGTTGCACATCCGCAGTAACCCATACCGGAACGCAGACCGCCAACCAACTGGAAGATTGTTTCGCCTGCTGTGCCTTTGAATGGGATACGACCTTCAACGCCTTCAGGAACAAGTTTGCCTGTGCCGGATTTGCCCTGGAAGTATCTGTCCTTGCTGCCTTTCTGCATTGCACCAAGGCTGCCCATACCACGGTAAACTTTGAACTGTCTGCCCTGATAAATTTCGGTTTCGCCGGGAGCTTCTTCACAGCCTGCCATAAGGGAACCAAGCATTACAACATTAGCACCTGCTGCCAGAGCTTTTACGATGTCACCGGAGTATTTAATACCACCGTCAGCAATAACTGGGATATTGTATTTGCTTGCCATGCAAGCAACATCATATACAGCAGTAATCTGAGGAACACCAACACCTGCTACAACACGGGTTGTACAAATGGAACCAGGACCGATACCAACTTTAAGTGCATCTGCACCTGCTTCGATAAGTGCTTTAGCAGCTTCAGCAGTTGCAATGTTGCCTGCGATAAGCGGAACATCTGGGAATGCTTCTTTAATTTTTCTTGTTGTGTTGATGATGTTTTTGTTGTGACCGTGTGCGGAGTCCAAAACAATAACATCGACCTGTGCTTCAACCAAAGCTTTTACACGGTCAAGAACATCCAGTGTAGCACCTACACCTGCACCGCAAAGCAGACGACCCTGTTTGTCTCTTGCAGAGTTGGGGTAACGGATTGCTTTTTCAATATCTTTAATGGTGATAAGTCCGCGCAGATTGCCTTCGTCATCAACCAGTGGGAGTTTTTCAATTCTGTGTTTGCCAAGCAGAACTTCAGCTTCTTTAAGGGTTGTGCCAACAGGAGCTGTAACAAGGTTGTCCTTTGTCATAACCTCGCTGATTTTTACATTGTAGTCTTTAAGGAAGCGCAGGTCACGGTTGGTAAGAATACCAACAAGTTTTGTACCTTCGCAGATTGGCACACCGGAAATTTTGTATTTGCCCATGAGTTCATCTGCATCGTATACAAAATGGTCAGGAGTCAAAGAGAATGGGTTAGCAATTACGCCGTTTTCACTTCTTTTTACTTTGTCAACTTCGTCAGCCTGTTCCTGAATGGACATGCTTTTGTGAATAATACCAATACCGCCTTCTCTTGCCATTGCAATAGCCATAGCAGATTCTGTAACGGTATCCATTGCAGCTGTCATAATCGGAGTGTTCAATCGAACATCTTTGGCAAGTACGGTGTCGATTTTTACTTCGTTTGGTACTACATCACTTTTTGCAGGGATGAGCAGTACATCGTCAAAGGTAAGACCTTCTTTTACAAACTTGTCCTGATAGTTTGTCATTAACACGAGTAGTTCCTCCTTAAAATTTTATATTTTTATTAACGCATAAAATATGGTTACATAACGACAATGCTAATGTATTAATTACATATTCTAACACGAATTTTACACAATGGCAAGAAGTCATAGCACCTGACATTATGCAATTTTTTTCGTGCTTTTTATGCCTTTTGCTTAAAAGTATATCTTATTGCAGTTCACCTTGTTATCACTTTAACTCAAACAATTACAGTTATTGCTATTTCATTTTTACCCAGCTTTCAAAGCAGGATGTTTCGCCTTTTGTTCCCTCGCACACAAAACCTGTTTCGGTTTTACCCACCTTCATACTTACAGTTTCGCCAAGCACGGCTTCGCTGTGGTAGACTATCATGAATTCCTGTATTGGGTTTTCACTCCCCTGCATTATTTCGTTTTGCAGGCAGTCGCACATTAAGTCAGCATAAACAGTATTGTTAAGGTGCATATTCAAATCGATGTGGCTGTATCTAACAGTTACATCATGGGAGGGTTCAAATTCGATACATTTAGGTATTCTGAAATCCTCGAACTCATCCGGCGGATTAAAATACCCCTCAAGCTCCTGCGGCATTCTTCTTACTATTCTTTTACTGTCAACATCCACCAAAAGCCAGCGGGTATCCAACTGCACCACCAACGCACCTGACTCGTCGTAAAATCTATAAGTCGCTGGTATTGTGCTCTTACAGGCTCAAAAGGTGTTGTTTTAACGGTAAGCTTTTCGGTGGAGCGTGGCAGACGGTTTATTACCCCGCGCATTTTACCAAGTAAGAACACCTTACCCAAGCCAAGCATGTAATCCCTGCCAATTCCCAAATCCTCGCAGTGGTAGGTTGCAACATGCTGTGCATATTTAAGAAGGTTGGAAATTCGCACATCTCCGCGGAAATCTGTTTCGAAGTTATGCACTGTAAATTCATGTATATACTGTTTCATTTCAGCCTCTTTCACATAATTATATTCTGTATAATTCCAGCTTTTTTAATAGAATATTCTATTTATAAAATCGAAGAACTTGTCTGTATCTTCTTCCAATTTATCAATTTTTTTATCGATAGCATCAAAAACTTCAAAAACTGGTTCTGCAATTACCTTTTCAAACACCTTCTCTCCAATGTTGTGCCCATCACCCTCATTTTTTAAAATTTGATTACTGTACTTTTCACCGCATGCACACCAATTTGCAAAGTGCTCACAGTTATTGTTAATTAAGTCGTATCCGCCAAAATTCCAACCAACTTCATTTAATGCACGCCGTGCAATAGTATCTGAATCAAATTTGCAATTCAATTTAGTCATTTGACAAACTTTCAAGTCCCATCCAGCACCAATAAATTCTTTAAGACTTGTTTTAATGATTTGAATGTCCTTTTCTTCCATATTTAAATTAAAATGTACAACCTCATCATCCCCAACTACAACTCCATAGTGCCAAATAGGAACTTTTGATATAAGGGTAAATACACTTTTAATTTTGATAATTTCACCTTTTTTATATTTTCCTATATTATTCTTTTTTACATCTATATACACTATATATTCCCTTTCAGCAATTACATCTATCACTTAAAGTGCCATCTCTAATGCAAATTAAACCTACACTACCGTTATTTTGCACACAAAGGGAATGTTTCACATGAAACATTCCCTTTGACTTTTAATTCATTATTTAATAACTTCTACGCCGCCCATGTATGGCACAAGTGCTTTTGGAACTGTAACGCTTCCGTCATCGTTCTGGTAGTTTTCAAGAATAGCGGCAACAGTTCTGCCTACTGCCAAGCCGGAACCGTTAAGGGTGTGAACCAGCTGTGGTTTGTCTTTCTGGTCAAGTTTGTAGCGAATAGATGCGCGTCTTGCCTGGAAGTCTTCAAAGTCGGAGCAGCTGGAAATTTCAACATAGCGGTTGTAGGAAGGCATCCAAACTTCAATATCGTAAGTTTTTGCACTGGAGAACCCAAGGTCGCCTGCGCACAATGCAACTACACGATATGGCAGACCAAGCTGCTGCAGGCAGTACTCTGCATCTGCGGTGAGTTTTTCAAGTTCAGCGTAGGATTCTTCCGGTTTTGTAAATTTAACAAGCTCAACCTTGTTAAACTGATGCTGACGAATAAGACCACGACCGTCACGGCCTGCTGCACCCGCTTCTGCACGGAAGCAAGCAGAATATGCACAGTAGGAAATTGGCAGCTGTTTGCCGTCCATAACCTCTTCACGGTGCATATTTGTTACAGGAACTTCTGCGGTTGGAATGAGGAAGTATTCCTGCCCTTCCAGTTTAAACATATCTTCAGCAAATTTAGGAAGCTGACCTGTACCTGTCATGGATGCTCTGTTTGCAATGTATGGAGGCAGAATTTCGGTATATCCACGGCTTGCATGGGTATCCATAAAGAAGTTGATAACTGCTCTTTCCAGACGAGCACCCAAACCACGATAGAA
Source organism: Oscillospiraceae bacterium (assembly GCA_017559185.1). Classification (GTDB taxonomy): domain Bacteria; phylum Bacillota; class Clostridia; order Oscillospirales; family Ruminococcaceae; genus RGIG7389. The sequence goes on from JAFYSU010000054.1 coordinate 42,965, forward strand.
ATGGAAACGAGCACCTGTTACCTTACCTGCTGTTTCAGGGTCAAGAATACCAAGGTCTTTACCAATATCCCAGTGTGCTTTTGGTTCGTATGGGAATTTGGTTGGCTCGCTGAAGCGACGAACTTCAATGTTTTCACTGTCATCAGCACCTGCAGGTACGGATTCGTGCGGAATGTTAGGAATCATAAGCACAAGCTCACGCTGTTTTGCTTCCAGCTCGGAAATGATTGCGTCATCCTGCTTGATTTCCTCAGCCAGCTTTTTCATTTCTTCCATAATAGCAGTGGTATCTTCCCCGTTTTTCTTCATTGCAGGGATTTTTTTACTTACTGCATTCTGCTGTGCTTTAAGTCCATCATTTTTGGTGGAAATCTGACGGCGTTTTTCGTCGATTGCAATTATTTCGTCAACAATTGCATCCATATCTTTATTTCTTTTTTTCATTGCTGCTTTTACCAAATCGGGATTGGTACGAATAAGTTTAATATCCAACATAATATTTTTCCTCCGTTTATATTAAATATTTTTATTTACTTAAATTAAAAGCATTAAGCCTTGCTTAACCTTTCGGCAATGTCGCTGAGTTCTTCTTTACTATAGAATGTGATTTCTATTTTACCTGTGTTGGTTTTTGAGTCGGCTGTAATTTTTATTTTTTTACCCAGCTCGTTCTGTAAAGCTAATTCCATTTCTTTAAAGAAGCTTTCACCGCCGAATACTTCTTTGGAGCTATCGTCCTCAGATGTATCGTTGGCCTTTTTTGCCTTTTTAGACATCTGCTCCAAATCACGAACCGAAAGCTTACCCTGTGCCGCAAGCTTTGCTGCACTTACCATAGCTTCGTTATCGGTAAAGGCAAGCAATGCTCTTGCATGCCCTGCCGAAAGCTCGCCCGAAACCACCAAAGGCTGAATTTCCTCGGGCAGGTTGAGCAAACGCAGTGCATTTGCCACCGCTGGACGAGATTTACCCAGTTTTTTTGCAACCTGTTCCTGTGTCAGCGAGTAGCTTTCCATTAAGTTGCGATAACCCATTGCTTCTTCCATTGGGTTTAGGTCTTCACGCTGCAGGTTTTCAATAAGAGCTATTGCCATAACCTGCTCATCGTCCAGTTCGCTTATTACTACGGGAACTTCGGTCAAGCCTGCCATGCGGCTGGCACGCCATCTGCGTTCACCTGCAACAAGCTGATATCCTCCGCCTGCCATTGGTCTAACCAAAAGCGGCTGTATTACACCATGCTCGCGAATTGAATCGGCAAGCTCGGACAACGCTTCTTCGTCAAAATGTTTTCGTGGCTGGTCGCTGTTTGGTTCTATTTCACTCAAACGCAATGTCGAGGTTCCGGCATCGGCTGTTTCGTTGTCGGCAAAAAGTGCATCAAGACCTTTTCCCAACCCGCCGCGTTTTATTTTTGCTGCCATTGGATTTCCCCTTCCTTATTTATTATTAACTATCACTTCTTCGGCAAGCTGTTCGTACGCTTTCGAGCCTTTTGAAGAACGGTCAAAATACAGTATTGGCTGACCAAAGCTTGGTGCTTCCGACAAACGCACATTTCGCGGTATTGATGTTGCAAAAACTTTTCCGGGGAAGTATTTTTTTACCTCCTCCACTACCTGAACCGTAAGGTTCAAGCGTGCGTCAAACATTGTAAGCAGTACACCTTCTATTTGAATTGCAGGATTGTACAAACGCTTAACCTGTTTTACCGTTGCAATAAGCTGCGACAATCCCTCCAGCGCGTAGTATTCGCACTGTATTGGAATAAGCAAGGAATCGCAGCAGGAAAGTGCATTAAGTGTTATAAGCCCCAATGACGGCGGACAGTCAATTATTATGAAATCATATTCTCGTTTAAGCGGAAGCAGACCTTTTCTTAAACGCATGGTTCTTTCGGAAAGGTCTACCAGTTCAATTTCCGCACCTGCAAGGTTCATGTTGCAGGGAAGCAGGTCAACATTTTTAAACTCGGTGCGTATTAAAATGCTTTCTGCTCTGCATCCATCAATAAGCAAGTTATATGTGGATTGTGTTATTTGTTTTTTGTTAACTCCCAGTCCACTGGTAGCATTCCCCTGTGGGTCTACATCTACCAACAAAACTTTTTTACCAAACGCACCCAACGCAGCCGAAAGGTTAATTGATGTTGTTGTTTTACCAACTCCACCTTTCTGGTTGGTTACAGCAATAATTTTGCCCATTAGTTTGCTCCTCTTTACATTATGCTTTAAAAAGTTTCACATGAAACATTTTTCGGCAAGATTTTGTTATTGTTTCACATGAAACTTATTTTGTAAAAGCTGTCGGGCAAACACCCGATAGCACCTTTTAATTATTAAATTGTTTCACGGTTAAATTATAACACACTATTCCCGCTATTTAAAGCACCCTATCCTTGTTTTGTGTCGAAGTGTCCCGAAAAAAGCAAGAACCGACAAGGAGTTTTGTCCTCCCTGTCGGTTCTTGTGGTGGTTTTGGTCAAATTCTATGTCGAATGTAAAAGTAAAATGCATTTATCCAAGCAGCTTTTCCTGCGGTTTATTTTGCTTTACAGCTGTGGATTTAGGAATAACTATTGTATACACCAGTGAATTTTCGTTTTCATTCTTGGTAGATACTGCCGCAATACCTGCTTTGTTCATAACATCAACCGCATGCTGTATTGTATTTGTAAAAATACGAATATCCTTTACAAGCCATGCAACCTTGCGTTTAGGCTTGTCCTTTTGCGCAAGCTGCATTTCAATGTAGTTTTCGGTTTGCGACACATTAAGCGAATTTTTTGCAATATATTCAATCATCTGTTCGCATTTTGGGTGGTCTGCTGCTTTAAGCAGTGCGCGCGCCTGCCGTTCATTAAAACCATACCGTAAAATTTTTTCCATTATTTCAGGAGGAAATTTCAACAGGCGTATTTTATTTGCAACAGTTGATTGATTTTTCCCAAGCTGCTCGGCAAGCTGCTGCTGGCTTATTCCCTGCTGCTCCATCAACGCACGGTATGACAACGCTTCTTCAAAAAAATTAAGATTTTGCCGTTGGATGTTTTCCAACAATGCGTAAACCCCGCTTTGCTTTTCGTCCGCCTTTTTTATAATTGCAGGAATTCGCTCTCTGCCTAAATGTTTAAATGCACGCAGCCGTCTTTCACCTGCAATAAGCTCGTAGCCATCTGAGGTTTGCCTTACCAATACAGGCTGAAGAAGTCCATTTTTGTTTATGCTTTGCGCAAGCTGCTCAATGCTGTCGGTGTCAAATACTTTTCGGGGTTGATTAGGATTTACCGTTATTTTATTTATCTTTATTTCAACAATTTTAGTATTGTCTCGCAATTCAAAAAATCCCATAATCAAATCCTCCATAACACCAAAGAATTAATGTTTCATGTGAAACATTGGTTAATACAATTCCTTTTTATGCCTTGCATACTATATTAAAATGTTCATTGCTTATTTGATTGGATTTCATCCAACAGTGTGTGGCATGGCTTTCGTTAGATTAAAGCGTCCGCCATGCCTTACTGTTTTGAAGAAAGAAAAAACCAGATAAACCATTTTCACAAAGGCGGCGAACCCTTGGTTTCCCTGGTTTATCTGGAGTTTATCACAATTATTCCTATTTTTCCAGAAAATGTCATCGCACATTTCCCATATAATCGCACGAAAGCGACATATTAAAGCGGCGATTTTGTCATTTTGCTTGGTGTTCTGGGGTAAAGCGGCGGAGTTTGCGAAATTTTTCTTATAACAACAATGGAACGCGAGTTATCCATTGGCAGTTCAAACTTCTTAACAGCCTCTACTTTTCCGCCAAGTTTTTTTATTGCATTTGCAGCTTCGTCAAGTTCTGTTTCAATCTCATAACCTTTCAATGCAGCAAACACACCACCCACCTTTACAAAAGGCAGGCAGTATTCGCTAAGTTCTCGAAGATGCGCAACTGCTCGTGCGGTTGCAAGGTCGTATTTTTCACGATGCTGCTTTTGACGGCTTACCTCTTCTGCTCTGCCGTGAATGTAGTCTATACCGCCAAGCGCCAACGCTTCACCAACCGCCTGCAAAAAAACAATTCTTTTATTAAGGCTGTCAAGCATGGTCAGCTTCATATCGGGACGGCATATTTTGCAAGGAAGACTTGGAAAACCTGCTCCGCACCCAACATCAATCATTCTTGCATTCTGTGCAAGGTCTGTTCCTTTAAGCAGGAGTATACTGTCCAAAAAGTGCTTTACTTCTATTTCGTGCGGCTCGGTAATACCTGTTAAGTTCATTCGGGTATTCCAATCAACCAGCATTTCGGCATATTGGTCAAGGCGGTCAAGCTGAACATCATCGGCAGCTATTTCGTACTCAGCCAGAATGTCCGCCATTCTTTTTTTATCAATCATTATTTTTTTCTCCCTGTCGTGCCTGCATTTGTCTGCGCTGTTCCAACCATATTACCAAAACCGAAACATCGGCAGGGCTTACACCTGAAATTCGCGAAGCCTGACCAAGATTAAGCGGTCTTACACGATTAAGCTTTTCAATTGCTTCCAAGCACAAGCCGCGTATTTCACCGTAATCCATATCCTGCGGCAGAGCACAGCTTTCCAATCGGCGCATCTGCTCAACCTGTGCCATCTGCTTGTCGATGTAGCCTGCGTATTTTATTTCGATTTCCGCTTCCATTATAACTTCTGTAGAAAGCTGCGGAGATTGCTCGTCAAAAGGTGCTATGTCCTTCCATGTAAGCTGCGGTCTTCTTATTAAATCTGCCAGACGGCAGCCGCTTGTAATTGCCGATGTCCCCTTTTCCTCAAGCATACGGTTAAGTTCGTCCGACGGACGAATGGATGTGGTTTTAAGGCGGTGGATTTCATCTTCAATTTGTTTTTGCTTTTCAAGGAACTCGTCATATCTTTTCTGAGATATAAGTCCCAGTTTATATCCCAACGGGGTCAAACGCTTGTCGGCATTGTCCTGACGCAGCAGCAAGCGGTATTCGCTTCGTGAGGTCATCATTCTGTAAGGGTCGTTACAGCCTTTGGTAACAAGGTCATCAATAAGAGTTCCAATGTAACTGGAAGCACGGTCCAGCACAAATGGTTCTTTACCCTGTACACGGTGTGCTGCATTTATTCCTGCAATAAGCCCCTGTGCAGCAGCTTCCTCGTAACCGGAAGTACCATTAAACTGTCCTGCACCGTACAGATTTTTAACACTCATAAATTCCAGTGTAGGCAAAAGGTCAAGCGGGTCAATGCAGTCATACTCAATAGCGTAAGCGTTGCGCATTATTTCGATATTTTCAAAGCCTTTAATGGAACGGTATATTTGCAGCTGAACATCCAACGGCAGCGAAGAGCTAAGACCTTGCAGATATACCTCCTGTGTGTCCAGACCCATAGGTTCTACAAAGGTTTGGTGTCTTTCCTTATCGGAAAAACGAACCACTTTGTCCTCGATACTTGGGCAGTAGCGTGGGCCTACCCCCTCAATCGCACCACCGTAAAGAGGAGAACGATGCAGGTTATCCATTATTATTTTGTGGGTATTTGCATTTGTGTAGGTCATGTAGCACGAAACCTGATTTTTCAGCTCACCCTTGGTTTCAAATGAAAACGGAATGATTTCATCATCACCTGTCTGCTCCTCCAACTGGGAAAAATCAATACTTGCTTTTTTGGCACGAGCAGGTGTTCCTGTTTTAAAGCGTCTTAGCGGAATACCAAGTCTTTGAATTGCAGCCGAAAGCTTGTCCGCAGAATGCAAACCGTCAGGACCGCTTGAGTAAGCGTACTCGCCTACATATATCATACCTTTAAGGAATGTACCCGAACAAATAATTACTGTTTTGCAGTCGTAGCGGGCACCCAAGTGGGTTACAACCCCTGTAACGGTTCCGTTTCCGTCGTCAAGCAGGTCAACTATTTCTGCCTGAACCACCTGCAAGCCGTCCTGATGCTCCAAACGGTGTTTCATTTCCAGCTGATACTTCCAACGGTCAGCCTGAACACGCAGGCTGTGTACCGCAGGGCCTCGGCTAAGGTTGAGCATACGGCTTTGAATAAATGCCGCATCTGCCGCTTTGCCCATTTCACCGCCGAGAGCATCAATCTCACGAACCAAATGCCCTTTTGCAGTTCCGCCAATCGATGGATTACATGGCATATTGCCTATTGCATCCAACGACATTGTAAAAATTATAGTTTTACAGCCAAGTCGTGCTGCTGCAAGCGCTGCCTCAATACCGGCATGTCCTGCACCAATAACAGCCACATCACAGCTATCCATTAAATAACTCAAAAACTATCTTCCTTCCAAAAATCTAAGAACTTTTTATTTCAACCTACTACAAACACTTTCATTAACAAATCGCACATTCCCTCAGCAAAATTACAGTTTGTCAATTTTGTTCATCGTTTCCAATTACAAACAGTCTATTATAATATCATATATACTAAATGTTACTAAAATTACATGCAGTAATTCTTTCAATAACAAACACTGTTATTATTGAAAATCTATTATTTGCCAACACAAAAACGCGAGAACACCTGTTCAACAACCGCTGCCGAAGCATTTTCACCGGTAAGCTCGCAAAGATGTGCAACTGCATCATCTATGCAAACATTAACCGCATCAAGTGTCATCATTCCGTTTAATGCAGATATAGCTTCCTCCACAGCTGTTTTGGCAAGTGCTGCCTGATTGCGCTGACGCTCGTTTACAACAACATCTGCCGAAAGGTCCAAGTCATTAAGACCAAGTGCCTGCTCCACAAGATGCGAAAGTTCTTCCACACCTTCTTTATTTGCAGCGGAAACTTCGGCAACAAACTGAAGCTGTTCTTTAAGGTACGCTGTGTCCAGCTTTCTTTCCAAATCGGATTTATTTATAACCGCTACACATGGACGGCCTTTAATGCTGTTTATCAGCTCCATGTCCTCATCATCAAGCGGTGACGAGCTATCAAACACTGCAATAACAAGGTAGCTGTCCTCCATACGGCGGCGTGCAAGCTGTACCCCCGCCTGCTCCACCACATCTGCTGTTTCACGCAGACCTGCGGTATCGGCAAGGTTAAGAACAATGTTGCCAAGCGAAACGGTATCCTCCACAACATCGCGTGTAGTGCCCGCAATTGGAGTTACAATGCTTTTTTCCCTGCCCGAAAGCAAATTCATAAGTGTGGATTTACCAACATTCGGCTTTCCTACTATAACAGTGGAAACACCGCTGCGGTAAAGGCTGCCCTTGTCGTAGTCATTCAGCAGCTTTGTAAGAGTTCTTTCAGCATCCTGCAAACCTTCAAGCAAGCTGCCGTCGTCAAGCTCGGGCAGGTCTTCTTCCGGATAATCCGCCCACGCAGCCAAATTTGCCGAAAGGGATATAAGCTGTCGCTTAATGCTGTCTATCTTTGCAAAGGTGTGTCCCTCTCTTGCACTGAGTGCCGCTTTTAATGCCTGAGCATTATTCGAGTTAATTATATCGACTACCGCTTCGGCGCTGGTAAGGTCAAGCTTGCCGTTTACAAACGCCCTTTTGGTAAATTCCCCCGGTGCTGCCGCTGCTGCACCGTTAGCCAAACAAGCACGCAGCACACGCTGTACAATGTAAATACCGCCATGGCAGCTAAGCTCTACAACATCTTCGCCTGTGTAGCTTTTTGGTCCATTGTAAACGGTAGCAATACCGTCATCAATAAGACCGTCGCTATCGTACATTTTTCCGTATATTGCCGAAAATCCCGGAACATTCTGCACCGTACGCTCGCCCACGGGAGCAAACACTTTAGATGCAATTTCTTTTGCTTTATCACCCGACAAACGCACAATACCTATACCGCCTGCCGCCAGCGGAGTGGATACGGCAGCAATGGTAGTTCCCTGAATCATTAGGTAAACATCCTTTCTTTTTCAGCACATCAAACACTTGCACAATTACACCTGTTTGAGTTATGCTGTTAGAACAGCTTAATTTAATATTTTTATCCGATTGACTGTTATAATTACATACATAGTCATTGTATCACAAACTAATTGTCATGGGAACGGTAAATCATTCAAAAGATTTTGTTCCCATCACCGAAAGGAGTCATTTTATCATGAAAAAATTATTTGTATGTGCTGCAGCCTGCATCTTCCTGCTTGCACTTACCGCTTGCGGAGCCAAAACCGAACAGCAGCCTGCCGAAACCGAAGTTACCACCGAAGCCGAAGTTACCCAAGAGCCTACCGCTGAAGAAGCTGCTTTGGAAGAACAGGCTGTACCTGAACCTGTTATAATTCCTGATGCTGCAGTTTACCGCGGTACTCTTACCAAAATGGAAGAAACCGAAAATGGTAAGGTAATTACCCTTGAACAGGCAGCAGGCTCCGATTACGGTGCTGCAAGCAGACAGTTTGTTATTACCGAAAACACCCAGCAGACCTACAATCCCGAAGAGCTTGAAACAGGCTTTTACCTTGAAGTGTTCTTTAACGAGGGTAAAACCCCTGAAGCTATTGCAGTAAACATTCGCTTTGTTGCCGAAGCAGTTAACTTTAACGGCACACTTCAGGAAATAACATGGGACGAACTGCACGAGGGTTGGGGTCGCCTTGTTATGACCGATATGAACACAGGTGAAACCATTGAATTTAACTTCCAACAGGGTGAAACCACCTTCTTTGTTGACCTTGACACCCTTAAAGCAGGTGACAAACTTAACATTTATCACCGCGGAATGTACACCATGAGTATTCCTGCTCAGGGTTCTGCTGTTGAAGTTCGCACATACGCCGAATAAATTATTGTTAAAAAGCCCGAAATATTGTAATTTTCGGGCTTTTTGTTGTTTTTTTGCGGTTTTTACCCGATTACTATGTTATACTATTGTGGTGTTTTGAATCGGACACATTACTACACAAGTGTTGTTATACAGAGGAGACTAACTTTAGCATGGAAAACTTATGGCCGTTGCTTGCGGTAATTCAGCATTTACTTGTAAATCTTTCAACCGTACACATATGCCTTAAAAAAAGAAAAACTACAAAAGAAATAATATTAACGCTTGCAGCATTTTCTGTCCCTGTACTGCTGATTGGCGAAGCAATTTTATCATCACTTCCGGGATACATTCCGGGGAACGGCTACTTTGTACTTGTAGGATTTATTTACCTTTTGCCAATACACCGCCTGTACATTGGAAGCTTGGCGCAAAAGTTTATTATAGTTTGCGCATCGTGGACATATTCGTTATCCGTTTATTCATTGTCGTACCATATAAGTCTTTTTACCGACTTTATGACATTGAGTGCAAGAATTTTTATTGTTCAGGCAATCTTCTTTTTGCTTACCGATATTATTTACAAACGCTTTATGCGTAAATATTTTGTGTTTGTTATGCGTTCGATTGCACCGAATGAGCAATCCCTTTTAAAAAATACCTGTATTCTTGCTTTCCTGCTTATATACACAACACATCTTTCATTTGTGTTCTTTGATCAGATTTTATTACGAGTTGCGGCAACTGTACTGATGTTTTTCCATGTTATCTACTCATACAAAATGATTCGCCGCATAATCAAAAGCTTGTGCAATCTTCGTGAGCTTGAAGGTCAAATAAAGTACGACGCTTTAACCAATCTGTTAAATCGCAGCTGCTTTAACCGTGATGCATACGCACTTTTGCGAAATAAAACCCCATTCCACCTTATTTTTATTGACCTTGATAATTTTAAGTCCGTAAACGATACACTGGGGCATCTTGCCGGTGATGAATATCTTAAATCATTCAGCCAATGGGCATCGGATGGTCTTGGCAATCAAGGTATACTGTACCGCCTTGCAGGCGATGAATTTGTTTGCATTTACAAAGGCCGCAACCCCGAAACATTCATCCGCCAGATTGCAACATCAGGGCCACCTGATACAGGCTGCAAATTTGCTTTTCAAGGTGCAAGCACAGGTCTTGCAAGTTATCCCAAAGATGGCATGAATCTTGAACATTTAATAGCCTGTGCAGACCACAATATGTATAAAAACAAGCAGAAAAAACAGTATGTAAAACAATTATCATAAAATTACCACCCAATCTTTACGACTTGGGTGGTAATTTTTATTTATTCGGCAACTATTTTGTTCATTCGTTCAACTTCGTCCGCTACCTCACGAGCTATTCTTGCACTTTCCAGTGCTGCCTGCGTGTTATGGGAAATAACATCGGAAACTATGTGAGCACGATTTTCAATTTCGGCAATTGCCTCTTGCTGACGACCTATAAGCTCGGTTATCTTGCGTGCTTGTTCTTCACTGCGCTTGGAACATTCAACAACACCGCCCATTTGTTCGGCAACATCTTTTGCAAGGCGTGCTCCGTGTTCTACTGCCTGCATGGATTCTTCAATAAGACCTTCGGTGCTTTTAGCGGCTTCTGCACTTTTTGTTGCAAGGTTTCGTACTTCGTCGGCAACTACTGCAAAGCCTTTACCTGCTGCGCCTGCTCTTGCTGCTTCGACTGCTGCATTAAGTGCAAGAATGTTGGTTTGGAAGGCAATATCGTCAATGGTTTTGATTATACCGTTTATGCGCATGGAGGTACTGTGGATTTCCTGCATGGCATCAACCATTTTCTGTATTGTTACACCGTTTTCATCAAGCATGCGCACACTTTCAATTGCTACATCGGAGGTATTTTCCGCAACCTCATAACTTTGCTTTGAGTCATTAAGCAGCTTAGCAATACCATCATGAATACCTGCTACAGCTGTTGACTGTTCTTGCGACGATGCACTAATTCTGCCTGCAACATCAAGCATTGTACCGGACGATGCTTCCAAGTTCTTGGCTGCATCCGCAACATGATGTACGGTTTCTGCCTGTTTTGCCGAAATTGCACGACCGGCTTCCATTTGATGCTTAACCTGCTCGGCAAGGCTTTCTGCCTGTTGGGTTTGATGTTCGGCTTGTTCAATGTGCTCAATGCTTTCCTTAAGCAGAAGTCTAATCATAACCGCTGCAACATTTATGCCTAAAATACCTTTTATTATCAAGTTAAGGTCCGCACCTACATAAAAGATGTCCTTAAAAATCAAGGCTATAAGCATTACTGCATTTGTTAAAATCCATGATACATTAATATTTTTTAAATCGTAATACACACAGCCAATTGCAATGTTTGCAACCAACAAGGTAAACAAGCTGTGAAGCTGCCCTGCTGCCAATGCAACAATTACAAAAACAACCGCCTGTGTTAAGAAAAAGCCGCGTGAACTGTTGGACAAGCGTTTCATTACAACAAACGACACAAACAAAACCAAAAATCCCGCTGCCATTGTTGCTGCAGCAATTGGGTAGTTCCCTTTTACAATACTTAACACACCAAATATTATACACACACCAAAAACAGACAGCGTATGTATTTTAACTATTTTATCCGACACATATTTTCCCGAAGAATTTTTTTCCATTTTATAATCTACCCTCCCAAAGTTTATAATTTGTTTATTTTTATTATACCAATTTACATTAAAAACGCAATAATTTTGCAGTAAATTTTATTCATTTTAAACCAATAAAACAAGGCGGTAATGTATTTTAGTATTAAATAATCGGTGCATTTGTTATTTATAGCATAAAAAAACACCGCAGCAGCGGTGTTTTTTACTTTATTTTGCAACTATAACATTCATTCGGTCAACTTCGTCAGCTACTGTACGGGCAATTCTTGCACTTTCAAGTGCTGCCTGCGAGTTTTGGGAAATAACATCGGAAACTACCTGAACACGATTTTCAATTTCGGCAATCGCAGCTTGCTGATGTCCTATAAGCTCTGCCATCCTGCGTGCTTGTTCTTCACTGCGTTTGGAGCATTCAACAACACCGCCCATTTGTTCGGCAACATCTTTTGCAAGGCGTGTACCGCGTTCAACCGCCTGAACCGACTCACCAATCAGCACACCTGTGCTTTTAGCGGCTTCGGCACTTTTTGTTGCAAGGTTTCGTACTTCGTCGGCAACTACTGCAAAGCCTTTACCTGCTGCGCCTGCTCTTGCTGCTTCGACTGCTGCGTTAAGTGCAAGGATGTTGGTTTGGAATGCAATATCATCAATGGTTTTGATTATACCGTTTATGCGCATGGAGGTGCTGTGGATTTCCTGCATAGCATCAACCATTTTTTGTATCGTTGCACCGTTTTCATCAAGCATGCGCACACTTTCGATTGCTACATCGGAGGTATTTTCCGCAACCTCAAAGCTCTGTTTGGAGTCACGCAGCAGTTCGGCAATACCTTCATGAATTCCCGCTACCGCTGTTGACTGTTCATCAGCCGATGCACTAATTCTGCCTGCAACATCAAGCATTGTACCTGACGAGGTTTCCAAAATCTTGGCTACATCCGCAACTTGATTTACGGTTTCTGCCTGTTTTGCAGAAATTGCACGACCTTCCTCCATTTGCAGCTGCACCTGTTCTGTCAAAACCTTTGCGTTTTGCGCCTGCTCTTGCGCATTGTTAATGTTCTCAACACTTTCCTTAAGCAGAATTCGCATCATTGCCGCTGCAACATTTATGCCAATAATACCTTTTGCTATCAAATCAAAATTAGCGCCTGCATAAACACTGTCATGAAACACTGCGCCGCCAATTGTAATTATATTGGTAAGTATCCATGCTGTTTGGATATTCTTCAAGTCATAATAAATACAGCCTATTGCAATATTTGCTATAAGCAGTGTAAACAGACATTGCAGCTGTCCTGCCGACAATGCACATATAATAAATACTACTGCCTGTGTAAGAAAAAATCCCTTTTTATTATTTGGAAGCTTTTTAAGAACTACCGAAACAACAAAAGCTGCAGCAACACCCATTGCTATTGTTGCAATACCCATGGTATAAAGTTTTCTTGCCAAGCTTAAGCAGCCAAATAACACACATACACCCAAAACACAAATTGTGTGTATTTTTACAATCCTGTCACTTGCTTGTTTACCCGTTGATGCTACGCCCATATTTTCCCATCCTTTACGAAAAATCAGTTACACAAATTATATCATAATGCAACAAAATTTCAATTGCTTACCCTTTGTTCACTGTGCATTTTGTACTGATATTCGAAAGTTTTTACATTTTTTACAAAAAATTGCATTTGTTTACATTCTTAAATTCGACAAAATTGTAAATAATAACGACTACTAATTTACCATAATAAACAAGTATTGGTTATATCATACAAAAAAAGGCTTGGGAATACCATTCCCAAGCCTTTTTTGTAACTGGTGCGGACGAAGTGACTTGAACACTCACGGCTGCGCAGCTGCTGCCCGTTCGCACTGGCAAAAAACAGTGACGCTTTAACGGTGATTAAAGCGGAACTCTCCTCATAACAAAAATATGTTTGCCATGTTTGCACTGTTTACCTTGGTATATTTGGCAGCCTTGCCAACTTGGCTTTTGTGGGGTAGCTACCGCTTGTGGCTTTGCTGCCGCTGCGTGCGGTTATGCCGCTTTCATGTAAAAAAGGAGTGTGTCGCAGACACACTCCTCACATTTATATATTATCAGATATTTGATGACATATAAATAGAGAGATATAATTAAATATCTCTCTTGATTTGTTAGCCAAATGAGAAGCTATTACGGTGTAAGTCCTGATATATAAGTGTGCTCTCCTTTGGATACTTGGAGGCCGGCTGCCTCTCGATTTAAATCCATACAGTATTTTTTAAATTTGTTAAAATCTTCTGGTAACATTTTTGATTTTTGCGCAAAAAAATAATCCAGAAAGTCATCGGAATTGGATTTTATCAACTGCTCAGCTGTAGCATATGCTTCTTTTAAGTTAGCTTGATATTCTGGCGAAGATGGGTCAATGCCACCATTGCTGTGTTTGGAAATACCACCTCCAGAGGATTGTGCTGAGGTCTGGGCAGGCTGCTGAGCCGCCGCAATTTCATTTTCAAGATTTTTCACACTCTCTTCAAGGAGGGTGTTTTTATTTTGTAGTTCTTCGGTTAAAGCGGTTAGTTCCTCCGCTTTTGCCTGTTGTTCCTGCAGGGTGTTGTTAAGCTGTTCCACCGCACCTGCGGCTGTTTGCAGTTGGCTGTAAAGATACACATTCAAGCCAATGCTGCACACACAGGCTACCGCCAAAATGTATGTTATTGCCTTGTTGTTCATTGTTTTTCCTCTGCCTTTCGGGAATATAATTTAGTAACAGTATAACTCATAAATAAAAAGATGTCAGCAATTTTTGCTTGCTTTGCCTCGGGTGAATTTTAAAATTCTTCAAGTCATTGGAAATTTCGTTAGAAATAAGGGCAGCAGCGTAAAAGTTCACCCTTGCAGCCAAAAATAAAAAAGGCTCAGAAACATAATTTCTAAGCTTTTTCATAATTGGTTATGTCTGCAACACCGTAAGCGTCTTCACATAGAATAATAACGCGCATAAAAGTCCTCCTCACTTAGACTGGTGATACTACTTTCATCGCACCACAAAAATTCTCCGGATAGGCAAAGTAAAGCACATGAGTTAGTTACAATAAACCCACCCTTATAAAAGGGTAAAAGGACAAATAGTAGGTTACGCAATAAGCTCAACTCCCTATAGGAGAGATTGACCTCTGGCTCATCTAAAAATAACCAATCATAGTCTGCACAGAGTAGAGTTAGGATTGTCTTAAAATCTTTAGAGAAACCTTTTTCTGGTAATTGCAGACCTACACCATCTATACTATATACATCTCTGTACTCAAAAGCTGCACTGAAGTCATCATCATTATTCAATGCATCAATTCTTTCAAAATCTATGTTATGCTCAATACTAATGTGATGTCCTGTAGAATATTCCTGTAAATTAGTGGCAATTCTGTCCTTACCGTTGGATAAAACTGCCTCAAGCAATTTATCTTTAAGAAACTTGGTTTTACCCGCTCCATTAGGACCGACTATAAATTTAACCTTGTAATCGTCCATACTTTCACCCCCAACTAAATGCGGCTAACAAGAACGTCTTTTAATTCACTGTTGACTACCACCAGATTAACAAATTGGTTATTTGCGTATTTAGTTATAAACGCGTTCCGCCGTTTATATGTTAAAGAGGATATCTCCCCTTGAAACCACGTCTCATGCTCAAGATAACTAACTATCTCTGCCATCACGCATAAACGCTCCCCACTACTTAACTCTGATAGATTGACAACTTCAGACCCATCCGAAGTATTAACTGTATAGCAATAAGTATTAAGATTGACATTAACAATGTTCGGATTAAAATCCTGCAAAATATCCAAGATTGCTCTATTGGGATTTTCTCCGTTAGCACTTTTCTTTGCAGCATACTGCCTGACCAAATTCCCAACCTTATGATTATCCATCTTTATGACTTTAAAGTACTTCCCTGTAAGGTCGGCTATCGACCATTCATCAGTGTTTAAAAATTCTAAACCTACTATCTTCATAAAACCAGCTCCAACATTTTATAATATTATACCACATTAAAAGAGAAGTTAGTAATTCTTATACTAACTTCCCCCAAACAAGGTATAAAAATAATAGGTTAGTGAACTTGCAGTGTCTTAATGAATATTTATTTCAGCATACCACTCTGAAAAAAATTCGGAAACTTTTCGGGAACTCAAGGATTTTCAAGCGAAAAAATGGGATAATTTTCAAAAAATCGCAAAAATAAAAACCCCAAAAACCTGATAATTAAAAGGTTTTCGGGGTTGGTGCGGACGAAGTGACTTGAACACTCACGGGGTTTCCCACTAGAGCCTAAATCTAGCGCGTCTGCCAATTCCGCCACGTCCGCAGATATAAGCAACAAATTGCTGCTGTTTTATATTGTTCCCTCTATTTTTATACGGGGAGAGTACCCGAAACGGAGCTGAACGCTTAATCCGTAAAATGAATTTTAACAACAACCGCTAAAAATGTCAAGCCAAAAACACTGTAATTATCGTTAGGCAATATCATGCACTTGTTGACTAATGCCTTTCGTGGTATGATGATAATATACTAAAACTATGCACCCGTACGGTGTGGAAAGGAGCTTTCCGAAATGAAAATTTCCGCTGTAATTGCCGAATACAATCCGTTTCATTGCGGGCATGAATATCAGCTTAAAAAAATGCGTGAAGAAGCCGATGCGGTAGTTGTAATAATGGGAGGCAACTTTACACAGCGCGGTGATGCTGCCTGCATGGAAAAACACTACCGTGCAAAGGCTGCTTTGGCTTGCGGTGCGGATTTAATAATAGAACTGCCTTTGCCATATGCACTAAATACTGCGGAACGCTTTGCGTTTGGCGGAGTACAGCTGGCAAATGCACTTGGCTGTGTGGATGAATTGTGCTTTGGTGCGGAAACAGGCGAGCTTTACCCGCTTGAAAAGGCTGCACAAATTTTACAGAACCCACAGCTTTACACACTTACCCGTGACTTTGCTGCCCAAGGTATAACCTTTGTTCGTGCAAGGGAGCTTGCCATGGAGCAGATGGGATTTCCCGACATGGCACAGGTGCTGCAAACACCCAATAACATACTGGCTACCGAATATATTGGCTGGTTAATGAAAACAGACAGTAAAATTTGCCCACGAGTTATACAAAGAGTAGGTTCAGACTACCATGATGACACATTAAGCGAATTTTCAAGTGCTACCGGTATACGCAGTTTAATGCGTACAGGCAAGAATTTTTCGCAGTATATTCCGCAGGCATCGTATAACGCATACGAACAAGCAGTTTCCGACGGCTGTGCGCCTGTTTTCCTTGAAGACCACGACCGCTTGCTGCTTGGCAGACTGCGCAGCCTTAGCCGCGAAAGCTACTCCACCCTGCCCGACCTTACCGAAGGTATAGAAAACCGCCTTTGGCAGTCGGTACGCAGTGCGGTTTCATACACAGCACTTATTGAAGACATGAAAACCAAACGGTACACCCATTCAAGAATACGCCGCCTTTGCCTTAGTGCGGTACTTGGCATAGACGGCGAGCTTTGCCGCCGCGAACCGCCTTATATACACATTCTTGGCTTTAACGAAACAGGTGCACAGGTAATGGGTAAAATTCACGAAAGCTCGAAGCTGCCAATGTCGCACAGTCTTGCACAGTTGGCAAAACATTCACCGCTTGCCGAACGCTTTGCAGCTGCCGAAGCAAATTCGACCGACCTTTATTATCTGCTTACACCATCGGTTAAACCATGCGGTCTGGATTACACCACACCCGCTGTAAAATTGTAATAAAAAGGAGGGAAAAGCATGAATAGTTCCTTTAAAGAAATTTTGGAAACCATAAAGGGCAATCGTCCCGGTAAAATATGGGTAATTCTTAATGTGAACGGTTTACGCAAGGCTTTTCCCTCGTTTGAAGATATTGAAGATGGGCTGCGTGGACTTACAAACTCTCCCAACAGTTTTTTGGTGTACAAGCGTTACCCAATAATACATGGCTGTGCATATATTCAAGCTGCCTTACCCGCTATTGAATACGATGACAGCAAAGGCTATGTTGTCGAGGCAAGGCTGCTTAAAAACGGTAATTTTCATCAATACCGTTTGCGTACTCATTCGATTGAGGAAGTAATTGCGGTATTTTCCGATTTTTACATATGCGAGCAAATCCCCGATGTTTCATGTTGGCAGGAAATACCTTGCTTAATGGAAGTTGAGCCAATATAATTAAAAAAACTTATACATTTTTCAGGAGGAAACCATGCTGCAAAAACTTTTTAAACTGCGCGAAAATAATACCAATGTAAAAACGGAAATAGTTGCCGGTATTACAACATTTATGACCATGGCTTATATTTTAGCCGTAAACCCAAGTATATTAAGTGATGCCGGAATGGATTCCAACGCTGTACTTATTGCTACCTGTTTGGCATCGTTCTTTGGAAGTATTTGCATGGCTTTTATGGCTAATTTGCCGTTTGCATTATCGGCTGCTATGGGACCTAATGCTTTCCTTACTTACACAATTGTGTGCGGTCATGGTATTTCGTGGCAGGTAGCTTTGTTTGCCGTATTTATTGAAGGTCTTATCTTTATTGCTTTGTCACTCACAAATGTGCGTGAAGCAATCTTCAATTCCATTCCGTTATCCCTTAAACAAGGTATATCCATTGGGATTGGCTTGTTCATTGCATTTATTGGTTTGCAAAATGCAGGATTATGCGTTGACGCCTCTACTTTGGTTACAATTACAAGCTTTACCGAAAACTTTAACACAAAGGGTATTTGTGCATTACTGGCAGTTGCAGGCGTTTTGGTTACAGCAATTCTTCATATACGCAAAGTTAAAGGCGATATTCTTTTTGGTATTATTATTACTTGGTGTTTGGGCATGGTTTGTGAATTATTAGGGATTTACATACCCAACCCCGAAATTGGCTGCTACAGTTTGTTCCCTGTCGGTTTTATAAACACCGATTTTTCCGCACTTGGCAAAACATTTGGCGAATGTTTCAATTTTGATTTCAGCAATATTGAAATTATTAACTTTATTGTAATTGTATTTTCTTTCCTGTTTACTGATTTGTTCGACACCCTTGGCACACTCATTGGTGTATCAACCAAAGCTAACATGCTTGACGAAGATGGAAATCTTCCTAACATCAAGCCTGCACTTTTGTCCGATGCTCTTGCTACCTCTGTCGGTGCTGTTTTTGGTACTTCTACTACAACAACATTTGTTGAATCCTCTGCCGGTGTTGCTGTTGGCGGTCGTACAGGCTTAACTGCATTAACAACAGCTGTTCTGTTCCTTATTTCAACACTGTTTTCCCCTTTGTTCACATCTATTCCCTCATTTGCAACTGCACCTGCTCTTATTTTTGTAGGCTTTTTAATGTTTGAAGAGGTTATGAGGTTAAAAATCAGCGGAGAAAACCTTGCAGAAGCTATACCTGCATATCTTTGCATAATTGCAATGCCTTTGTTCTACAGTATCTCCGAAGGCATTTGCATTGGTGTTATATCCTATGTAATTTTGCAGGCAGCAACAGGCAAAGCAAAAAAGATTTCTCCGCTTATGTATATACTTTCCGTATTGTTTGTTCTTAAGTACATATTCTTGTAATTCATATTTATAAAAAAGCTGCACTAACCCAAAAAGTTTAATTTTATAAGTATAAATTTAACAGCCACATTACCGAACGGTCGGTAATGTGGCTGTTTTTATCGTCAGGCTTTTCATGGTCCAACGGGATTTTTGGTCTGCCCCATGACAATAAAGCCGGTATTCCGTCCGCTTTATGTCACTGGCAGTAAGTATTAAAGGCAACTTGCCCCTTGCTTTTTAAGCGTTTAGTCTTTTCCCTTCTACATTAATTAATATAACATGAAAATTTTAACAGCATTTAAATCCGTTGTGACCGCTTGGTAAATTTAAATTTATAAATCTGCGGCATTACCCCTCATCAGTCAAACCTTACGGTTTGCCAGCTTCTCCCCAAGGAGAAGCCCTTGGCACTCGCTAAAACGGCATTCCCTCGGCGGTAATTAGAGCAAATTTTAAATATAAATAAAAACCCTAAATCAAGTAATGCTGATTTAGGGTTTTACTTACTTACTCATTATTACATTTTACTTTTCTCTTTTAACTAACAGCATTTCAACAGCTCAAGCTGAACGAAATTCCGCTGAAGCCCATTAAAAGTATGCGGTATTTAAGCAGATATGCCATGCTTGGCAAAAACGGAAGTGCAGGCAGGAACGGGAGCAGTCCCAAAAGCAAGAAGCCTGCCCCTATCCAGCGTAAGCCGTCCTGTGCGGAACGGGAAACACCAACATTCCACCGCAGTGCCGAGCCTGCTGCTGCACCAACAATAAGTCCCACTGCTGACTCGTACACATACTGCATACTAACCGAAAGTCCGCGCAGCCATTCAAACTGCAAAAGCCATGCAGCTGTCCATACCAAAGCCGCTGTTAAAATCATAAGTGCCAAAACAGTTAATGCTCGTTTCATGGCTGTGTCTCCTCGGTTTTCTGCTGAATTGCATTAGCGCCTTGTTCAGCAGTATTTTGCTGTTCATATTGTTTAGCAATTTCATCCTGTTCGGCTTTTTGCATGCCCATTTGCTCCAATGCAGCCTGCTGCTGTTGTTTTACTCTGGCTTGTTCAGCCATTTCCTCTTTAAGTTTTGCCATTTTACGCGAGCTGCGTACAAGCAGGCAAAGTAAAAACAGTATTACAAAAACAATTCCACTATACAAAGCAGCCTTATTGAAGTTTATTCCGCTGTAGTTTACAAAATCGGTGTTTTGCAGTTTTGCTTCAATACCAAGCACACAGCCTTTGGTAAGCGGAAAATAGCAAACAGCCAAACCCTCACCCACAGGGTGCGGATAGTATGCAGGGTTGCTATTATCATCAAGCAGCTGTTTTGCAAGCTGAACACATTTTTGCGGATACAACGCTTCGGGATAGCTTTCACCCACTACGGCAGGAACATTTTGTCCCTGTTCACCTGAGTCAGCAATATAAATTAACTTTTCATCCTTTTGGGTTATAACATAACCGCGGTGCAGTCCATAGTTTTGAACAGTTTTGCTTAACAATTCGTTAAGCTCGGCACTGCCTGCCCCTGCTGCAAGCGAGTCTTTTTCAAGTATTTCAACAGCAAAAGCCATAGCTTCGAACCTTTCAACCGCTGTTCCGCCTGTTTGGCGCATTTCGGAGGTTTCCCTTGCAAAAGGAATTGCAATTGAAGCTGCACATATCAAAAAAGCAATCAATGTAAGTGATGTTAAAAATCTTCGGCTGCCTTTTGATTTAAAAATTACCGCAAGCATTATGTACACCTCTCCTCATTATTTACTTATACAAAAAGGGAACGGAAAAACCGTTCCCTCTTTTTTCTGTCCATCCCAATAAAAGAGGGCAGTTATTATTCTTGTTCCGCAGTAATTGCGATGCACAGTTCTTTCAGGCTCTTGTCCTCTACTTCGGCAGGGCACTGTGTCATGAGCTCGCTTGCATTCTGCACTTTTGGGAATGCAATTACATCTTTGATGTTTTCGGTGCCAAGCATAATCATGCACAAACGGTCAAGACCGAATGCCATACCGCCGTGTGGTGGTGCACCGTATTTGAATGCATCGATAAGGAAGCCAAAGCGTTCCTGTGCTTCTTCTTCGGTAAAGCCGAGAGCTTTAAACATCTGCTGCTGAAGCTCAGGATTGTTAATACGAATGGAACCACCGCCTACTTCATAGCCGTTCATTACCATATCATATGCACGAGCATGACATTCACCCGGAGCAGATGCCAGTTTTTCCAAATCCTCCAGTTTAGGACAGGTGAACGGATGGTGCATTGCTACCCAGCGTTCATCTTCTTCGTCGTATTCAAACAGTGGGAAGTCGGTTACCCACAGGAAGTCGAACTTGGATTTATCAATCAGTTCGAGTTTTTCCGCAATATGCTTACGCAAAGCACCCAAGGAAGCAAATACAACAGGGTTTTTGTCGGCAACAATCAGCAGAACATCGCCTTCTTCTGCACCCATTTTAGCACGGATTGCTTCTTTTTCCTGTTCGGAAAGGAATTTTTCGTAAGAGGAGCTTTGTGCATCAGCTGTCCAGCGCAGGAATGCCAAGCCTTTTGCTTTGTAGGTTTTTGCAACATCGGTAAGCTTGTCGATTTCTTTACGGGAAAGCTTGTCGGCAGCACCTTTAACATTAATACCTCTAACGCTGCCTCCGTCTTCAATTGCACCTGCAAATACTTTAAATTCAGTATTTTTAAGAACATCAGAAAGGTCGCACAGTTCCAAACCAAAACGGGTATCTGGCTTGTCGGAGCCCCAACGGTTCATAGCTTCGCTGTAAGGAATACGGCGGAATGGTGTTGGAACATCAATGTCCAGTACCTGTTTGAACACATGTTTTACAAAACCTTCGTTTACGCTCATTACATCGTTTTCATCAACAAAGGACATTTCAAGGTCAATCTGAGTAAATTCAGGCTGACGGTCTGCACGCAGGTCTTCGTCACGGAAGCATTTTGTAATCTGCATGTATCTGTCGTAGCCGGAAAGCATGAGCAGCTGTTTGTACATCTGCGGAGACTGTGGCAGAGCATAGAATTTACCGGGATGCACACGGCTTGGTACAAGGTAATCTCTTGCGCCTTCCGGTGTGGATTTAATGAGTACAGGTGTTTCGATTTCGATAAAGTTGTTGTTGTCGTAGTAATCACGAGCAGCTTTTACAATGCGGTGACGAGTCATGAGGAAATGCTGCAGTGTTGGACGGCGCAAATCCAAATAACGGTATTTAAGACGCAGCTCTTCCTTAACATTGGTTTTATCCAAAATTTCAAATGGAGGAGTTTGTGCCTTTGCCAGAATTCTGAGTTCTGTAACAAAAATTTCGATTTCGCCTGTTTTAATTTCGGTATTTACAGCTTCACGCTTAATAACATTACCTTTAGCTGCAATTACAAATTCGCTGCGGAGTGTACCTGCTTTTTCAAATACGGCACGGTCGGTTTCGTCGTTGAAAGCAAGCTGTACAATACCGCTGCGGTCACGCAAGTCAACAAATACAAGGCTTCCTTTGTCACGCTGTCTTTGAACCCAACCGCAAACTATAACTTCCTGCCCAATATTTGCCGCAGACAGTTCGCCGCAGTAATGGGTACGCTTAAGTCCTGTCATATTTTCCATCATTGGTTTTCCTTCTTCCTTATTATTAGGATTATAAATTATTCATCAAAGGTCATTTCGGAATAAATCAAGCCATACATAGCTTCAACAAATTCTTCGGTTTGCAAAGGCACTTCGGTTTGTTCACCAGATGCCATATTTTTAACCACGCCTTTGCCGTTTGCAAGCTCGTCATCGCCAAGAATAATGGTGTATCTCGCACCGATTTTGTCGGCATATTTCATCTGAGCTTTTACCGAACGGTCCATAACATCATTTTCAGCCCAGAAGCCGTCTTTGCGAAGTGCATCTACCAGCTGCTGGGAACGGTCTGCCGCAGCTTGTCCACGGTTGCCGATGTATACAAAACATTTATTATCGGGCTGGAATGGTGCATCCTGTTCTTCCATTACTTTCAGCAAGCGTTCAATACCAACAGCAAATCCCAATGCAGGTGTTGGCTGACCGCCAAGCTGTTCAATAAGACCATCGTAACGGCCGCCGCCGCAAATGGTAACATTTTCACCCCTGTATGTGGAAACAAACTCAATAACAGTTTTGGTGTAGTAGTCAAGACCACGAACAATGGTAGGGTCGATTTCGTAGGAAATATCCATGAGGTCAAGGTTATGTTTAAGACCATCAAAGTGTTCCTGACATTCTTCGCAGATATAATCCAGAATGTTTGGAGCATTTTTTGCAATTTCCTTGCAGTCTTTGTCCTTACAGTCAATGATTCTCATTGGATTTTTTTCCAAACGGGTAAGACAGGTTTCGCAAAGGTCGCCTTTAAAGCCGTTGAAATATTCAATAAGTGCCTGCTGATATTTTTTACGGCAGGTTGGACAGCCGATTGAGTTAATAAGCAGTTTTATGTTTTTAAGACCAAGGCTTTTAAACACATTGTAAGCTACACCAATAACCTGTGCATCGGCAGAAGGACCTTTAGGTCCGAAGCATTCAACCCCGAATTGATGAAATTCACGCAGACGGGTTGCCTGTGTATTTTCATAACGGAAGCAGGACGCAACATAGCAGGCACGAATCGGCAACACACCCGTACTAAGCAGACCATTCTGAATAACACTGCGGCACACGCCTGCGGTGAGCTCGGGACGAAGTGTGATGGAACGACCGGCTTTATCGTCAAAAGTATACATTTCCTTTTGTACTACATCGGTGGTGTCGCCAACTCCGCGGTTAAAAAGCTCTGTATGCTCAAAGGTTGGTACACGAACTTCTTTAAATCCAAAAAGGCCCGCTATTTCCAGTGCCTTTCTTTCTACATACTGCCAGCGATAGCTGTCCTGAGGAAGCAAGTCCTCGGTTCCTTTTGGCGAAGCAATTTTATCTGCCATAAACACGAAATCCTTTCTATATACAAATTAACGGCTGTCAGAACAGCACGCTTATTTTTTATTGGTTTTTATCCTTTTAATTTTACTTCACATCGGGTATTTTGTAAAGTATTGCAGGCTGCTGCAAGCGTTATTGCACTGCATATTTTTTAGTGTTAAACTGTTATTACATAGTATTCTTGACAGTTTGGGGAGGAATTTTTATGGCTTTATATCAAATATATTTCAGTCCTACCGGTTCAACACAAAAGGTTTGCGAAATAATGGGCGGTGTTTGGAATTCCAAAACCACTGTAATTGACCTTTTGAACGCATCGCACAATGAAGCCTCCTACAGCTTTGCAGCTGACGATGTATGTCTGATTGCGGTTCCGTCTTTTGGCGGAAGAGTTCCCGTTCCCGCAGCTAAAACGCTCAGCCGTTTCAGCGGAAACGGTGCCAAAGCTGTTTTGATATGCACATTCGGCAATCGTGCGTATGACGACACACTTTTGGAGCTTTACGATATTCTTAAAAAGGCAGGTTTTCGCTGTATGGCAGCAGCGGCAGCTGTAACACAGCATTCCATAATCCAAAAATTCGGCAAAGGCCGCCCAAATGCTGCCGACGAAGAAGAATTAACAGCCTTTGCAGCAAAAATTAAAGAAGATATTGCAAAAACCGAAGAAAAAGAACTCACTCTCCCCGGCAAACGCCCCTACCGCCAGTATGACGGTGTACCGCTGAAGCCATCCGCAACCAAAAAATGCAAAAACTGCGGCAAATGTGCTGTGGAATGTCCTGTTAATGCAATCTCCCCCGAGGATTGCCACATTACCGATAATAAAAAATGCATATCCTGTATGCACTGTGTTACCGTATGCCCTACCAAGGCTCGGAAAAACAGCAGCTTTATGCTGTTCGTTGCAGGTCAAACAATGAAAAAATCATGCACATCACCAAAGAAAAATGAGTTGTTCCTGTAAATTTAAATTATAAAAAAGGTACGAGCAAAGCATTTTAATGCGTTGTTCGTACCTTTTCAGTTATATATTAAAATTTACTTTTTGAAAAAAGCCACTGCAACAGCACCGGGCCCTACATGAGTACCAATAACACTTCCTACAATTGTATGGCGAATCTCGTTAATATTACCTTCCCAGATATGTCGGCTGTCTTCGATATATTTAAGCAAAAGTCCGTCATGAATTCCGGTATAACCAAGTAATACAGGCTTACTAAAATCAATACCGCCTGCTTTGTTAATTTCCTGCACCAGCAAGTTATTTCCCATTTTAGAGCCTCTTGCTTTTCCAAGTATATTTATTTCACCATTAGTAACCGAAATTACAGGTTTAATATTTAATAGTCCTCCGGCAAATGCCGCTGTTTTTGAAATTCGTCCGCCTTTTTTAAGATATTCAAGTGTGTCCACCAAAGCAACAAGAACAATTTTTCCTTTTTCCTCTTCAAGTGCATTTACAATTTCCTCGGCAGATTTTCCTTCATCAAGAAGTTTGAGTGCAAGTTCCGCCAAAATACTGCTGCCTATTGCCACACTGCCTGCATCAACCACATAAATATTTTCATATTCTGCCGCTGCAATCACAGCACTTTGATATGTTCCGGAAAGTTTTGAACTAACTGTAATTACAACCGCTGCTTCGCCTGCTTTTTGTGCTTTTTCGTATTCTTTCATAAAGGCATCGGGTGCAGCTTGGCTTGTAGTAGGAAGCTCATCACTTTCTATAAGCTTTTCATAAAATCGTTTATTGTCTATTGTAACACCGTCAATAAATTCTTCATCACCAAAATTTACTGTAAGCGGTACAGTATATACGCGTTTTTTTATTTCCGGCAGCAAATCCGCTGTGGAATCCACTATAATTCTTGTTTTCATTTTATCTTCTCCTTGTATAAATTAAGTTAATTATATTGCTTGCAGCATTATCTGCTTAAAAAGTTCCTGTACACTCTGCCCCGAATGCAATTGTTGACTTGTCAACAATTGCAAATTATAGCACACAGTTGTTGACAAGTCAACAACTGTGTGCCGGCATATATTCCTGCATTTAAATTAAGCACCCTGCATACTAATATACTCAAAAATTTTGATTATAAAGGATTTAAGGGTAGTCAAGAGTAAGTCTATATGATATAGTTATGATAATTACATTATAAAGTATTAATAAACCTCAAATAAGTTTTTTAAAAAACGATGCCAATAATCACGCATTTATCGTTATTGGTTTAATTGCAGCATATTGGGCAGACTAAATTTATCCGACTTGCATGATACAAAGCCGTAAATTATAACTTAAAAAGGAGTTCGACCTAATGACAAAAAATATTATCTTGGTAGCTGAAACAGGCTCCGATACTCCCAAAGAGCTTGCACAGCAGTTGGGAATTGTTTTAATTCCCATGCATGTGTCCATGGGTGGCGAAACATTTGATGACGGAACATTCCCACCTGAAGATGTATGCTCCTATTATGATAAAACAGGCAAAATCCCTACCACAAGCGGCAGTACGGTTTATGATTTTGAGTCTGTTTTTGATTCCATTTTCCAAAATAACCCCAATGCACAAATTCTTTATTTGGCATATTCGGCTGTTACAACCTGTTCTTATCACAGTGCTGAGCTTGCCATAGAAGGTAAACCATACAAAAACAATGTACGCCTTATTGATACAAAACAGGTGTCCGTTGGTCAGTGCTCTATAGTTCTTGCTGTTAACAAGTGGCTTGAAAACAATCCGAATGCAACACTTGACGAAGCAGCTCACAAAGCCCAAGAAATATGCAAGCGCACACAAATGTGTTTTGTGCCAAAAAACCTTAAATATCTGCGTGCAGGCGGACGATGCAGTAATGCGGCTGCATTAATTGGTAATCTGCTGCAGCTGCACCCTTGCATTGAAATTATTGACGGTAAGCTTGTTGCTTGTAAAAAATACCGCGGAAGTATGGGTAAAACTGCCCGTGCATTACTCCATGATTTCGACATCAGGCATAAGCTTGACCGCGAACAAATTTATTTTATTAACACACCATATATGGAAGATGAAGTGCGTACTGTATTAAATTATGAAGCCGCTGCCATGGGCTTTAAAAAAATTATCTGGATTAAAACAGGTTGTGTAATTACATGTCATGGAGGCCCCGGTGCATTTGGTATTGTGGGTATACAATAAAGATTTTTTAAAAAAGGAACGAACACCGCTTAAATGTGTTCGTTCCTTTTTTAATGTTATGAATTCAGTATTTATGAGCCGTTCAAACCATGTATAAAGCCCTCGCCTTCTATGCCGCAAATGTCACCTCCGACTATTTTGTTTTTATATATTATTAAATGTGCCTGAACTGTGTCGGGCATATTGGGATAATTGTTTATTTTGTATGTATAGCGTTTGAGCGTTTTTCCTTTATATTTATTAAGGTCAAAGCCTTGCTGTTTTTGGATTTCGTTGTAGCTTTCATATACCTCGTTTGTCTCTTTGGGGATAAGTATATCGGTTATCTCGAGCGGTTCGCTTTCGGCTTCCCATCCCAAGCTTTGTAGAAATCTTAATCTGTTGTCATTGGTTTCAATTTTATTTTTCTTTACATTTATTTCTGCCGTTACCTGTGTTGGTACAGCTTTAGCATCCTCGGACATATTAAGCGATGCAATTCCACCAAGCAAAGCGCAAGCTGCTACCGCACATATAACTATTCTTTTGCGATTTACTCTAACCGAAAATGTAAGCATGAAAAACTGCACCTCCCTATATTCTATAAAAATATTATGCATGATACAGTTTTACTATTCATTGCATTTTTTAAAGGAAGCCAAAAACATGGGGCTTAAAAGGCATACCGCCAATAAATTTGGAAATAGCATTAACCCGTTAAGAATGTCCGACAGCTTCCACACCAATTCCAGCTTAACAACTCCTCCTGCCGCTGCTGCTAAAACAAAAAAGCTGCGGTATACAGTTATAACTTTTTTGTTTCCACCAAGAAAACGAATACACCGTTCACCGTAAAGACACCAGCTTAACATTGATGCAAATGCAAAAAATACTACCGAAAGCTGTACAATAACTCCCCCAACATTTCCAAGCACTGCTGAAAATGCCGCAGCTGTAACCGTTGCAGCCGACATATCGGAATATTTTATTCCAGATGTAATAATAACAAGACCTGTAAGTGTGCAAACCAGCAGCGTATCGGCAAAAACTTCAAACATACCCCAAAGACCCTGTTTGTGCGGGTCGCATTCACCTGCACAGGCGTGCGCAATACTTGCACTGCCCAAGCCTGCTTCGTTTGTAAAAATTCCTTTTGTAATTCCTGCCTGAACAGCCTGCCACATAATTGCTGCCGATGCTCCCCCTGCGGCTTTTATTCCAAATGCACCTTTGAATATAGTTTCAATTGCTTTTGGCAGATGTTCGTGCTGCATAAATAAAATTACCAGCGCACCCCCCAAATATAAAGCCGACATTAATGGTACTGCAAACGATGAAACCTTTACTATTCTTTTCATTCCTCCGAATATTACCAAGGTTGTAAGCGCACAAATGATTACAGATAGTATATATTCCGAAATTCCCGACAATTCGTAAAGGCAATTTACTGCTGCATTGGCTTGCGCCATGTTACCCATTCCAAATGACCCTGTTATGCAGCAAGCAGCAAACAGAACCGCAAGTGCCGGTGAACCCATACCATATTTTATGTAATACATAGGTCCGCCCAACCAGCCGTCATTGGAATACTGCCTGTATTTTACCGCAAGGAATACTTCGCCGTATTTAAGCATAAGCCCGCAAACACCTGCTGCCCAAAGCCAAAAAAGTGCACCTTCGCCGCCTATTGCCAAGGCTGCTGCAACACCTATTATGTTTCCAACACCCATTGTTCCGCCCAAAGCTGTTGCCATTGCATCGAACTGGGAAATCTCTTCGTTTGTGGATTTAGCTGAAAAAATTGTTTTTTTAATTATTTCTGACGGATGCCTTAACGGATACAGCCTTGCCGCAGCCAAAAGTATAAGTCCTGCTCCCACCAATAAAAAAACCGTACCCTTTCCCCAAACCATACCGTAGCAAAAATCAAGAAATGTTTGTACATTCAATCTTTTCAGCCTCCTTTATTAAGGAAGATATGAAAAAATTAAAAATCTTATCACCTTGCGGGAAAAACAGTGTATGAAAGCTTTCATTAATATTGCACACAAAAAACTCCCGTTTTTTCAAACGGGAGCATTTTTTATTATTCAATTTTAAAGGTAATCATTTTGGATAAAGTTTATTAGTACATTGGAATAAACCGTCCTGACTAATTAAGTTTCTTGGCTTACATCTATGTTAAGCTTTTTTATCGGAAAAATTTTCTAAACCGTTTTCGGTAAAATCTAACCGATTACATATGATAAAACCTCTTTCAATATTATAAACACGGAAACAACTTTCGGAAAACTCAGCGTCTTACTTTATCTTCAACCTTCGAAAAACCAAATTTGCAAAAACTCCTACTCCTCTGATTTTCCAAAGCCTGCCACAAATGCGCTTTGTTATGTTTTCGCTTTATTTCCCTTTTGTCTGCTTGCTTTGACGGTGGTTTATATTCGGAAACGAAACTTTCTTTACAATCTCGCTCTGTTCAATGAAACTTTCTTTACAATCCCATTAAATTCCCGCTGAAAACCTTCTTTACGATTTTCTTTTATTTTTTCGGATGTACCTTCTTTACGATTCATCCCCGGGAAGCCGTATACCTTCCGTCCTTCCTTTCAACGGAAGAACCAAAAAACAGGCTTGTTCGGGTTTTCCACCCAACAGCCTGCTGCACTTCTAAAAACGACCTACACATTTTTATATTTAATTAGGCTTTCCTGAGCCCATGAAGTTCAACTTTTTTAGATTTTCAGGCTGTTCTGATTTCCGGTTGTTCCGTTGTTTTCAAACTGTTCGATTTCCTGTTTCACCGGATATCACCCTTTCTTTTAAATCAATTTGAAAAGATTTACTTTTCATTTTTATCTTCTTTTTCTTTTGTTTTCTGTAGCTTTATTATATATCCGTTTTTATGTAATGTCAATAGTATATTTCAATATTTTAAATAAAAACTATAAATCATTACCATACCTTTGTATCCTGTTGACTTATCTTATTGAATGGGATAAAATAAAGGCAAATCGGAAGGAGAGTCAAAAATATGGACGAATACACCCCTGAACTGCTTAGTCTTTTGGATGAAGACGGCAACGAAATAAAATTT
Organism: Oscillospiraceae bacterium; assembly: GCA_017559185.1. Lineage (GTDB taxonomy): Bacteria > Bacillota > Clostridia > Oscillospirales > Ruminococcaceae > RGIG7389. Next base: position 73,204 of record JAFYSU010000054.1, read on the forward strand.
GAAGTTTTGGATACACTTGAATTAGACGATAATCGTTACCTTGCTTTGGTTCCGGTTATCGACGACCCTCAGGAAATGCTTGACAGCGACGACCAGATGGTTATTCTTAAAGTAATCACTGATGACGAAGCTGGTGAAGAATACCTTGAGCCTATTGATAATGAAGAAGAATTCAACAAGGTTGCTGCAATCTTCATGGAAAACTTGAAAGACGACTTCGATTTTATCGACTAATAAATAAAATAATTCCCTGCGGTGTTCGTAAGTGTGGTTTGTTATAATCCAACACTTTTGATTTGGGAATCTTAATCCGCTTGCAGGATTGCAGACCTCCCCTTTTTTAAGGGACGAAGGGAGCGCGAGCGCAAGGGAAGATACCCACCTGTCTTCGGGACGGGTTTTATATGACCATACAACGGCATTGCGGGGATTTTTTTGTTTAATTTCAGTGTTCGGGATTCTTTAAGAATTCCGAGCATTTTTTGTTTATGAATAAAAACCGATGTTTTTTTACACTTATAAAGAGGTGCAGATTTATGAATAACAATTGGCAGCTGCGAACCACTGCTTTGCTTGGTGAAGACAGCACCCACATTCTGGCAGGCAGCCGTGTTGCGGTTTTGGGACTTGGCGGTGTTGGCGGTGCTGCTGCGGAAGCACTTGTTCGTGCAGGCGTAGGCAATTTACTGCTGGTAGATAAGGACTGCTTTGACATAACCAACCTTAACCGTCAAATACTTTGTGACCGTGAACAGGTTGGCAAAGCCAAGACTACCGCAGCAAAGGAGCGTTTTGCCCTTATTAATCCAAACGCACAAATTTATACCGCACAGGAATTTTTTCTGCCCGAAAACAGCAGCTTTCTTTTTGATTTTAAACCTGACTTTGTGGTGGATGCCATTGATACGGTAACAGCAAAGCTGTACCTTGCAAAGGAATGTAAGCAAAGAAACATTCCCCTGCTGTGCTGCTTGGGTACAGGCAACCGCCTTGACCCGTCAAAATTAACCTACGCCGATATTTCCAAAACCAGCGGCTGTCCGCTGGCAAGGGTTATGCGCAGGGAGCTGCGTAAGCTTGGAATTGACAAGCTTGATGTTGTTTTTTCAACCGAACAGCCAATAAAGGCAGTTGCCGACAGTGAACACGGCAAAAACAGTCCCGGCAGTTCGCCGTTTGTTCCCCCTGCTGCCGGCTTGCTTATGGCATCATTAACCGTAAAGTATCTTATTGAAAATAAAAAAGCATAGCAGTTTTGTACAGCTGCCTACGCAATTCTCAATGTTGTTTCAATAATCCGCTAATACTATTAAAATGGATATTTGTATAAAGGGGGCAAGTGAAATGAAAAAATTCTTGTCATTGATTTTAGCTGCAATGATGATGTTGTGCTCGTGCAGCTGCGGCAAAGAAGACGAATTGGCACAGCTACAGCTTAATGAATCTGCACTTGAATCCGAAAATAATAACTTAACCGATGCATTAATTGAAGCCAAAATAACAATTTTGCAGCAATCTGACGAGTTGGACGAAGCTAATGCTGTTATAGAAAAACAAACAGCTGAGCTGGACGAAGCTAACGCTGTTATAGAAAAACAAACAGCCCAGCTGGAACAGTCAGAGCAAAAAATAGCCGAACTTACACTTGCACTGAGCAATGCCGAGCAGATTATTACCGAAAAAAACAATAAAATTGCCCAGCTGGAACAGTCAAATGCAAAAAACACAGCTAATTCAAACCGAACACAAACAAGTAATTCAAGTAAACAGCAAGCTTCCTCCAGCAATACGACATCCAATAATTCGGATGCGCAAAGCTCGGGAATGAAGCTTACAGGAAAACATTTTCTGAGCGATGTTGAACAGGATATAGTAGATGAGATAAATAAACTTAGACGCTCGAAGGGCTTGAATAAGCTTATATACAACGAAAACCTTGAAAAAGCTGCCCGCATACGCAGCAAAGAGATGTATGTAAACGGTTATTTTGAGCATGAACGACCAAACGGTGACAGTTGGGAAACCATTCTTACCGAAGATGTACCGATGAATGTTTCTGGCTGCGGTGAAAATTTAGCATTTGCCAAATCTGACAGTATGGTGCGTCATCAAACCGGTGAAGAATGGTTTGAACAATGGGAAAGCAGCCCAAGCCACTACGAAAACATGGTGCGTCCGCAGTTCACACACATTGGTGTTGGTGTATATTATGCAGTGGACGAGGACGGAGAATACCATTCCTACGCTACTACAGTTTTCGCAATTTTGTAAAAATCAACAAATAAATATGCGCCTGCTCACCCCTTTTACAGCTTGTGTGAGCAGGCTTATTTAAATGATACAACAGGTAAAGATGTTAAAAACCAAATATCTTTTAACATTGATGTGAAAATCTAAATTGCCTATTTTACAAGACTTTTTCACACTTTCAACTGAGTTTTCAACATCAAAACCTGTCAATTTTTGAACTTTTCATTTACAAAATGTAAATTCCGTTGAAAAATCACATAGTTTTCACCATTTTCCACATAGTTTTCAACATACCCTAAAGAACAAAAAATTTGTCCAATCTGCTATTTTTTCAGGAATAAACTTTACCCTCTTGACGGATAATATAGACAGTATACTACATTTTAAATTATAAAAAATTATTGGATTGGGACGGTGTGTATATGGTGCGAGGAACCAACAAGCTTATTATTGAAATTAACGATACAGGCAGTCAGGTGTTTGAAAAAGCTATTCTTTATGTCAGGGAAAACCACAGACTTCCCGGCGGACAATCATTGGAGCAGCAAGCCGACAAATACATTACCACCGTTTCCAAAGACGGAAGCTTGCATTTTCTTCATAAAGCCTACATTACACGCGCCGTACAGCTTGTCGGCTCGTGCATGGCAGGGGCAGCAGCAACCCTTTTGATTATGAGCTTGTAAAATACATTTGTGTCATCTTTTGTATTTATGCCATAAGGGCAGAAACAGCAGATAACAACTGCCCTTATGGTAACGGTTTAGGCTTCCTGTACGGTGGTGCGTGTGGGGAAGCCTATTTTTTTACCATTATTACACCTGTGCTGTATTTTTTAGGTGTAAATCCGAGTAATATTCAAAATTTCACATTACAAATGGACAATTGCCATGCTTATTTTGGTTTATATTGTCGCATTTTGTGATATAATGGTAATGTTATGATTTGTACATAACTTAGCTTACGGTGATAAGTAAGTAAAATGATAATTATTAAGCTTAATTTTGCGTATTCAAGCCTTGCACAATATTGTTGAATACACAAAATCTTGGTTAAAATCTATTTATAAAAGGACGGCTTTAAATTGAAAGACAATAACAAACATCAAATTTCGGAAAATATTATCGCAGGCAAAAATGCAGTTACCGAAGCACTCAGCGGTGAACGCGAAATTGACAGCATTTATCTGCTTAAAGGCAGCAACGCTTCGGCTGCAAAGATTATTGCACTTGCAAAAAAAGCAGGTATTCCTATTAAGGAAACCACTGCACAAAAACTGGACAGCATGGCTGACGGTGTAACACATCAGGGTGTTGTTGCAACTGTTGCCGCACACAAATTTGCAACTGTTGAAGAAATTTTGCAGCGTGCCGACGGTGAACACCCATTTATTATAATTGCCGATTCCATTGAAGACCCACATAATCTGGGGGCAATTATTCGTACTGCCGAAGCTGCCGGTGCACATGGTGTTATAATCCCAAAAAGACGCGGCGTTTCGCTCACTGCAACCGTTGCTAAAACAAGTGCAGGCGCAATCGAGCATATGCCTGTGGCAAGAGTTTCCAACCTTGTTGCAACAGTTAAAGATTTGAAGAAAAAAGGCATTTGGGTGTATGGAGCTGACATGGATGGTCAAACATGGTGTCAGACAGATATGTCCGGTGGTGTTGCTTTGGTTATAGGCTCCGAAGGTGAAGGAATAAGCCGACTGCTTAAAGAAGAATGTGATTTTGTTCTTTCGCTGCCTATGAACGGTAAAATTAATTCCCTTAATGCTTCGGTAGCAGCAGGGATTTTGATGTACGAGGTTGCACGCCAGCGCGGCGGATATCGTGCAAAATAATCTGACTTAATTAATAAAAACAAAGGAGGACAGCTGCAATTGAGTAAAGATTACGAAGTTGATGATATACTTGCGGAGATAAAGCGAAAAAAAGCCAGTAAACAAAGCGGAAAACAATATATTTCCACTGTGCAGCAGGCAACGCCTCCCATTGAAAAAGCTGAAAATCCGGCAGTAAAACCTGCTGTAAGACCTACAACCAAACCTGCCGCAAGACCAAAGCTGAATTCTGCCCCCGAAGCCGAAAAATTCCCTTACGAATCGGTTTCGGCTCAAGCCGGCCGTGATGATGATGTACAAAAGCCTTCGCGTTTTGCAAAATTATATGAGGATGACTCCGAACCTTCCCCAATGCGCCGCAGATTAGGCAACACAATTAACAAGGTAAACGAATACTTTGCACCCGATGAAAACGAGGAAGAATATGAGGACGATTTTGCAAAACCAATTACTTCCCGTACATTGAAAAAAAATGTTCCCGCCAAAACAAACTGGAGCAGATACGACAGCCTTGATGACGAGGATGATGACGATTCCGAAGACACAAGGGTTAACCTGCCAAAGCTTGGACGCGGATTTTTTACAAAAAATAATGATGACGATGACAATGTGTTTGGATTTGGCGATTCAACACAGGAACTCCCCTCCCGAGTGGGCCGCAAGCTTGGACGCGGCGGTGTTCAGATGGATTTTGCAATGGAGGAAGAAGAATACGACCCTATTGAAAAATCCTACGCACTGACACACAAAACAACCGACCTTGCACCCGAAAACGATTACAACTCGGCAAATGACAAAGCACAAATTGTTTCGGGCTTTATAAAGAAGAAAAAAGGGCTTGTTATACGCCTTGCACTTTCTTTTATTTTGCTTGTTATTTCGGTATATCTTTCTTTTTCGGCACAAGTTCAGGCACTTCCACTTCCGGAGTTTATGTGGCCGGAACGAGATATGCGTAACTTTATAACAGTTCATACTGTTGTTGGTATGCTTTCGATGATAGTTTGCCATGACATTGTGGGAACAGGGCTTATTTCCCTGTTTAAAATGAGAGCTAATGCTAATACGCTGCCTGCACTTGCAGGTATTGCTGCCGTGATACAAGGAATTGTATTTTTAAGCCGTCCCGAAGCTGCTGCTGCATACAGCGGGACACTGATTTTTTCGGTAGTTATACTTTGCTTTTTGTTTAATATTCTTGGTCAAATAATGCAGACAAACCGTATTGTACGCAATTTTAAGCTTGTTTCGTCCGATTGTGTTAAGTACAGCATGAATCTTATTGACAACAAGGAATTTTTACGAAGCCTTACAAACGGTATTGACCTTGACAGCTACGAAATAGCATATCCGCAGCCAACCAAACACCTTGCTGCATTTTTGGATAACAGCTACAGCGAAGACCCAACCGACAGCATTTACCGTTACCTTGCTCCAATTTGTATTTTTGGTGCGTTGGTAATGTCCATTGTTTGCTTTTTTGCTGCGGGCAAACAGCTTTTGTCCCCATTCCATGCTTTTGCGGCAATACTTGCGGTTTGTTCATCGTTTACGGCTACACTCACAGTTAACCTGCCTTTGGACAGATTAAGCTCGCTGCTTACACAAGAGGGCGGTATGGTAAGCGGTTATTCCGCTGTTGAAGAATGCAGTCATCTTGAGGGTGTGACACTTAACGACTACGACCTTATTCATTCCGACAATGTTGTGCTTCACGGTATAAAAACCTTTGATGAAAGCCGTATTGATGAAATAATAGTTGATGCTGCAAGCGTTATACTTTCGCAGGAAGGAACACTTACTTCCGTATTCAATCAGCTTATTGGCGGAAACACAAAAATGCTGCGTCCCGTTCAATCGTTTAATTACGAAGACAACATGGGGATTTCGGCTTATGTTGACGGCAAGCAGATTTTAATTGGAAACCGTGAACAGCTTAAAGAACACGGTATAACTCCACCGCCTGCCGATTTTGAACGCCGTTTTACAAGCGACGGCAGAGAGGTGCTTTATCTTTCCAGCGCGGGACAACTTTGCTCGATGTTTGTTTTGAGCTACCGCTTGAACGATGAAACACTAAACCTTACCGACAGACTTGCCGACGAAGGTATTATGCTGTTTGTTAATACCTGCAACGCAAATCTTACTGCCGAAAAATTAAGCGAGCTTATGGATTACCCAAAAGAACTGCTGCACATCTTCCCTGCCGAAACACACCGTATGTTTAACGAGCAGTGTGTGCTGCGCGACAAAGCAGCTGCAAAAGTTGGATTTATGGGAAGAAACACAACCATGGTAAAATCCATAATCGGCGCAATAAATGTTAAGAGCAGCATTTCGCTTGGAATAATACTTCAGATATTCTCCATTATGATTGGCTACGGCATACTCACATTCCTGTGTGTAAGAGGCGAAATTGCAGTTTTAAGCTTTACACACCTCTTGCTTTATCAAGGAATTTGGGCAGCAATAGTTTTAACACTCCCAAATATAAGAAAACTGCTGTAAATAAAATTTTAAAGGGACGACTGAACCTGCCGTCCCTTTAAGTTTGCAATTTTAATGAAAGGTGTGTAAAAATGTCACGCATTTGCACATTGGCAAGCTCCAGCAGCGGAAACAGTACATACATTTCAGGCGGAAGCACCGCACTGCTTATTGATGCAGGTACTTCCTGCCGAAACATTCTTCAAACAATAAAAAATTTTGAGCTTGATGCCGAACAAATTAAAGGCATACTCATAACACATGAGCATGTAGACCATGTAAAAGCACTTAGCGTTCTTTTAAAAAAACTGAACATTCCAATTTATGCAAGCAAGCAGGTTTTGGAATATATTGAAGATAATATTACACTTCCTGCGAATACTGTTTTAAATGAAGCAGATGAAAATGGTTTTGATGTGGGCGAAATACATATTACTCCCTTTTGCACACCGCATGATAGTGTGGGAAGCCTTGGTTTTAGACTTGGTATGCCCGATAACAGTGAAATTGGCTACGCTACCGATATAGGCGAATTTAACCAGACTGTGTTTAATGGACTTAAAGGGTGCGGTACAGTAGTGATTGAGTCAAACTACGATGACTCTCTGCTTGATTTTGGGCCATACCCTTACATAGTAAAAAAGCGTATACGCTCTTCCTTAGGTCATTTGAGCAACCAAGGCTGCGCCGATGCCGTTCACAAACTTGTACAGCATGGCAGCAAAAATTTTATTCTTGCACATTTAAGCTGTCAGAATAATCTTCCGCTGCTTGCAAAACAAAGCTGTATTTCAAAGCTAAGTGAAAACGGATTTGTGCAGGACAAGGATTTTACACTTGATGTTGCACCCAAAACGGGCGGAAAGCTTTTAGTTTGCAGTTCTTTATAAAAATATTATTTTTTTCAACAATGGAGGTGTTGTATTGTTAAAAGTTGAGATTGTTGCAATAGGAAAACTTAAAGAAAGCTACCTGCGTGAAGCGTGTGCGGAATACTCCAAACGACTTGGTGCATACTGCCAATTTACTGTTACCGAGCTTAAAGAATACCGCCTTCCCGATGACCCCTCCCCTGCTCAGATTGAAAAATGCCTTGAGGAGGAAGGAAATCAAATACTTGCAAGGCTTGGCAAGGACAGCTGCCTTGTTTCCATGTGTATTGAAGGCAAGGAGCTTTCCTCCCCCGAGCTTTCAAAAAAAATACAGGAATTTGCTCTTGACGGGGCAAGTCATTTGGTTTTTGCAATTGGCGGTTCACATGGTCTTTCACAAGCAGTAAAACAAAAAAGCAAGCTGCGACTTTCCATGTCTCCAATGACATTTCCGCACCAGCTTGCAAGGGTAATGCTTATGGAACAAATCTACCGTGGATTTACAATTGCGGCAGGAAGTAAATATCACAAATAAAAAAATCCATTCCCAAATTATAATGGGAATGGATTTTTTGCACATCTTTCAACAAATTGTTTAAAGCTCAACTTTTCCGTACAGCTGAGTTTCTACTGCTTTAGCTTCGCTTGGTGGATTTTCACGAACTGTTTTTGGTTCGTAAGGTGCAGTACGCTCTTTGTGAGGAGCTCTGCCTTTGTTAAATCCGCCTTTGCCGCCGCGGGATTTGTTATCGTCAAAACCGCGTCTGCCGCCGTCACGATAACCACCGCGATGACCGCCGCCACCGTTTTTGTTGTATCTTGGTTTGCGTGGGTTGGTTGAAGCAATAACAACACGACGGTTTGGTTCTTCGCCAATGGAAGAAGATGTAACACCTTCGATAGCTGCAACAGTTGCATGAATTGTGCGGCGTTCGTAAGGGTTCATTGGTTCAAGTGTTATGCTGCGACCGCTGCGCAGTACATTTTTGGAAAGGCGTTTTGCAAGGCCTTCCAGAGTTTTTTCGCGTTTTTCACGGAAGTTGCCGCAATCCAGAGTAACACGAATGTAATCGCCTTCGCTGCGGTTTACCACCAGACCGGTAAGGTACTGCAGAGCGTCGAGTGTTTCGCCGCGTCTGCCAATAATGAAGCCAAGGTCTTCACATTCCAATGCAAGGCAAAGGCTGTCTTCTTTTACAACAGGTGTGATTGTGTAGTTTTCGGTACCCATTGTTGTAAGAACATTGTTAAGGTAGTTTACAGCGATATCAATTTTTTCCTGTGGAATGTTAAGCGGTTTAGTTTCTTCTGCTGCTGTTTCACTTACAGGCTGTACATGTTCTGCAACAGGTGCAGGTGCTGCTTCTTTAACAGGAGCTGCTTGCTGTACAGGCTGTGGTTTTTCCTCTTCAACAACAAAAACACGAACTTTTGCAGGTGTTGTTCTAAATCCGAAAAGTCCTTTTTTAGGAGTTTCCAGAATTTCAAATTCAGCATTTGGGTTTCCAATTTTTTCTCTGCCTGCAGCAAGAGCTTCTTCTACGGTTTTGCCGGTTTCGATTACTTCTCTTATCATTTCTGACTTCCTCCTCACAAAAATCAGTGTTTCAAATCTTCATCTGTAACATCTACATATTCTTCGCCGTACTTTTCAGCATCTCTTTTGCGTGCTGCTGCAAGTTTTTGACGATTGATTTCTTTTTGAGAAAGAGATTTTTTTGCCGCTTCTTCGTCGCCCTGTTTTGCCAGTTCTTTTGCTTTACGGCGTTCTTCTCTGGCAAGCTGACGGCGTTCTTCCATTTCTTCAATAGCCTTTTGAGCCAGCTCCTGAGGATTCATTACTTTGTAAAGAATCATTGTTTGAATCATCATGAGAATGTTGCTGATAACCCAGTACATACCAACAGCAACAGGAACTTTAAATGCGATGTAAACAGACATCAGCGGCATCATTATAGCCATGCTGCGTGTCATTGCCATTGTTTGTTCGTCAGCTGCTGCAGCTGTGTTGCGGTTTGTGAACATTGTAAGAATGTAGGAAGTTACACCGGAAAGAATAGGAACAAGCAGCAGTATAAAATAAAGGGACAAGCTTGGTGCATCAGCAGGGTTGAGCACAGGAATATCGCCAAGGCTTATTCCGAAAAGGCTGAACTGAAAATCGTTTACTGCTGTTACAAAATCCGCACCAAGTGCATCAAAAGCACCTGTTCCATGCTCGGAAGCATAACGAACTGCTTTAATGATGTCGATTTCCGGTGAATAGGTATTGGAACGACCGAGTGCTCCGCTGAGAGCAGGGTCTTCAAACATTTTCTTTGCTATAGCCGATGCCTGTTCAATTACTGCAGCACCTGGACGAATGATGTGCGAAATTGGACGGTAGATAACATCGATAAGACCAAACAGTATTGGGAACTGAATAAGCACAGGCAGACATCCGCCCATTGGGTTAAAGTTTTCTTCAACATAAAGCTGCTGAAGTTCTTCTTGTGCTTTTTGAGGATTGTTTTTGTACTTTTTGTTTATCTGGTCAATCTGCGGTTTAAATGCAGCCATTTTTACACTTGCTTTTTGCTGTTTTACTGCAAGCGGTACCAAAACAAAACGAACTGCAACTGTGAAAAGCAGCAGTGCAAATGCATAATTGTTGGTAACATGATGGTAAAGCCAATACATTATCCAACCCAAAGGATAACCTAAAATTCTCATTGGTATTTGTCCTCCAAATCGTTTGAGGAAAGCTTTTTCCTACTTAACTAAAATTAAGCATCGGCAACCCCGATGCCGCCCTTTTCCAATTAAGGGCTTTTTTTAATCTTGACTCTTGCTGTGGTGTTTGTGGTGGGGAAGAGTCGTTGGAACATAATCAATACCGCCCGAATGAAACGGATGGCATTTACAAATCCTTTTAATGGCAAGCCAGCCCCCCTTTACCGCACCAAATCGTTCAATAGCGGTAAATGCATAAGCAGAACAGGTAGGATAAAACCTGCAATACCTTGGTGTGTAAGGTGATATAAATTTTTGATATGCGCGAATCAATAATAATATCAGGCTTTTCATTTTATTTTCCTGCTTTTGCGGTATTTTGATTGGTTGTTAAGGTTTCGATGTGTTTTTTTATTACCGGTTCCAATTCGGTAGATTTAATTGAGGCAGTTTTTGTGCGAGCCACAAAAACAAAATCCCATCCGCAGTCAGCAGGCATTTCGCAAGCGCGTATAGCAGCGCGTATTACTCGCCTTGCACGGTTGCGCTCAACAGCACATCCAACTTTTTTGGATGTTGTTATTCCTATTCTGATACATCCCAAACGGTTTTTCATTGCATAGGTCACCAGCATGGGATGAACACTGCTTTTTCCCTTGTAGTACAATCTTCTGAAATCCTTGTTTAAGGTAAGCGATACCCATTTCGTCATTTTTTGAGACTCCTTTAAATCACGCCTGTATATATAATAAGGTAGATAATATTAAAATCATCCGTATTACTTAATCTTGATACATATAGGCAGATAACTCAAAAAATCCCCGCTTCATGCCTTTTTAGTAAAAATACAGGCTATGCTAACAGGGATTTCCGGCTTGTCCTTTTTTAAGGATAAGTTGCATTAAGCAGCTAAAGACAGAAAATTATTATTTACTGTACTTAGCCGTAGGTTATGTTCCACAAAGAAAAAAGGCCACTGGCAATTCAGCGGCCACACGGAAAATCAATAGGTCAGTTGCTTTCTGCCTTTAGACCGTCTTCTTGCCAGAACTTTGCGTCCGTTTTTAGTGGACATTCTTTTTCTAAAGCCATGCTCTTTTTTTCTCTGAAGCTTTTTAGGCTGATAAGTTCTAATCACGTAAATACCCTCCTTCCGGCACGAAACCTTTTCAGACTCAGATTATACAGTAAAAACCCCTTGTTTGTCAAGTTTTTTTTATTATTTTAAGTCATCGGTAAAATTACTTTTTCCAATTTTTCACCATATATTGTTTTTTTGCTTTGATTATTTGCAGTGCAGTCGCTATATATTGATTTATTTATTTTTTAAAAATTGTAAAAAATTTATCCCAATTTCATCAGAGGGGCAAAAATAGGCTTATTTTATGTTTGTACAGCTTAAACGAAACTTTAAAAATAATTTTTTATTTCTTGAAAATAGAGGCATTTTTATGGTAGAATGATATTGCAAACATATATTAAACATAATTTAACACGACATGTGATTTTTCGCATTTATTTTTTGTGTAAAGTTTTTTTGAAAGAGTGGGGAAAACTTTTTTCTCCACCATTTTTTTAATTTGAATACAGGGTTTTCAACAGCTTTTACATTACTTTTTAACATGAATATTTATTACCTTTACGGGAGTTTGATTTGTATCATAGGAAAGGTTAAGGGGGAAGATCATTTATGAATTCATTCAGTGAGGTTTGGGATCAAGTAAAACTTGATATCAATCGCAAAAAATTAATATGCGATGCTGCCTACAACCAATGGATACAGCCCATAACAGCTGTTGAAATGACCGACGACACAGCAAAACTTATGGCGGGCAGCAGCTTTAGAAAAGGTATAGTAGAAAAACGCTATATGCAAATAATAGCACAGTGCTTTGAAGAGCTCATGGGCTTTCCCGTTAAGGTGGAAATTCTTTGCGACCAAGACCTTCGCGACCCGCTGTCTCCAAAAAGTACAAATATTCCTGCTGCTTCACAGCAAGTCAGCAATGAAGCGGAAGAAAATAACAATAATAAAGGTGATTACGAGTACACCTTCTCTACCTTTATAGTTGGTTCTTCCAACAAATTTGCACACGCTGCAAGCGTAGCGGTTGCAAATACTCCTGCAAAGGCTTACAACCCGTTGTTTATTTATGGTGATTCCGGTCTTGGAAAAACTCACCTTTTGTATGCTATTTCTTCTGAAATAAAAAACAACAATCCTAACTTTAACATTGTATATGTTAAGGGTGAGGTTTTCACCAACGAGCTTATTGACGCAATTAACTCCGCCACAACAGCACAGTTTCACGATAAGTACCGCCAAGCCGATGTACTTTTGGTGGACGACATTCAGTTTATTGGCGGTAAAGAAAGAACACAGGAAGAATTCTTCCATACATTTAATGCACTGCACGAGTCCGGCAAGCAGATAGTTCTTACATCCGACCGTCCGCCTAAGGAAATAAAAACCCTTGAGGACCGTCTTCGCACCCGTTTTGAATGGGGACTTGTTGCAGATGTTCAGCCACCTGATTACGAAACAAGAATAGCTATTATTAAGCGTAAGGCGGAGCTGCTTAAACTTGATATTCCGGCAGATGTAAGCGAATACATTGCAAACAGAATTAAAAACAACATTCGTCAGCTTGAGGGTGTTGTTAAAAAGATGAATGCATACAAAACCCTTACAAACACACCGCCGTCCATCATGGTAGCACAAAACTCCATTCGCGATATTCTAAACGAAAATCAGCCAATACCTGTTACCGTTGAGCGCATTATATCCGAAGTTGCAAGAACCTACGGTGTTACATCCGACGATATTCGCTCCAACAAGCGTGCTGCTCAAATTTCCACCGCGCGTCAGGTTGCAATGTATGCAGTTCGCGAAATTACACAAATGTCAATGGCTTCGATAGGTGAAGAATTCGGCGGCCGTGACCATTCCACCGTTGTTTACAGCATAAACAAAATGGAAGAAACACTCAAAAGCAATTCTCATATTAAAGATACTGTTGATGACATAATAAAAAATATACGCGATAACTAATATTAATGAATAATTATACATTAATATTTTAAAAATCGTGCATATATTTTCTTTATTTTTTGATTTTTTAACATTACGAAGTTATTAACATCTCAACTTTTTAATGCAGCATCGTAATCAAATTTTATCCGGCTTTGTTATCCACAGAATTTTCAGTAGATTTTCAACATTTTCAACCATGTTTTCAACATAGGTGTTAATAGTGATTTTCCAATTAAACATATCAACATAAATCTTCACGGGTTTTATTTTGGGTGCAGTATAGAAAAAAGGCTTTGTTAAAGGGAAAAATAAAGGTTTTAACAAATCCACTGCCCCTACTACTACTACTAAAATAAATATAATTATATTATTTATATAATCTACGAATTTATGTAAGGTTGAAAAATAAATGTGATGAAAGGAGTTGGTTTTCCAATGAAGCTGTTTTGTGAAAAGGCACCTTTAGTAACAGCACTGTCCAATGTAACAAGAGCAGTTTCCTCGAAAAGTCCGATAATGGCGTTAGAAGGAATTTTGCTTAAAGCACAGGGCAACCAGCTTACACTTACCGGCTATGACCTTGAAATGGGTATAGTAACAGTTATGGACGCTAACATAAAAGAAGAAGGAAAGATTGTTCTTTCGGCAAAACTTTTGTTTGATATGATTCGCGGTATTCCAAGCGATACAATATCCATTGAAACAGATAATAAATTCCTTACCGTAATAAGAGGCGGTGCAACCGAATACACAATATTGGGCATAGACCCAGATGAATACCCTGACCTTCCTGAAATTACAGAAGGTGAGTCGGTTACCATTGACCAAGAAACATTAAAATCCATGATTGGACAAACACTGTTTGCAGTTGCGACATCCGACAGCAAACCTGTTCACAAAGGAAGTATGTTTGATATAAAAGACGGAGCTGCCAACCTTGTTTCGGTTGACGGTTATCGTCTTGCGCTGCGCAGGGAAGCAATACTTTTTGGCGGTGACATGGAATTTATTGTTCCCGGAAAAACATTGTCCGAGGTTTCCAAGCTTATAAAAGATGATAAGGAAGAACCTGCACAGGCAGAACTTTTCCTTTCAAGAAGACACATTATATTCAGAATTGAAAATTATCAGGTTATTTCCCGTTTGCTTGAAGGCGAATTTTTGGATTATAAAGCAGCTATTCCAACAGGAGAGGTTTCCGAAGCTGTTGTTAATGTTCGCGAGCTTATTGAAAGCGTGGAAAGAACATCGCTTTTGATTAGCGACAAGCTGCGCAGTCCGCTTAGAGTAACATTTGAAGAAAATACAATACATATAAACTGTACAACATCTATAGGCAAAGCATACGACAGTTGTCCTTGTGAGCTTAAAGGAAGCAAGCTGGAAATGGGATTTAACAACCGTTATCTGCTTGATGCTTTGAAAGCGGCAGGCTGCGAAAAGGTAAAGCTGCTGCTTGGAGGTCCGCTTGCGCCAATGCGTATAGTTCCGATTGATGATGACAGATTTTTGTTCCTTGTACTGCCTGTAAGACTTAAAAGTGAAAATTAAGCTGAAAAGGAATAGGATAATATGAAAACAGAAAAAATTGCTATTTCTACGGAATTTATAAAGCTTGACAGCTTTTTGAAGTTTGCTTCCGCAGTGGAAACAGGCGGAATGGCAAAAGAAATTATTCAAGAAGGGCTTGTTAAGGTTAACGGTGAGGTTTGCCTTATGAGAGGAAAAAAACTTCGTCCCGGTGATAAGGTTGAAGTAGACGAATGGACATTCATTGTAGAGGATGCCAACGGAAATTCATGAGGGTAACAAAAATAAGCCTTAATGGGTTTAGAAATCTTGAACCTGCCGTTATTGAGCCGTGTGACGGTGTAAATATAATTTACGGCAACAACGCACAGGGTAAAACCAATCTTATTGAAGCAATATGGCTTTTTACCGGTTCACGCAGTTTCCGCGGTGCAAAGGACAGCGATTATTTGCCGTTCAAAAAAAATTTTGCGGGAATTGAGCTTTGCTTTTTTGGTCAGCAGCGTGACCAAACTGCAAAAATTGCTTTTCATGCAGGAAATAAAAAAATTTTGCTGAACGAAATACAGCAAAAAAGCGTGAGTGGTTTAAAGGGAAATTTTAATGCTGTTGTTTTTTCGCCGGACCATCTTTCGCTTGTAAAAGACGGCCCCGATGAAAGAAGAAATTTTCTTGATACTGCAATTGGCCAGCTTATGCCGCAGTATTCAAGATATATTTCGGCGTACAACAAGCTGCTGCTGCAAAGAAACAGTACCTTGAAGGATGCACAGTATCATTCTTCGCTGATTGATATGATTGATATTTGGGATGAGCAGCTTGTAAAGTACGGTACGGCAATAGCTTCGGCAAGGCTTAGATATATCAATTTGCTGTCACCCTTGTGTGAGGAAATTTATTCGGGTATATCAAAGGGCAGCGAAAAAATGACCATGAGTTACTGTGCCGGTTGGTTTGATAAACCCATTGAAGAAGAAATCCCAAGAGAAAAAATAGCCGAAAGCATGGCACTGGCATTAAAAAATGCCAGAAAAAATGACCTTGTACAGGGAAGTACATCTGTTGGGATACATCGTGATGATATTAATATCATGATAGATTCGGTTTCGCTTAGAGCCTACGGTTCACAAGGTCAGCAGAGAAGCTGTGTTCTGGCATTAAAACTGGCAGAATGTGGAATACTTTATAATACGACAGGTGAACATCCCGTTATACTTCTTGACGATGTAATGAGCGAGCTTGACAACAGCCGCAGAGATTACCTGCTTAATCATCTTAAAGGCAGACAGGTGTTTATTACCTGCTGCGACAAGGGGTACTTTAAAGATTTGCAGGCAGGAAAAACCTTTTACATGGAAGCGGGAGTTATTAGCGAAGATACGGAATGAGGTGAGGTTATGTATCTGCATTTGGGACAGGATGTAGTGGTAAGAGAAAAGGATATTATTGGAATTTTTGATATTGATACAGCGTCGGTATCAAAGATAACAAAGGAGTATTTTACTGCGTGTGAGCGTTCCGGACAGGTAGTAAATGTAACCGACGACCTTCCTAAAACATTTGTTGTGTGTCGTGATAAAAAAAATGAGCCGACTGTTTATATATCGCAGATATCGTCGGCAACGCTTAAAAAGCGTCAGGGAAGAAATTTGTTTTAAAAGATTTTTTATAAAAGCTTTTATACGCGTTATTTTGAAATAACGGCAGAAGTGGAGGCATAAAACTTGGAAAATAATCCTAACTTGAACATTGAACAGGAAAATGTGGAGTACGGCGCCGACCAAATACAGGTGCTTGAAGGACTTGACGCTGTAAGAAAGCGTCCGGGGATGTACATTGGTTCCACTGGTGCAAAGGGTTTGCATCATCTTGTGTATGAAATTGTAGACAACTCCATTGACGAAGCACTTGCGGGACATTGTACCGACATTGAGGTAGACATTCTTCCGGATAATATTATTCGTGTAAAGGATAACGGCCGTGGTATTCCAGTAGGTATACAAAATAAAACCGGTCTTCCTGCGGTTACCGTAGTATTTACGGTGCTTCATGCAGGGGGCAAATTCGGCGGCGGCGGGTATAAAGTATCCGGTGGTTTGCACGGGGTTGGTGCATCGGTAGTAAATGCGCTTTCACACTGGCTTGAAGTTGAAGTATGTGACGGTAAAAACCGTTATTTCCAGCGTTTTGAAAAAGGTGTTCCTACCGAAGACCTTAAATGCATTGGTGAAACAACCGAACGCGGTACACAAATTTCGTTCCGTGCTGATGATACCATTTTTGAAACCGTTGAATACGAATACGATGTTCTGCTTACCCGTTTGCGTGAACAGTCTTTCCTTAATGCAGGCATTAATATTATTTTCAGCGACCTTAGAGGTGAAGAAAAACGCACGGAGCAGCTGCATTATGAGGGTGGTATTCGCAGCTTTGTTGAGTATATAAACAACAAAAAAGCTGTTGACCAAATTCATGAAGAAATACTTTACTTTTCAGTAAAAGACGGTGACAGCATTGCAGAGGTTGCAATGCAGTATACCGACAGCTACAACGAGCTTGTACTTTCGTTTGCAAATAACATTAATACAACTGACGGCGGTACTCATGAAGCAGGCTTTAAAGCAGCTCTTACCCGTGCATTTAATGATTACGCACGAAAAATTGGCATGCTTAAAGAGGGCGATAAAAACCTTACCGGTGAGGATGTTCGTGAGGGTGTTACCGCAATAGTTTCGGTTAAAATTACCGAAGCACAGTTTGAAGGACAGACAAAAGCAAAACTTGGAAGCACCGAAGCGCGTCCGCTTGTTGATGGTATGGTTTACGAAAAACTTACCACTTACTTTGAAGAAAATCCTGCTGTTGCCCGTTCGATTATGGATAAAGCATTTACAGCTGCAAAGGCTCGTGAGGCTGCAAGACGCGCAAGAGACCTTACACGCCGTAAATCCGCTTTGGAAACAGCTTCGCTTCCGGGTAAATTGGCAGATTGTTCGGAAAGAGACCCTGCACTTACCGAATTGTTCATAGTAGAGGGTGACTCTGCGGGTGGTTCGGCTAAACAGGGACGAGACTCCAAGTTCCAGGCAATTCTTCCGTTGTGGGGTAAAATGCTTAATGTTGAACGAGCAAGAATTGATAAGGTTTACGGCAACGACAAGCTTACACCTGTTGTAACTGCTTTGGGCTGCGGTATTGGTGATGAAATTGACCTTTCCAAGCTGCGTTACGGAAAAGTTGTTATTATGGCGGACGCCGATGTTGACGGTGCACATATCCGCACACTTTTGCTTACATTCTTCTTCCGTTTTATGCGCCCGCTTATTGAAAACGGAAACATTTACCTTGCACAGCCGCCGCTGTTCAAAGTATCGCGCGGTAAAAAACACATTTATGCTTATACCGAAGAAGAACGCGATGAAGCCATTGCACAGCTTTACCCAGACGGTGGTAAAACTGATGTTCAGCGTTACAAAGGTCTTGGTGAAATGGACCCTGACCAGCTTTGGGAAACCACAATGGACCCTGCAACACGCACCATGCTTCGTGTTGATATGGAAGATGCACAGGCTGCCGATGAAATTTTTACCATTCTTATGGGCGATAAGGTTGGTCCGCGTCGTGAATTTATCGAGCAGAATGCACAGTATGTAAAAAACTTGGACATTTAATTACAATGCTTTTCGTAAAGCTTTCGATTTTTTCGAAAGTTGTTGGAGGGAAGAAATATAATGCATACAGAAGGAAAAATAATCGGGGTGGATATTCAAAATGAGATGAAAAAATCTTATTTGGATTATTCCATGTCGGTTATAGTAGGCCGTGCATTGCCTGATGTGCGTGACGGTCTTAAACCTGTTCACAGAAGAATTTTGTATACCATGTATCTTAACGGGCTGACTCCCGAAAAAGGATTCAGAAAATCGGCAGATACCGTAGGTTCGGTGCTTGGTAAGTTCCACCCACACGGTGATGCTTCCGTTTACGATGCAATGGTTCGTTTGGCGCAGGATTTTTCCATGCGTCATCCGTTGGTTCATGGTCACGGTAACTTTGGTTCGGTTGACGGTGACCCGCCTGCTGCTTACCGTTATACCGAAGCTAAAATGAGTAAAATTTCTACTCATATGCTTACCGATATTGACAAGGATACTGTGGATTTCATGCCTAACTACGATGATAATCTGCAGGAGCCTGTGTTTTTGCCAAGCCGTTTTCCAAATATGCTGGTTAACGGTTCAACAGGTATTGCGGTTGGTATGGCAACAAATATTCCTCCGCACAATCTTGGCGAGGTAATTGACGGTGTTTGCCACCTTATTGATAATCCTGAGGCTGAACTTGACGAGCTTATGCAGTTTGTTAAAGGACCTGACCTGCCTACAGGCGGTATTATAATGGGAAGAAGCGGTATTCGTTCCGCTTACGCTACCGGCAGAGGTAAAATTGCCGTTCGTGCAAAGGCTCATATTGAAGAAACAAAAAACGGCAGAGAAAGAATAGTTGTTACCGAAATACCTTACATGGTAAATAAATCAAGACTGGTTGAAAGCATTGCCGAGCTTGTAAAAGAAAAACGCATTGACCAGATTGCTGACCTTACAGATGAGTCTTCGGCTCGTACAGGTATGCGTATTGTTATTACTCTTAAAAGAGATGCAAATGCACAGGTAGTACTTAACCAGCTTTACCGTTACACACAAATGCAGGAAACAATAGGTGCTATTCTGCTTGCGCTTGTTGACGGTGTTCCAAAGGTTCTTACACTTAAACAAATCATGGAAAACTACATTCGTTTCCAGATTGAAATAATAACAAGACGCACACGCTTCGAGCTGAAAAAGGCGCAGGAAAGAGCCCACATTTTGGAAGGCTTGATGATTGCGCAGGACAATATTGACGAGGTTATCCAGATAATTCGTTCGTCTAAAGATACTCCTGCAGCTAAGGCAGCACTTACAGAACGCTTTGGACTTTCCGACGAGCAGGCTTCCGCAATTGTTGCGATGCGTTTGGGACAGCTTTCCGGTCTTGAAAGACAAAAGATTGAAGACGAGCTTGCAGCGGTAAGAGAAAAAATTGCGGATTACCTTGATATTCTTGAGCATGAATACCGTGTAACCGGAATTATTAAAAATGACCTTCAGGAAATTAAGGATAAATATGCTGACGAACGCCGAACAGAAATTGCTGCTGTATCGGGTGAGGTTGATATTGAAGACCTTATTCCGGAAGAAAAATGTGTTATTACACTTACACATTTTGGTTACATTAAGCGTCAGCCAATGGATGTTTACAAAACACAGCGCAGAGGCGGCAGAGGTATTTCCGGCATGAACCGTCGTGAAGAAGATTTTGTTGAAGAACTGTTTACCTGTTCTACTCACGATTACATCATGTTCTTTACCGACAAGGGCAGAATGTTCCGTATTAAGGCTTACGAAATAGCAGAGTCCTCCAGAACAAGCCGTGGGGATAATATTGTTAATATTATTCCGATTGAAAAGGATGAAAAAATTACATCTATAATTCAGATGAGCGACTTGAACATGGACGAGCGTTACCTTGTAATGGTAACTCGTAACGGTATTATTAAGCGTACTGAGCTTTCGATGTACAAAAATGTTCGTAAGAGTGGTCTTATTGCAATTAACCTTGACGAAGGCGATGAGCTTGCATGGGTAAAAATTACATCGGGTAATGATGACCTTATTGTTGCTACTCGTGAGGGTATGGCTATACGCTTTAATGAAACCGATGCAAGAAGCATAGGCAGAACTGCCCGCGGATTTAAAGCAATAAGCCTTGCTGAAGGTGATGTTGTTGTTGGCATGGCTAATGTTTCCGAAGGCAAAACCTTGCTTACCGTTTCCGAAACGGGTCTTGGCAGACGCACAAATCCTGATGAATACAATGTTCAGAACAGGGGCGGTAAGGGAAGCCGCAACTACTATGCGGACAAAAACGGTAAGGTTGCAGGTATACGCATGGTTAACGATGATGAGGATATTATTCTTATCACCGATGACGGTGTTATTATTCGTATTCCTGTTGACCAGATTTCGGTACAGAGCCGATATGCCGGCGGTGTGCGTGTAATGCGTACCAATGGCGAAAACAAGGTTATATCTTTGGCGCGTACTCCGCGTGAAGATGAAGAAACCGAAGCTGTAGGCACAGAAGGTGCAAGTGGCGAAGAGGTTAACGAAACCGAAGAATAAAAAAATTGCCGCAGGCTTTAAGCCTGCGGCATTAATTTTTTTAAAATTATCTGTTGTTGATGAGTTTTGTGAGTTCAACCGGTGGAACGATAACGCCGTCCTTGTAAACACGCATATTGCCGGAAGCAATTTCGTCGATAAGGATAACTTCGTCGTTGTTGTAACCGAACTCGAATTTGATATCCCACAAATCAAGACCGATGGATTTAAGGTCTTCAGCAACGATTTTGGTGATTTTGAGAGTCTGTTCTTTCATGCTCTGGAACATTTCAGGAGTCATGATGCCAAGTGCAGCAAGACCTTCGCCTGTTACAAGTGGGTCGCCCAGTGCATCGTTTTTGAAGGTGCATTCAACATAGCCGCCTTCAAGTGGTGTACCGTTTTCGATGTATTCACCGTATCTGCGGATAAAGCTGCCGGTAGCAACCAGACGGCAGATAACTTCAAGACCATGACCGAAAACTTTTGCAGGAAGAACTTCCATTGTTGCGTTTTCGATATCAGCGCTTACATAGTGAGTTTTGATGCCTGCTTTTTTGAGCAGTTCAAAGTAGTGAATGGAAGAAACAAGGTTTGCTTTGCCAATGCCTTCGATGGTCAGACCAACAGTGTTTTCGCCTGGGTCAAAAACGCCGTCTTTACCGGTGCAGTCGTCTTTGAATTTGAGCATTACATTGCCGTTTTCAAGGCTGTAAACATCTTTGGTTTTACCTTCATAAATCTTTTTCATATGTATCATACCCCTTAATGTAAAATGAGCAGAAAAATAATACATTTTTACTTTACCACTTTTTTTGTTCCAAGAAAATAGTTTGAAAAAAAAATATTGTAAATTTATGTTTTTTACAGCAGTTTTTAAAATAATGATGATTTTTACAGCAAGATATGATAAAATCATACTATCTATAACTTTTAAAGGAGAGAATATAATGTCTTTACCAAATTGTCCGAAATGCTCTTGCGAATATGTTTACGAAGATGGTGCACTGTTGGTTTGCCCTGAATGTGCTCATGAATGGAACCCAAGCCAAGCTGCTGCCGAAGCTGAAGCAAATGCAATTAAAGATGCTAACGGCAATATTTTGCAGGATGGCGATACCATTACAATTATTAAGGACTTGAAGGTAAAGGGTGCTTCCGGTCCGCTTAAACAGGGAACAAAGGTTAAAAATATCCGTCTGGTGTATGACAGCGACCACAACATTGACTGTAATATTCCGGGCTTTGGTGCAATGAGCCTTAAATCTGAATTTGTAAAAAAAGCGTAATAGCTTGTAGTTTTGGTTAGGAGTAAAAAATGAGCTTTAGTGATGTTATAAAAAAATCTGTTTTGGAAAAATCACAAGCGGGTGACCTTTCAGCAGTTTCGATTACAGTAACACTTGTAATTGCAATTTTGTTGGGATTGTTCATTTATTTTATTTACAGAACAAACAATAAAAGCGGATTTTATAACAGAGGCTTTAATAAATCGCTGGCTACACTGCCTGTAATAACAGCTGCTATAATTATGGCAATGGGAAGCAACCTTACCATCAGTTTGGGTATGGTTGGTGCTTTGTCCATTGTTCGTTTTCGTAATGCTGTAAAAGACCCTGCCGATTTAACATACCTGTTTTGGAGTATAAGCATGGGTATAGTTACAGGTGCAGGTTTGTTTAAGCTTGCTGTTATATTGAGTATAGTGGTAGCTGTACTTGTTATGGCTTTGGATTATGTACCATTGCTGCGTACTCCTTGCTTGCTTATTGTAGAAGCTGAGTCTGTTGATGTGGAAAAAGAACTTATAAGCAGCGTTAAAAATCAATGTAAATCATGTACTGTACGCAGCCGCAGCATAAATAAAAAAGGCGTTGAATGGATTTTGGAAATGCAGACAGAAAAGGAAGCAGAGCTTGTAAAAAATGTTTGCGAAATATCCGGAGTTTCGTCTGTCCATATGATGACTCACGATGGTGAAGTAAGATTTTAATCGTTGGGTGGTAGTCAATGGAATATCGTGTTGAAAAAAAATACCTTGTGACTGATATGGAGCTGGCTGTTATAGCAAGAAGACTGGGTGCTGTAATGGAACAGGACAGCAACCAGTATGGTGACTGTTACGAAATTAGAAGCATTTATTTTGATGACGATAAAAACAGCTGCATGGATGAAATTGAAACAGGTGTAGATTTAAGAAGCAAATACCGTATAAGGACATATGGTGCAAATGCTTCACCGATAAACCTTGAAATAAAGGAAAAGAAAAACGGTTATACAAAAAAAAGAGTTTGCAGCATTAGCAATGATGAGTATAACGAAATTATTGCCGGAAAAATGCAGTTTTTGTATGACGACAGAAAACCGCTTAATCAATTCCTTTTAAAAAGCAAGGTGTCTAATCTTCGTCCGAAAATTATTATAACTTACGAAAGAACTGCATTTATTCACACAAGCGGAAATGTTAGAATAACATTTGACCGCTGTATTCGTGCGAGCAGAAGCATTAATTCGTTTTTTGACGAAAAAGTTGAAGGAAATATACCTGTTTTGCCGTCCGGAGTAAATATTTTGGAAGTAAAGTATGACGAATTTCTGCCTGATATTATAGCGGAACAGCTTGAAATTGGTAAACTCAGGCAAACTGCTTTTTCTAAATACTATTTGGGAAGAATGGCTGTAAACGGTGATTTTTATACTACCGTTTAATGTCCGTAGGGAGAATAAGATGATTGATAAAAGAAAATTCAGATCGGGTATTATTCTGCGGATGATAGGTGTGCTTGCAGTTTTTGTTTTAGTTATGACCGTTATTGAACGAGGCTTTTGTATGGGTGTGCCTACAGTGGGTGAGGAATACCTGAAACAATTTAAAGAAGTTGATAATTTGGATTTAAGCCAAATTACATTTAATAGTGAAAAAGCAGCTGCATATGCTGACAAAGTTGTATACATATCTCAGCCAGTTGAAGCACTGTCGGACTATCACAAACTTGTTGGCGAATTTGGTTCGACAAATCCGGATGCTGAGCTTTACATTGTAAGAAGTTATGAACTGTATAATTTGCGTGAATGTACAGCTAACGATATGACGCTTCAAATAATACTCAAAGAAGGTCAGAATTTTCAAAGAGTATATGTTGTAATTTCTACCTTGCCTGTAATAAATCTTAACGGTGTTGAAACAGACAGAAAAGACGATGAGGGCAGGGCTATTATTTCGGGTGAGTTCAGCATTTGCAGTGGTTATGACCCTTCAACAGAAAGCTTTACATTCAACAAAAGTAATGCTGAGTGGCATATAAGGGGTGCTACAGCAGCAATGTATGGAAAGAAGCCCTTAAAAGTTGCATTAAAAAATAAAAACGGTGAAAATAACAATCTTAACTTGCTTGGAATGGGTGAAGATGACGACTGGATTTTAAATCCGTTAAGTCTTGAAGATACCAAAATTCGAGAAAAATTGGCGATTGAGCTTTGGAATTCACTTGAAAAAAGTACAGAACATAATTTAAAAATGTCCAATAGTGAATATGTTGAAGTTGTGATAAACGGTGAATATCATGGATTGTACATGCTTCAGCGCAGAATTGATGAAAAATACCTTAATCTGAATAAAGATAGAGATATTTTGATAAAAGGAAAGCAAATTTGGAAGGAAAAAGATGTAATAGATACATATGAAGTAGTATATTCTCCAATAGAATATACTAAAGCAATTGAGATACTTGACGATGCGTTAAATAATAAAAATGGAAGCAGAATGAATATTAATAATTTTATTGATGTAAATTTGCTTTTAAATTATTGTTCGTCAGGAGATAATTGTGGAAACAAAAATATGTACTATTTGCTGCGAAGCATAGACGAAGGATATGAATTGTATCTTGTTCCGTGGGATACTGATATGAGTTTTGGGATTGCTTGGATTGAGGAATATGGTTATAATGATTATAACTACGAAAAAAGCATGAATAGAAGTGTTTTGCGTCAGGAATACAAAAACATGAAAAAGATTTATCCTGAACTTGACATTATGATGGCGCAGCGTTGGAAAGAACTCCGTGATGAAGTTTATACAACAGAAAATATAAGCGGCATTATATGGGAAAATAACGACAAAATAAATCAAAGTGCATCATTTACCAGAGATATAAACACATGGTGGACAAATTATGACGGAGAAGATACTGTTGATAATTTATATATTTACTGTGTTGAGCGTCTTAGGTGGATGGACAACTATTATGATGAAATAATTGCAAAAGCAAGCTAACAATTAAATCCAGAAAAACCGCCGTAAAATTATACGGCGGTTTTGATTTTTTGTTTAAACAATTCACTTTTATTTCGGGGAAAAGCATGATATAATCATGAATTATAGTGCTTTTTCGCTTTAATTCGTTATAAAGGAGACGGGTTCAATAATGAGCAAACAATCTTGGAAGGGCGGTGCACTGCTTGCACCGGTACCGCCTGTTTTAGTTAGTTGCGGTACAATGGAGGAAGCCAATGTTATGACAGCGGCATGGACAGGTATTGTAAATACACAGCCGCCTGTTACATATGTTTCAATAAGACCAAGCAGATACAGTTATGACCTTATTCAAAAAACAGGGGAATTTGTGCTTAATCTTCCTGTTAAAAAGCTTGTAAAAACAATAGATTTTTGCGGTTGTCGTTCGGGCAGAGAGGTTGACAAATTTGCAAAGTTTGGTTTGACTAAGGAGCAGGCTAATCATGTTAAAGCACCGCTTATTGCTGAATGTCCCGTAAGTCTTGAGTGTAAGGTGCGTTCGGTAACTGCGTTGGGCACACACGATATGTTCCTTGCGGATATTGTTGGTGTTAATGTTGACGAACAGTACCTTGATGAACAGGGCAGATTGATGATGGAAAAAATGGAGCTGCTGTGTTATGCACACGGAACATATTTTTCGGTTGGAAAGCCGCTTGGCACATTTGGGTATTCGGTACGCAAAAAGCCGCTTAAGAAAAAAGCTGACAACAGCAAGAAAAGGGAACGGTAATAGGCAATGAAATCTACCGGTATTGAAGCAAGAATATGCCTGTTTGCTGCGGCTCTTATATGGGGAAGCTCGTTTGTTGTGGTAAAAGACGCAGTTGATGTTTTTTCACCGTTTATGCTTTTGGCATTCAGGTTTACCATAGGCTGTTTGCTGCTTGCGTTTATATTCAGAAGAAAGCTTAGTGAGCTTAACAAGAAATATTTTATAAACAGCGGTATTATTGGTTTTTGTTTGTTTACTGCATACGGATTGCAGACAATAGGAATTACCGATACAACACCTGGAAAAAATGCGTTTTTAACAGCTGTTTACTGCGTGTTGGTACCGTTTTTATTTTGGATAACTGATAAGGTAAAGCCTGATGTTTTCAACTTTTCAGCAGCTGTAATGTGTATTATTGGTATTGGATTGGTTTCGCTTGACGGCGACCTTTCAATAAGAATGGGTGATGCACTTACATTAGCAGGCGGATTTTTTTACGCAGCTCACATGGTTGCCGTTGCAAAATTCAGTAAGGGTGCAGACCCTGTTTTAATAACAATTTTGCAGTTTGGGTACTGTGCTGTGTTTTCGTGGATAGTGGGAGGCTTGTTTGAGCAGCTGCCTGCTGTTTGGACGATGCGCTCTACATTGGGTATGTTGTACCTTGCGGTATTTGCGACCGCAGTTGCTTTGCTTTTTCAGGTTGTGGGACAAAAAAATACACCGCCTGCCGAAGCTGCAATTATTTTGAGTTTGGAGTCGGTGCTTGGGGTGGTATTCTCCATGCTGCTTTACGGCGAACAGCTTACTGTGAGATTGTTCTGCGGTTTTGTTATGATTTTTGCTGCCGTTATAGTTTCGGAAACAAAGCTGTCGTTTTTGTTTAAAAAATCTGCACCTGCGGCAAAAACAGAACTTGAATAATTTTAAAATACACCCTAAGGCAGGCAATCGTGCAGGATTGCTTGCCTTTTTTTGTAAAAGTATAAATATTAAGCTTTACGGGGGATTAGCTTATTTTTCCGCATATTCCAAATAAATTCGAGTGAATGTTTAAAAATCGGTTGTAAAAGAGTGTGAAAAATGTGATATAATAAATTGATACATTGCGTTTATGTGACGAATGTGTTTAATAAACGGAAAAATTGAAATTTGTTATTGGTTTGAGCAGATAAAACGGGCAATTGTAAAAATTGAGTTTTAAAGCAATTTGGGTGTATAAAAGCTTTCTTTAAATGAAGGGAAAGGGCTGGCTTATGAGAGTAAAATTCATTTTAGTGAACAGCGAAATAGCGGCAGAAGGTTTTTTGCAGGGTGAAAACCTTGAAAATGAACTTGAATATGCGGGAATGACATCACAATCGGGTGTTTCTGTAAAGAATTTTCAGCAGGCTGTTATGGAGCTTAGCAAGGCGACACAGGAAAACGACCTTATTATTCTTGTGACTGCCGAACCTGTAAATAAGGCAGCTAATATTATGTCCAAGGTGTTGGGACTGCCAATGGATGATGAGCATGAGCGTTTTGCTGTGCCAAAAGATGCAGAAGTACTTGGAATCAACGGATTTGCTTTGAGCAAGGACGAACAGGTTATTATTTGCCTGTGCGGAGACAGAAGCCAAGTATCCGATTGCTTTGCACGATTTGCAATTCCTTATATCTTTAAATTCTTTGTAAAAAACGGTGAAAGCAGAACCGTACAGCTGCTTGACAGCGACATGGAAAAAGCAAAGGAATATAAAGAAAACTTTACCGATGCAGACAGCAAGGTAATTATATATGATGAATTTCTGCGTATTCTTTGCAAAAAAGAAAGCTTTGAGGAATCGTCAAGTTTTGTACATGCGCAGGCGCGTGATTTTTTAAAAAGTCTGCCGCCGATAAAGCATGAAGAAAAAACAGCTCCAAAAGCTGCTGTGGAAAAAAAGGCAGCTTTTGAGGAAAAAACAAAAAGAGCTAAAAATACTCCTGCAAAGAAACGAACAGGAGAAAAAGCCAAATATTCAAAGCTGCAAAAGATGATATTGCTTGTGTGTGCGTTTGTGTTTATTGGGTCTGTGGGATACTTGGGACACCATTACATGCAGTCCTACATGAACGAAAAGCATTACACACAGCTGGAACAAATTTATGAGGAAAAGTCGGACAAGGTAGAAGGATACCCGAAGGATTATCAAAATAAATTTGCGGGTCTTTATGCGGTGAATGAAGATATTGCAGGTTGGCTTGATATTGAGGGGACTTCCATTTCTTATCCGGTAGTGCAGGGGGACGATAACGAGTATTATTTAACCCATGACTTTTACAAAAACACAATTCCGCATGGTGCGCCATTTGTGGATGCCGATGCTGAACTTGATGATGAAAGCGATAACATTTTGATTTTCGGTCATAACATGACTGATGGGCAGATGTTTGCTCCGCTTTTGCAGTATCAGGACATTGAGTTTTACAAAGAGCATCCAATAATAACATTTGACAGTGTTTACCGTGACCGCGATTATAAAATAATTTCGGTATTTATTACTAATAATAATTCCGAACATGGTGAGATATTCCCTTACCATGAATTTGTTGATGCAGACAGCGGTAAAGATACCGAGGAGTATCTTAAAGAGGTAATGAAACGCTCACTCATAATAACAGGAGTGGATGTTAGTGCCGATGACAAGCTGCTTACCCTTTCCACATGCAGTTACGAATTTGATGATGCACGCTTTGTTGTTGTTGCCCGTAAAGTGCGTATAGGTGAAAGCCGAAAGGTAAGTACAAAAGAAGCGAAGTTAAATCCATCACCGTTAATGCCTGATGTATGGTATGAACTGTACGGCGGTACAAAGCCAAACGGTACAGAGTATATTCCTGTGATAAACCAGCCATATGAGGAAGAACAAGAGGAAGAAGTTCAGGAAGGTGAAAATACTGCTGAGGAAACAGTTGAAGATGAAGTAAATGAATCACAGGCAGCGCAGCAGACACAGCAGGCAGCGCAGCAGACACAGCAGGCGGCGCAGCAGACTCAGCAGGCAGCGCAGCAGACTCAGCAGGCAGCGCAGCAGACACAGCAAGCAGCGCAGCAGACACAGCAGTCCCAAGCAATTGCGCAAGAGATACAGCAAAGACAACAGCAAGCACAGCAAAAACAGCAGGCAGGTAATACAACAAAAGCTTCAAATAATAAGGAAGATTGTAAATGTGAAGGCTGCCTATTTTCGTCATACCACGAAAACTGTACGGGCGACCCTAATTACTGCCCATGTACCTGCGGTTTTTGCCGTATGTTTGAAAAAGACTACACCGGAGGAGTAAAAAAACAATCGGAAAGCACATCGAGCTCTTCAACTGCTAAGAAAAAAGAGGATAATAGCTTTAAAGCATTGGCTGTTCCGGAAACATTAAAGGTAAAAGTAGGCGGAGCTACAAAGACCTACGATACCTATGATTTGATTTGTCAAGTTGTTCAGAATGAAATGGGTGCAACATTCCACCAAGAGGCACTTAAAGCACAGGCGGTTGCCGCTTACAGTTATATTAGATATAACAACTCGCAGGGAACTGCGCCGTCTGTATTGCTTAAAACACCGGTGACCGACGATGTAAAACAGGCGGTAAAGGCTGTTTTGGGTGAGGGTGTGTATTACGGTGGCAAGATTTGCAACACAACATACTATTCATGCTCGGCAGGTGTTACTAACAGTGCAAAAGATGTTTGGGGCGGGAGTATAGCATATTTGACCAGTGTTGAAGCGCCCGAAGACAAGCGTACAAATAAATATTACGGTGCAACCGCCAAGCTGAGTGAGGAGACAATGGCATCGTATATAGAAAGCTATCTTAATATTGACCCTGAGGATTATGGTGACCCTGACGAGTGGATTGATGACCTGCAAACATATGATAACGACATGTACATAAAATCAGTAACGGTAGCGGGTAAAAAAATTACTGGTCGTCAGTTCCGTGAGGGATTGATGAAAAGCAAGATATACTCCCATGCTTTTGATGTTGAGTATAAAAACGGAGAATTTTTGTTTACCACATACGGTTACGGACATGGTGTAGGCATGAGTCAGCTTGGTGCCGAACAGCTTGCAAAAAGTGGTAATAATTACAAACAAATTTTGCAGCATTATTATACCGGTACAACAGTAAAATAAAAATTACGGAGGTATTATGCAGATGAAGAAAGTTTTGGCGGCAGCAGCCGCATGTCTGCTGGTTTTTGCAGCGGCGGCGTGTAAGCCAAAGGAGGAAGCTCCGCCGCCTGATCCGAATTTTCCTTATATGGTAGAATATTCGTCGCTTAATGCTTCAATTTTGGAAAGACCTGCAAGGGTGGTTTCGCTGTCACCGTCGATTACTGAGATAATATACGACATGGGACTGCAAAAAAGGCTTGTGGGCGTAAGTGAAAATTGTACTTACCCCGAACAGGCTTCGCGCGTTACAGTGTGCGGAACAGCAATGAATCCTGATTTGCGGGTAATAAAATCACTTAAGGCACAGGTGGTAATTACAGGTACCCCAATGACTGACAGTGATTTAAGAATGATTCAGCAGATGGGTGCGGAAGTTTGTGTTTTGCCAAGGGCTAAAAATTTGCAGCAGTTGGAAGAACTGTATAAAGCCGTAGGAGGAATATTTGACGGCAAGCATGACGGAATTGCAGCGGCAGAAAGCTTTTACAAGCCTTTAATGAGGCGTGTGGAGGGAATGCAGCACGGAACAGCCGAAGCAGAAGAACCGATGAAAGCACTTTATATAGCGCAGCCTTATTACACTGCGGCAACGGGTGACAGCTTTGAAGGAAAGCTGTTGGAGGAGATTGGATACGAAAACATTGCAGGAGAGTATTTTTCATGGGTACTTCCCGAAGATGTAAGACAAAGCATGAATCCGCAGATAGTTTTTTACAGCAGTCATATTGATTTGCACAAGCTTATATCTCAGCCGGGGTACAGCACGAGTGATTGTTTGAAGAACGAAAACTTTTATGAGTTTGACCTTGCTGCTATGGAGGGACAGGGAAAAAGAATGTTTGACCAGCTTGAAATGATGGTTAAGCTTGGTTATCCCGATGCCGATATTACACCGCCTAAGGAAGAACAGCCGCAGGATGAGCAGACCGCAGAACAGGCTGATGGTGAAGAAGCGGAATTTGAAAGCGGAGTTTCTAAGAAAGAAAAATAGTACAGCGGTGAATTAAAGCAAAAAAATAAGAAAAACTAATCTTGATAAAGAACGGAATTTTTCCGTTGCGGAAAGACGGTGTTTGTACAATGAAAGATAAAGCCTTGGCTGTATTTTTGAGTATGGTTCTTGCGCTGGGTATGACAGCATGTGCAGACCGCACCAGTGCGGAAGAAAAGCCGCGTGAGATAGTGGCGGAAGAAAATACGGAAGAATACAAAGATTACGAAGAACTTGAAGTTCCCGAAGAGCTGCCTGAGGAAGAACCGGAAGTTGAGGAAGAAGATGACGAAAAACCTGAGATGACGGTTCCAAGGCTGAGCGATGATTTTGACGGACTTGAAGAGCTGGACAATACAGTGCTTGGCTGGGGTCCGGGCGGCCCTGTTGATGGAAATAATCGTTCGCAGGGTGCAGTTTCATATCAGCAGAAATATGGTGATTTGGATGCCGATTTCATTGCCGAAAATACAAACAAAATTTATTTGACCTTTGATGAGGGTTATGAAAACGGATATACTGAAAAAATACTGGATGTTCTTAAAGAAAAGGATTGTCCGGCAGTATTTTTTGTAACCATGCCGTACGCAAAAGGAAACCCTGAGCTTATACAGCGCATGATAGATGAAGGGCATGTTGTGGCAAACCACAGTGTAAATCATTTAATAATGCCTGAACTGTCGGCAGAGGAACAATATAATGAAATAGTAGAGCTTCATAATTATATAAAGGAAGAATTCGATTATGATATGAATCTCTTCCGTTATCCTACAGGTGCATTCAGCGAACAGTCTCTTGCAATAGTGAGTGAGATTGGTTACCGCAGTGTATTCTGGAGTTTTGCATACAAGGATTGGCTTGTTGACGAGCAGCCGGATTGCGATGAAGCATTAAGCAACCTTAAAGAGAAAGCACATCCCGGTGCGATTTATCTTTTGCATGCGGTATCTTCGACCAACACCGAAATATTGGGTGACTTTATTGATTGGTGCCGTGATGAGGGATACGAATTTTCAGATTATATTGTATAGGAAATATTTAATAGAAAACCCCTTTTATTTTGAAAAGGGGTTTTCTTATGTAAAAAAATTAAATGGTAGCTTTATAAAGCTGCAATATATTGTGTCTTTTTGAAACTTTATGACACAATATATTGCAAAGGTAGAAAAAAGTAAAAAAAAGCCGAAAAAAAGCTTGACTTTGCCTTAAATGAGTGGTATTATCTTAAAGCTGTCTCGCGAGGGACTGCTGGAAACGAGAAACGGAAGACCCACAGATGAGGGACAACAAAATTTCTTAGAAAAAGCAGTTGACAAAAGCGAGAGGGCATGATATAATAATCAAGCTGTCAACGAGGGTTGAGCGAAAGATAAAGAAAAATATCGAAAAAGCTTGACAAAAAGTTGAAAGCATGATAAA